>NZ_JBHTCG010000020.1:0-153824 GCF_042665155.1 Sphaerisporangium rhizosphaerae | reverse complement strand
GGCCGATCCGCGCAGGCGGGCCCGCCCGGCCCGCCGCCGCAGGCCGGGCTGCCGGGCGGGCCGCCTTCGTCGCCGGCCTTTCCTGCCGCGTCGCAGGCCGGGGGCGCGCCGCCGTCGCCGGGCGGTGACCGGCTCTCCCCGGACCCGGCCGTGGCCGGCCCCCTCCCCCCACTCGGACCCGGCCGGCCGGTCACCGGCCAGAGCGCCGGACAGACCGCCGGTCATCCGGCATTCCCGGCCGGCGCGGACCGGGCCGGCGCGGCGGCGGCCCCGGCATGGCATCTCGGCCCGCCGGGCGAGGGCGGCACGCCGCCCGACCCGGGCGACCGGCGCCCGCTCGCCCGGGAGCGGCTGCGCGGGCGCCGCGACCGGGTGATCGCGGCGGTGGCCGGGGTGGTCGCGCTGGCCGCCGCCGTCGCGATCGTCTCGACCGCCTCCGGCGGGGGGCCGAAGACCCGGTCCCCCGGGGCGGCGCCGCCGCCCCCGGCGCCCGCCACCTCGGCGAACTCGGCGATCCCCGGCGAGACGTCCTCCCCGCCGGTGACCGACGACCCCACCCCGATCCCCTCGCCGGCCAGAACGACGCCGAAGCCGAGCGACAAGCCCGAGCCGACCCCGCGCACGCCGCCGACGCGGGCGGCCAGGCCGCTGCTGCGGGTCAGCCCGGCCCGCATCCGGGTCGCCTCGGACTACATCTCCTACGTGAACATCAAGCTGCGGGCGCCGCGCGGGGCGGTGACCTGGCGCGCCTCCATCAGTGAGGGCGGCGTGCTCAGCACCACGCGCGGCCGCATCAGGGCGGGCAGCTCGGCGACGATCACCGCTTACGGCACCCCGTACTGCAGCACGTCCAAGGTCCGCTTCACCTCCAACGGGGGCAGCAGGACCGTGACGATCATCTGGGGCGGCATCCTGTGCTGAGCGGGACCCGGTACCAGGATGCGGGGTCGCCGGGGCGCGGGCAGAAGTCGTAGCGCGGCTCCCCGGCGCCGAGGGCGACCAGGGTGATCGACGAGGTGCCCCACACGCGCCCGTCCGGCAGCTCCCGGCGGACCACCAGCGCCCTGGGGTCGGAGACCTCCAGCCCCGCCCCCGAGGCCAGCCGCCGCCACCGCTCCCATGCCGGCTCGCCGGCGCCGCCCGCCGACGGGCGCGCGGCCGAGGCGAAGCGCGGCCGGAAGAACGCCACGCGGGGGTCGGCGTCGTCGCTCTCCCAGCCGCTGTTGACCACGATGTGGGTGCCGGCGGGGAAGGTGGCCTCGCTCACGCCGTGGCCGTCCCAGCTCCACAGCCGCACGCCGCCGGGATCGGCGACGAGCAGGTGGAAGGGGTCGTAGCAGGACAGGTCACCCTCGGGTGGCCCGCCCTCGGCGGCCGCCTTCAGCGGCAGGTCGCCGCGGGACCTGCGGATCGGCTCGGGCGCCGCGTCGCCGCACCCGTTCAGCAGCGCCGCGACCCGCGGGCCGCCGGGGTCGACGGCCAGCCAGGTGCCGCCGGCCAGAAGGTCGCGCCCGCCGACCAGGGCGGGGTACCGCGGCCAGTGCGCCGCGGGCGGCTCCCACGGCCGGGTCAGGATCTCGTCCCGCACCCCGGCCAGCACCACCGGAGTCTCCGCGCCGGGTTCGACGCTCACGATGACCGTGCACACGCCCGTTCCCTCCATACCGGTAGAGATGGACACATCTCACGAAGGGTACGGCCCCGGCGGGACGACTAGATGGGCGGCCAGGGAATCGCGGGCCAGTCCTCCGACGGGGAGGGGTGCACGCCGGTGCTGAGCAGGCGGCGCACGCGATCCCAGGTGGCCTCGACCTCGGGGAGCGTCAGCAGCTCGCGCAGCCGCCGGCCGAGCCGGCCCCGCTCGATGTCGCGTTCGAGGCGGGCCAGGACGTTCACCGCCTCGCGCGGCAGGGGCTTGCCGCGCCACTGCCACAGCACGGTGCGCAGCTTGTCCTCGGCGGAGAAGCAGACGCCGTGGTCGACGCCGTAGATGTGCCCGTCGGGCAGGGGAAGCAGGTGGCCGCCCTTGCGGTCGGCGTTGTTGACCACCGCGTCGAAGATGGCCATGCGGCGCAGCGCCGGGTTGCGGCCGCGGATCAGGGCCATGAGGTCGGTCTCGGGGTCGGTGTCGATCCACAGCTGGCACATGCCGGGGCCGAACGGCCCCTCGCGGTAGACGCTCGGCGGCACGATGCGCCAGCCGGTGGCCGCCGAGACCTCGAAGGCGGCGACCTCGCGCGCGGCGAGCGTGCCGTCGGGGAAGTCCCACAAAGGACGCTCGCCCCTGACCGGCTTGTACACGCACTCGGCGACGACCCCGTCCAGGCGGATCGAGCAGTAGAGCGTCATGTTGGTCGCCTCGACCAGCCGGCCGGCGACCTCGATGGTGCCCTCGCGAAGCAGGCGCAGGGCGGTGACGTCGTCCAGCCCGGACGCGCCGGGGATGCTGCTGAGCCGGGGGTCGCTCTCTGCACTCACGTGCGGTCCCCCCGGTGGCCGTTGAGACGCACGCAGATGTGCCCGTCGGCGTCCAGTGGCTGCCCGCACAGCGGGCAGGGCGGACGGCCCGCCGCGACGATCTCGAGTGCCCGCTGGGTGAACGCGCGGGCCTCGGCGGCGGTGATGTGCACGCGCAGGACGGCGGAGTCGGGACGGTCGTCGTCGATCGTCTCTTCTTCCTCTTCCTCGTCGTCGACCTCTTTGGCCTCGATGACCACCTGGGAGGTGTCGGGGTCCCACGCGAGGGCCATGGTGCCGACTCGGAAGTCCTCATCGATGGGCAGGTCGAGGGGGGCCTTGTCGGAGAGCTCGACCGGCGCCATCGCCGGCACCGGGGCGGTGCCGCCGCTGCGGCGCAGCACCTCGTCGAGCAGCTCGTCGAGGCGATCGGCCAGCACCGCCACCTGGAACTTCTCCAGGCCCACGGTCGTCATGCGCCCCTGACCACGGGCTTGCAGGAAGAAGGCGCGTGACCCCGGTTGCCCAACGGCACCGGCCACGAACCTTTCTGGCGGATCGTAGTCGAAGACCGGCATAGCCCGACCTTACGTGGTCCCGGCTCCGCCGCCGACAGCGGCGTCGCTCCCGGTGAAATTTTCTCCCCCGTCTTCCCCCGCCGAACCCTCGGCCGGGGCGGGCGGGGGTAGAAGATTCTCCACCCCGCCGCCTACGTCGTTGACTCTCAGGACGAAAGGACGAAGGGCCGTGTAGCGGATCACGGTGAGGGAGGCGGGGTCGGCCGTGATGCGCTGGAACTGGTCGAGGTGAGCGCCCATCGCGTCGGCGACGATCGCCTTGATGACGTCGCCGTGACTGCACACCAGATAGACGGCCTCGTCGCCGAGCTTGGCGTTCCAGTGGCGCACGGCGGCGACCGCGCGGCGCTGGACGCCGGCCAGCGACTCGCCACCGGGGAACACCGCCGCGCTCGGGTGCTGCTGCACCACCCGCCAGAGCGGCTCCTCGGCCAGTTCCTTCAGCGGGCGCCCGGTCCACTCGCCGTACCCGCACTCGCCGAAGCGGTCGTCGGAGGCGATCTCGAGCCCGTCGCGTCCGGCGAGGATCGCGCGGGCGGTCTCCTGGCAGCGTTCGAGCGGGCTGGAGACGATGGCGTCCAGGCTCAGGGGCGCCAGGCGGGCGGCCAGGGCCTCGGCCTGGGCGCGGCCCGGCTCGCTCAGATGGACCCCGGGGGTCCACCCCGCGAGGACCGGCCCGGTCATCGCGGTGAGACCGTGCCGCACCAGAAGCAAAGTGGTCACAAAGCCAAGCTTATTGGGCCGTGATCACCCCTAGAGACAACAGTGTCAGCAGAAACGCCCCGATGAAGACGCGATAGGTGACAAAAACCATCATGGAGTGTCGCGTGATGTACCTGAGCAACCAGGCGATCGACGCGTATCCCACGACGAACGACACGACGGTGGCGATGATGGTCGGCACCAGGTCGGGTCCGCCGCCCGCGCCGACGTCGCGCAGCTCGAACAGTCCCGACAGCACCACGGCGGGGATGGACAGCAGGAAGGAGTAGCGGGCCGCCGCCTCGCGGGTGAAGCCGAGGAAGAGCCCGCCGGTGATGGTGGACCCCGAGCGCGAGGCCCCCGGCACCAGGGCGAGCGCCTGGAACCCCCCGATGATCAGGCCCTGCCTCAGCGTCAGCTCGCCGATCGGGGTGCGCTGCCGGCCGATCTGCTCGGCCAGCAGCAGGAGCAGGCCGAAGACGATCAGAACGGTCGCGTTGATCCACAGGTTGCGGGCCGGGCCCTCGATCTGGTCCTTGAACACCACGCCGAGCAGGCCGAGCGGGATGGTGCCGAGGCCGATGTACCAGCCCATGCGGGCGTCCATCTCACCGCGCAGCTCCGGGGTCCACAGGCTGCGCAGCCAGGTCCACACGATGCGCACGATGTCGCGCCAGAAGTAGATGACCACGGCCAGCATCGTGCCGAGCTGGATCACCGCGGTGAACGCCGCTCCCGGGTCCCCCCAGCCGAACAGCCGCGGGACGATGAGCAGGTGGGCGGAGCTGGAGATGGGCAGGAACTCGGTGAGCCCCTGCACGATGCCCAGCACGATGGCTTGCAGTGCGTCCATAGTGCGCGCCAGCCTAGGGCAGGCGGGCGGCGCGGGGAGGCAGGGGCGTGCGGGAATCGGTGAGGATCCGCCGGCGCCCCGCGTCGCGCGGGCAAGGCGCGTCGTGCGGTATCGGCCCGGGTGAGAGGTTCCGACACGGTAGCCTGGCCGGATCATGGATCAGCGAATGGTCGGGCGCAGCGGTCTTTCGGTGTCGCGGGTGGGGCTCGGCACCATGACCTGGGGGCGCGACACCGGCGCGGAGGAGGCCGCCGCGCAGCTCGTCGCCTTCGCCGACGCCGGGGGCACCCTGGTCGACACCGCCGACGTCTACGCGGGCGGCGACGCCGAGCGTCTGCTCGGCCGCCTGTTGCGCGACTCGGTGCCGCGGTCGCAGATGGTCGTCGCGACCAAGGCCGTCCTGACACCGCGCGGCCACCGCTCGCGTGACGGCTCGCGCCGCGGCCTGCTGTCCGCGCTCGACGCCTCCCTCGCACGCCTGGGCGTCGACGAGGTGGACCTGTGGCAGTTGCACGCCTTCGACGCCGAGGTGCCGCTGGAGGAGACCCTGGCGGCGGTCGACACGGCCGTCGCCTCCGGCCGCGCGGTGTACGCGGGGGTGTGCAACTACGCGGCGTGGCAGCTCGCGGCGGCGGGCGTGTGGCAGCGCTCGGCGCCGGGGCGCGCGCCGATCGTCTCGGCCCAGGTCGAGTACTCCCTGCTGGCAAGGGATCCCGAGCGTGAGGTGCTGGCCGCGGCCGAGCACGTCGGCGCCGGAGTGCTGGCCTGGTCGCCGCTCGGGCGAGGGGTGCTGACCGGCAAGTACCGCGTGGGCATCCCCGCCGACTCGCGGGCCGCGACGCCGCACTTCGCCGACTTCGTGCAGCCCTACCTCGACGAGCGGTGCCGCCGGGTCGTCGAGTCGGTCACCACGGCGGCCGAGGGGCTCGGGGCGTCGCCGCTCGCGGTGGCGCTGTCGTGGGTTCGCGACCAGCCGGGCGTGGCGGCGGCGATCGTCGGGGCACGCACGCACGCCCAGCTCAAGGGGGTGCTGCAGGCGGAGGAGCTCACGCTGCCCGTGGAGATCCGTGAGGCGCTCGACGACGTCTCGGCCGTCGACCCCTGATACGCCCGCCCCCGGCCGCCGCGGCCGGGACCGGCGGCCATCGAACAGGAATGCGGCTCGCGTATCACTACTCGGTACCGAATCGCACCTTGTCATGGAAAGACCGGCGTGGTGCCACACACGATGGTCATGAGGACCGCGGGAGGGGAGCCCGCGTCTTCTTCGCATGCGCAGACGATGGAGGGACCATGCGCAAAAGCACGACCGCCATCTCGGCGGGAGCGCTGACGCTGGCGCTGGCGAGCGGAACCGCGCTGCTGGTGGCCGCGCCGGCGGCCGGCTCGGCGACGGGCGCGCACGGCTGCGAGCGGGGCGGGGCGGCCCTGTCCGGCCTCACCGGAGGCGTGTGCGACCTGCTGGACCAGGTCGGCGTCCCCGGCGCGGACGCCGACGATCCGGTGACCGACGCCGTGAGCGATCTGACCGGCGACGCGCTCAAGCCCGTGACCGACAAGGTCGGAGACCTCGCGGACGACGCGCTCGAGCCCGTGACCGACACCGTCTCCGACCTCGGCGGCGACGGGCTGAAGCCCCTGACCGACGCAGTCTCCGACCTCGGCGACGGGCTGAAGCCCCTGACCGACCAGGTCGAGAAGACCGCCGACAAGCTGACCGGCCGCGGGCACCGGTCCTCGCCCACGGCCGCGCCGGCCTCCCCGGACACACCGGACACACCGGACGCGGACCCGTCACCGTCGCCCGGCGAGGCGCGCGACGGCTCCGGCGACGACGACCTGCTCGGAGTGCCGATCGACACCGACTGCCTGCCCCTGGTCGGCTCGGCCGACTGCGGGGAGGAGGGGGCCCCTTCGACGTCCAAGCCCCCCACGGGCACGGACGCGGACCGTTCCACCCCCTCGGCCGCTCCGTCCGCCACGCCGCGCGGAGGCGGCGACGACGGTGACGACGACGGTGGCGCCGGCGGCAAGGACCGCTCCCCAGGCGAGCCGCCGGCCGGGCAGCAGGGCCCGCCGCAGATCGTCGACCGGCCCGGCCCGCCGGTGGACCGTGCCACACCCGCGGCCCGCGCCTCCCACCCGCCGTCCGCCGACGTGGAGTCGCCGCCGCTGGTGCCGCTGTGGCCCGGCCTGCCCCTGCCGT
Organism: Sphaerisporangium rhizosphaerae; assembly: GCF_042665155.1. Taxonomy (NCBI): domain Bacteria; kingdom Bacillati; phylum Actinomycetota; class Actinomycetes; order Streptosporangiales; family Streptosporangiaceae; genus Sphaerisporangium; species Sphaerisporangium rhizosphaerae. Next base: position 147,028 of record NZ_JBHTCG010000020.1, on the reverse strand, counting down.
CGCTACTGGGCGACCCGCGGGCCCGCACCGCCGTGCCGGAGAGGCCCTACGACGTCGTGGGGACGGCTCTGACGGCCGTGCTGCTGGCCTCGGCGATCCTCGCGGCCCGCATCGTGCAGTCGCGGCGGGACTCCGACGCGCCGAGGTCGATGCCCTTCGAGGGCATGAGCCACCCCGACAACGGACGCCACCGCCTCGCCTGACCGGCCCGCCGCGCGGCGGGATGGAAGTGCGAGCGGTCACCCCGCCGCGCGGCGGGGCGGAAACGAGCGGTCACCCCGCCCCGCGGCGGGGCGGGGGTGCGGGCGGCCGTCTCCGGCCCGCCGCGGAGCCGTACGGCCGGCTCCGCGGTCTCCCTGCTTCCTCCGTCAGGCGCCGATGGCGTGGACGCCGCCGTCGACGTGGACGATCTCGCCGGTGGTGGCGGGGAACCAGTCGGACAGCAGCGCGAGGCATGCCTTGGCGGCGGGCACCGTGTCGGTGAGATCCCACCCCAGGGGGGCCTTGGCCGGCCAGCTGTCCTCGAACTCGGCGAAGCCGGGGATGCTCTTGGCGGCCATGGTGCGCAGCGGCCCGGCCGCCACGAGGTTCACCCGGATGCCGTGCTTGCCGAGGTCGCGCGCCAGGTAACGCGAGCAGGACTCAAGGCCGGCCTTGGCCACGCCCATCCAGTCGTAGACCGGCCACGCCTTGGTGGCGTCGAAGTCGAGGCCGACGACGGCGCCGCCCTCCTTCATCAGCGGCAGGCAGGCGACCGCCAGCGACTTGAACGAGTAGGTGGAGACGTGGACGGCCGTGGCGACGTCCTCCCACGAGGTGTTGAGGAAGTTGCCGCCGAGGGCCGTCTGCGGCGCGAAGCCGATCGAGTGCACCACGCCGTCCAGACCGCCGAGGTGCTCGCCGACGCGGTCGGCGAGCGTGTCGAGGTGCTCGGTGTTCTGCACGTCGAGCTCGATCACCGGCGGCGGCTCGGGCAGGCGCTTGGCGATGCGCTCGACCAGGCTGAGCCGGCCGAAGCCGGTGAGCACGATCGTGGCGCCCTGCTCCTGGGCCAGCTTGGCGACCGAGAAGGCGATGGAGGCGTCGGTGAGCACGCCGGTCACGAGCAGGCGCTTGCCGTCGAGGATTCCCATGTCAGTGCCCCATTCCAAGGCCGCCGTCCACCGGGATGACCGCACCGGTGATGTAGGCGGCGTCGTCGCTCACCAGGAACTTCACCACGCGCGCGATGTCCGCCGCGGTCGCGGCGCGGCCGAGCGGGATGTTGCGCGTGATGGCGTTCTGCTGGTCGGCGTCCAGGGCGGCCGTCATGTCGGTCTCGACGAAACCGGGCGCCACGATGTTGACGGTGATGCCGCGCGACCCGAGCTCGCGGGCCAGCGAGCGGCCGAAGCCGATGAGGCCGGCCTTGGAGGCGGCGTAGTTGGTCTGGCCCGCCGAGCCGAGCATGGCGACGACGGAGGAGACGAGCACGATGCGGCCCCGGCGCATGCGGAGCATGCCGCGGGTGGCCCGCTTGGCGACGCGGTAGGCGCCGGTGAGGTTGGTGTCGATGACGTCGGTGAAGGCGTCTTCCTTCATCAGCGGCAGCAAGGTGTCCCGGGTGACACCGGCGTTGGCCACCACGATCTCGACGGGCCCGTGCTCGGCCTCGGCCTTGGAGAAGGCCACGTCGACGTCTTCGGAGCTGGTGACGTCGCACTTCACACCGAACAGCCCCTCGGGGGGCTCTCCGGAGCGGTAGGTGACTGCGACGGCGTCACCGGCGGCGGCCAGCTCGCGGGCGATCGAGAGACCGATCCCGCGGTTGCCACCGGTTACGAGTACTGATCGAGGCATGGGCACGACGCTATCGCTTACTCGCAGGTAAACCCATATCCGCCCCGTACAAGATCACAGGGCTAGGATCGTGGACATGCGCCAGATCGATCCCGACTTCCTCGCCCTTCCGCTCAGGCGGCTGGCGGACGCGGCCCTGCAGCGCGCCCGAGAGCTCGGCGCCGCACACGCCGACTTCCGGCTCGAACGGGTGCGCGGCGAGACGCTCAGCCTGTTCGACTCCCGCCTCGAGGGTTCCATGGACGCCGACGACCTCGGCTACGCCGTCCGGGTGATCCTCGACGGCACGTGGGGCTTCGCCGCGGGCATCGAGCTGACGCCGGAGGCCGCCGCCGAGGTGGCCGAGCAGGCCGTCAAGGTCGCCCGGGTCGCCGCCGCCGTCAACCGCGAGCCCGTCGCGCTGGCCCCCGAGCCGGTGCACGAGCAGGTCACCTGGGTGTCGCCCTACGACGTCGACCCCTTCTCCGTGCCGATGAAGGACAAGGTCGCCCTGCTCGCCGACTGGTCGGCCGGCCTGCTGAAGGACCCTCGGGTGGACCACGTCTCCGCCTCGCTCATGCAGGTCAAGGAACAGAAGTTCTACGCCGACACCGCGGGCACCGAGGCCACCCAGCAGCGGGTGCGCATCCACCCGGTGCTCACGGTGATGCGCGTGGCCGACGGCCGCTTCGACGACATGCGCACGCTCGCGCCGCCGACGGGGCGCGGCTACGAGTACCTCACCGGGACGGGGTGGGACTTCCCCGCCGAGCTCGCCACGCTGCCCGAGCTGCTGGAGGAGAAGCTCAAGGCGCCCTCGGTCGAGGCGGGGATGTACGACCTGGTGATCCACCCCTCCAACCTGTGGCTGACGATCCACGAGTCGATCGGCCACGCCACCGAGCTCGACCGCGCGCTCGGCTACGAGGCGGCCTACGCGGGCACGAGCTTCGCCACCTTCGACCGTCTGGGCACCCTCGAGTACGGCTCGCCGATCATGCACGTCACCGGCGACCGCACCGCCGAGCACGGCCTGGCGTCGGTCGGGTACGACGACGAGGGCGTGGCGACGCGCCAGTTCGACATCGTGCGCGGCGGCACGCTGGTGGGTTACCAGCTCGACCGGCGCATGGCGCTGCTGAAGGGGCTCGGCCCCTCCAACGGCTGCGCCTTCGCCGACTCCCCCGGCCACTTCCCGCTCCAGCGGATGGCCAACGTCTCCCTCCAGCCCGCGCTGGACGGCCCCTCGACCGACGAGCTGATCTCGCGGGTCGAGCGCGGCATCTACGTCATGGGCGACAAGAGCTGGTCCATCGACATGCAGCGGTACAACTTCCAGTTCACCGGCCAGCGGTTCTACCGCATCGAGGGCGGCCGGCTCACCGGCCAGGTGCGCGACGTGGCCTACCAGGCCACCACCACCGACTTCTGGCGGTCCATGGAGGCCGTCGGCGGCCCGCAGACCTACGTGCTGGGCGGCGCCTTCAACTGCGGCAAGGGCCAGCCCGGCCAGGTGGCGCCGGTCAGCCATGGGTGCCCCTCGGCCCTGTTCCGCGGGGTCAAGATCCTCAACACCGTTCAGGAGGGTGGAAAGTGACTCCCCAGGAGACCGTCGAGCGCGCCCTTGCCCTCAGCAAGGCCGACGAGTGCGTCGTGATCGTCGACGAGGGGTCCACCGCGAACCTCCGCTTCGCCGGCAACACGCTGACCACCAACGGCGTGGCCCGCTCCTCCCAGCTCACCGTCATCTCGATCACCGGTCAGGGCGTCGGCGTCGTGTCGCGGTCGGCCGTGCGCCCCGACCAGCTCGCCGACGTGGTCACGGCGGCCGACCTGGCCTCCCACGAGGCGCCGCCCGCCGAGGACGCCCGGCCGCTGGTGGCCGGCACCGGCTCGCAGGGCTGGGACGATCCCGCCGCGTCCACCTCGATCGAGGTGTTCGAGCGGTTCGCGCCCGCGCTCGGTGAGGCGTTCGCCGGGGCCGAGACCGCCGGGCACCGGCTGTACGGCTTCGCCGAGCACATCGTCACCTCCACCTTCCTCGGCTCCTCCAGCGGCCTGCGGCTGCGTCACGACCAGCCGACGGGCCGGCTGGAGCTCAACGCCAAGTCGCCCGACATGACCCGCTCGGCGTGGACCGGCGTGGCCACCCGCGACTTCGCCGACGTGGACGTCGCCGCGCTGGACGAGACCCTCGGACGGCGCCTCGACTGGGCGAAGCGCCGGGTCGCCCTGCCCGCGGGGCGCTACGAGACGCTGATCCCGCCCACGGCGGTCGCCGACCTGATGATCTACCTGTACTGGTCGGCGGGGGCCAGGGACGCCGCCGACGGCCGCACGGTGTTCTCCCGTCCCGAGGGCGGCACCCGCGTCGGCGAGTCGCTGTCGGCCTCGCCGGTGCGGCTCTACAGCGACCCCGCGGCCTCCGGCATCGAGTGCGCGCCGTTCGTCGTCGCCCACGCCGGCAGCCGCGAGCGGTCGGTGTTCGACAACGGGCTGCCCCTGGCGAGCACCGACTGGATCCGTGACGGGTCGCTGTCGGGGCTGCTGCAGACCCGGCACTCGGCCGAGCTGACCGGGCTCGCGCCGACCCCGGCGATCGACAACCTGATCATGGCGGGGCCCGAGGGCGGGCGCTCGCTGGAGGAGATGATCGCCTCCACCGACCGCGGCCTGCTGCTGACGTGCCTGTGGTACATCCGCGAGGTGGACCCGCAGTCGCTGCTGCTGACCGGCCTCACCCGTGACGGCGTCTACCTGGTGGAGAACGGCGAGGTGGTCGGCGAGGTGAACAACTTCCGGTTCAACGAGAGCCCGGTCGACCTGCTGGGCCGGCTCACCGAGATCGGCCGCGAGGAGCAGACCCTCCCCCGCGAGTGGAACGACTACTTCACCCGCACGATCATGCCCCCGGTGCGGGTGTCCGACTTCAACATGTCGACGGTCAGCCAGGCGAGCTGATCCGCCTCCCCCCGGTGCCGGGCGTCCGGCGCCGGGGCCGCCGCCGTCCCGCGAGGAGCCCTCGCGGGACGGCCGGGCCGCCTCAGGGGCCCGGCGGGGCCGCGGGCGGCCTTGCGGCGCCCGCGGCCCCGCGGGCCTTCTAGGAGTCCTCCAGGCGGAAGCCGACCTTCATCCCCACCTGGTAGTGGCCGATCTCGCCGTCCAGGATCTGCCCGCGCACCTCGGTGACCTCGAACCAGTCGAGGTGGCGGAGGGTCTGGGAGGCCCTTCTGATGCCGTTGCGTATCGCGTGGTCCACGCTCTCGGGCGACGTGCCGACGATCTCGGTCACGCGGTACGTACGATCGCTCATCGATCTCTCCTTAGCGTCGGCCTTGATCGTATGACGCCCGCCAGGCCCGTGGCCGCCGTCAGCGCCGAGGAGTTGGCGGACTAACGTGGTCGGTGTGAGGTTTCGGCGCGACCGCACGGTCGTACATGAGGTCACCAACGCGAGGCCCTCGCTAACGGCCGACATCGGCCGCAGGGAGAAGCGTTATTTCATCCAAATGGGCATACGCACCATTTGTCTCATTCTCGCCGTCGTACTGGACGTCCCCTGGCCTGTCAGGGCGCTATTCGTGGCCGGGGCGATCTTCCTGCCCTACATCGCCGTGGTCGGGGCCAACCAGCCGAACACCGGCGTGAGCTCGACCTTTGATGAGGAAGAACCTAACCAAACCGAGATACCACGCCACCGACGCGAGATCGGGTCGTGACAAACTCTTGACGCACCCCATGGGTTGTAGGTGTACGCTTTAAGCAAGCGCTCTGGTCCCCCGTCGGAGCGCTCGTGCCGGCGTTCCGGGCCCCCGTCGGAACGCCGATGAAGCGACGCCGGGTGGTTTGCCCCCGTAACCACCCGGCGTCGCCCATTTCCGGATAAAACTCCTGGTCAAACCGCGTAGGCGCTCTTCTCGCACGCGCCGGCGCGATGCCGGCTCACCGGTCGCCGAGGGTCTCCGCCGTCGCCTGCCCCCAGTTCCCGGCCAGCGCCGACAGCCGCTCGGCGGCCTGCGGCGGCGCGGTGCCCGCCCCCTCGGCCAGGCCGAGCAGGTACGCCGTCAGCGGCGCCGCGGGACGGGCCACCCCGTGGGCGACGTCCCTGGTCAGGTCGAGGACGGCGTCCCTGTCGATCTTCTCGGGGTCGATGCCCAGTTCTTTGCAGACCAGCGCCGTCCACTCGGCGAGCACGTTCATGTGGTCCCTCTCGTCGTGTTCGTCGTGCACCTTTCACACCTTCGGCGAGCATCCCTCACGGACGCTCGCCCGCCGCCCCGGCGCCGGACGGCGGTCCGGCGGCCCGGCGGCGCGGCGCCCGCCTCCTGGCGGCCTCCACGTCGTCGATCGTGTCGCAATCGAACCACGGATCACGGCCGTCGTCCGCCACCGGCGGTCGCAGCCGCGCCGGGGCCAGCGGGCCGAGCAGCCCGTACAGCGATCGCCCCTGGTAGCCGTCCAGGGCCCTGGACAGGGTCTCGGCGTGCCAGACGCCGGTGAGCCACTGCTCGCGGCCCTCGTCGTCGGCCAGGACGGCCCCGGCACCGCCCCGCGCGGCCGACAGCAGCGCCGTCACGTGCTCGGGCAGCAGGAAGGGCAGGTCGGCGGCCAGCAGCGCCACCCAGGGCGCGCGCACCCGTGCCAGGCCCGCGCGCAGGGCCGGCACCGGGCCGCCGCCGGGCGGGTCCTCCCGGACGAACTCGGCGCGCGGCAGCCCGGGGCGCGGCGGGCCGACCACGACGAGCCGGGCGGCGCCGGGCACGGCGGCGGCGACCCGCTCGATGAGCGTCAGGCCGCCGACGGAGACGCCGGGCTTGTCCTCCCCGCCGAGCCGCCGCGCCCGTCCCCCGGCCAGCACCACCGCGTCGTACGGCGGCACATCCGGCACCACCGCGTCGTACGGCGGCACCCCCGGCACCACGGGGTCACGCGGCGGCCCGGACGGCGGTACGGGCTCACGGGCGGCCGGGCCGGGGAGGTCGTGCGGCGGCCCGGACGGCGCGGCGCCCAACTCAGCCGCCGATGGCCGACATGGGACGGGAGGGCTGCAGGAAGCTCGGATCGTCGATGCCGTGGCCGGCGCGCTTGCCGCGCACCGCGGCGACCCACCGCAGGGCCAGTTCGTCGTCATCGGCCCCCGAGCGCAGGGCCGCGCGCAGGTCGGACTCCTCGGTGGCGAACAGGCAGTTGCGGATCTGGCCGTCGGCGGTCAGCCGCACGCGGTCGCAGGCGCCGCAGAACGGCCGGGTCACCGAGCCGATGACGCCGACCCTCGCCGGCCCGCCGTCCACCAGGAACACCTCGGCCGGGGCGCTGCCCCGCCCCGCGGGGTCGTCGGGGGTCAGCGTGAACTCCCGCGACAGGATCGACAGGATCTCGTCGGCGGTGACCATGTTCTCGCGCCGCCAGCCGTGCTGGGCGTCGAGCGGCATCTGCTCGATGAAGCGCAGCTCGTAGCCGTGCTCCAGGCAGTAACGCAGCAGGTGCGGCGCCTCGCTGTCGTTGACGCCTCGCATGAGGACCGCGTTGACCTTCACCGGGCGAAGGCCCGCGGCGTCGGCCGCCGCCAGGCCCGCCAGGACGTCCGGCAGGCGGTCGCGGCGGGTGAGCCTGGCGAACGCCTCGCGGTCGAGGGTGTCCAGCGAGATGTTGACCCGGTCGAGGCCCGCCTCGGCCAGGGGGCCGGCCAGGCGCGTCAGGCCGATGCCGTTGGAGGTGATCGACAGTTGGGGCCGGGGGCGCAGCGCGGCGGAGCGCGCGACGATGTCGAGCACCTCGCGCCGCAGCAGCGGCTCTCCCCCGGTGAAGCGGATCTCGGTGACGCCGAGCCGCTCGACGCCGATGGCCACCAGGCGGCAGATCTCGTCGGCGGTGAGCAGCTCGGGCTTGGGCAGCCAGTCGAGCCCCTCCGGTGGCATGCAGTAGGCGCACCGGAGGTTGCACTTGTCGGTCAACGAGACCCTGAGGTCGGTGGCCACTCGCCCGAACGAGTCAACGAGCACCGGGGGGCCTCCTGTGGTTGCGCGAACGTTCATCGGCGGAATCGGTCAGCCGACGGCGAAGCTGTATACGATTTTCACAGTAGCCGTCGCCTCCGACGAAACGCCCCGTGCCCCGCCGCAATTCCGCGCCCTTAGGGGTCGCCGTGTGACGCCGCTCTTCTCCCGCGACGAAGATGGGCGGCGCCCCGCGAGAGGGGCGCCGCCCATGCGGCTCGCGGCGCCTTACTGGGCGGTGCCCGAGCGGCGCTTGGTCCACACGTCGAAGGCGACGGCGGCGAGCAGGACGACGCCCTTGACCAGCATCACGCGCTCGCTCGGCGCGCCGATCAGCGACATGCCGTTGTTGATGACACCCATGATCAGGCCGCCGGTGATCGCGCCGATCACCTTGCCGACGCCGCCCTGGACGGCCGCGCCGCCGATGAAGGCCGCGGCGATCGCGTCGAGCTCGAAGGAACCGCCGGCCGTCGGGCCCGCCTGGTTGAGGCGCCCGGCGAAGATGATGCCGGCCAGGGCCGACAGCACGCCCATGTTGACGAAGATCCAGAAGACCACCGACTTGACCTTGACGCCGGACAGCACCGCCGCCTGCAGGTTGCCGCCGATGGCGTAGATGCGACGGCCGAACACCGCGCGGTTGGTCACCATCGAGTAGCCGAGCACCAGGGCCGCCAGCAGCACCAGCACCCAGGGCAGGTTCTTGAAGCGGGCGAGCTGCACCACGATGGCCAGGACGACGACCGCCGCCGCGATGATCTTCAGCAGGAAGACCGGCAGCGGGTCGACGCTCTGGCTGTACCTCTGCCGCGCGGTGCGCGTACGCCACTGCGAGACGGCCATGCCGGCGACCGCGATGATGCCGACGAGCAGGCTGAACAGGTCGGCGCCGCCGAGCGGGCCGAGGCCGATGTTGCCGAGGTAGCCGTCGGTGAAGCCGTTGGCCAGCGTGCGCACCTGGTCGGGGAAGGGGCCGATGCCCTGGTTGCCGAGGACGGTGAGGGTGAGCGCCCGGAACAGCAGCAGGCCGGCGAGCGTGACGATGAACGCCGGGATGCCGAAGTAGGCGATCCAGAAGCCCTGCCAGGCGCCGATGAGCGCGCCCGCGATGAGGGTGAGCAGCACGGCGAGCGGCCAGGGAACCCCGTAGTTGACCATCAGCACCGCAGAGATGGCCCCGGTGACGGCCACCACCGATCCGACCGACAGGTCGATGTGCCCGGCGATGATGATGATGATCATGCCGATGGCGAGGATCAGGATGTAGGAGTTCTGGACGATGACGTTGGAGATGTTCTGCGGCTCCAGCAGGGCGCCGTCGGTGAGCACGGCGAACAGCACGACGATCAGCGCGAAGGCGATGTAGATGCCGCTCTGCCGGATGTTCAGCGAGACGCCGAACAGCGAGGCGCGCCCGGGAGGCTGCGCGGGTCCGGCGTCCTTTCCGCCGGGCGCCACGGCGGCGTCGGTCGGGGAGATGCTGCTCATCGGATCTGCTCCTGTCCCTTCATCATGTAGTGCATCAGGCGCTCCTGGGTCGCGTCCTCACGCGCGACCTCGCCGGTGATGCGGCCTTCCGAGAGCGTGTAGATCCGATCACACAGACCTAGCAGTTCGGGCAGTTCAGAGGATATGACCAGGATCGCCTTGCCCTGGTCGGCCAGGCGGTTGATGATCGTGTAGATCTCGTACTTGGCGCCCACGTCGATGCCCCGGGTGGGCTCGTCGAGGATGAGCACGTCGGCGTCGGTGAAGATCCACTTGGAGAGGACGACCTTCTGCTGGTTGCCGCCGCTGAGCTTGCCGGTGACGCTGAGCACGCTGGGGGCCTTGATGTTCATGCTCCCGCGGTACTCGTCGGCGACCCGGTACTCCTCGTTGTCGTTGATCCAGCCCCGCTTGGCCAGCCTCGCCAGGTCCGCGGCGGAGATGTTGCGCTTGATGTCGTCGATGAGGTTGAGCCCGTAGCGCTTGCGGTCCTCGGTGGCGTAGGCGATGCCGTGGTCGATGGCGTCGCGCACCGAGCGGATCTCCACGGGCTTGCCGTCGCGGTAGACGCGCCCGGAGATGTCCACCCCGTAGGAGCGGCCGAACACGCTCATGGCCAGCTCGGTGCGCCCCGCGCCCATCAGTCCGGCCAGACCGACGATCTCGCCGCGCCGCAGCGTCATGTTCGCGCCGGAGACGACCTTGCGCCCGCGCTGCGTGGGGCTGTAGACCGTCCAGTCCTCGATGCGCAGCGCCTCCTCGCCGATCTTGGGCTCGTGCGGCGGGAAGCGGTTCTCCAGGTCGCGGCCGACCATGCCCGAGATGATGCGGTCCTCGGTGACCTGGTCGGCCTTCATGTCCATGGTCTCGATCGTGCGCCCGTCACGCAGAATGGTGATCGAGTCGGCGATCGCGATGACCTCGTTGAGCTTGTGCGAGATGATCACGCAGGTGATGCCCTCGTCGCGCAGCCCGCGCAGCAGGTCGAGCAGGTGCGCGGAGTCCTCGTCGTTCAGCGCGGCCGTCGGCTCGTCCAGGATGAGCAGCCGCACCTCCTTCGACAGCGCCTTGGCGATCTCGACGAGCTGCTGCTTGCCGACGCCGATGTCGGCGACCGGGGTCACCGGGTTGTCCGGCAGGCCGACGCGCTGGAGGAGCAGGCCGGCCTCGTGGTTGGTGCGGTTCCAGTCGATCAGGCCGCGCGTGGCGCGCTCGTTGCCCAGGAAGATGTTCTCGGCGATCGAGAGCTGCGGGCTCAGCGCCAGCTCCTGGTGGATGATCACGATGCCGCGGTGCTCGCTGTCGCGGATGCCCGCGAAGCGGCACGGCTCGCCCTCGAAGAGGATCTCACCCTCGTAGGAGCCGTGGGGGTACACGCCCGACAGCACCTTCATCAGCGTCGACTTGCCCGCCCCGTTCTCGCCGCAGATCGCGTGGATCTCGCCTCGGCGCACGGACAGGTTGACGTCCTGGAGCGCCTTGACTCCGGGGAACGTCTTGGTGATTCCACGCATCCGCAGGATGTCGTCGGTCATGTGGTTTTCCGTCCCTTGGGGGAATGTCACGGCGCGGTGCGGCGCCGTGACCACGGCGCCGCACCGCGTTGGATCAGCCCAGCTGCGCCTGCGTGTAGTAACCGCTGTCGACGACGACCTTCTGGTAGTTGCTCTTGTCGACGATCACCGGGTCGAGCAGGTAGGAGGGGACGACCTTGTTGCCGTTGTCGTAGTCCTTGGTGTTGTTCACCTCGGGCTTGCCGCCCTTGAGCACGGCGTCGGCCATCTTGACGGTGACCTCCGCGAGCTGGCGCGTGTCCTTGTAGATCGTGGAGTACTGCTCACCGGCGATGATGGACTTCACCGAGGCCAGCTCGGCGTCCTGGCCGGTCACGATGGGGTACGGCTGGCCGGAGGTGCCGTAGCCGTTGCTCTTCAGCGCCGACAGGATGCCGATCGACAGGCCGTCGTAGGGGGACAGCACGCCGTCGACCTTCTTGCCGCCGCTGTAGGTCTTGGTGAGCAGGTCCTCCATGCGCTTCTGCGCGGTGGCGGGGTCCCAGCGCAGGATGGCGACGGTCTTGAAGTCGGTCTGGCCGCTCTGGACCTTGATGGTGCCCTTGTCGATGTAGGGCTTCAGGACCGACATGGCGCCGTTGAAGAAGAACGTGGCGTTGTTGTCGTCCGGCGAGCCGGCGAACAGCTCGACGTTGAAGGGGCCCTTGGCGTCGCCGTCGCCGCCGTCGGCGGTCTTGAGCTTCAGGCCGACCAGCAGCGAGGTCGCCTGCTGCACGCCGACCTTGAAGTTGTCGAAGGTGGCGTAGTAGTCGACGTTCGGGCTGTTGCGGATCAGCCGGTCGTAGGCGATGACCGGGATCTTCTTGTCGGCCGCCTCCTGGAGCTGCGTGGTGATGGCGGTGCCGTCGATCGAGGCGATGACCAGGAGCTTGGCGCCCTTGGTGATCTGGTTCTCGATCTGGTTGACCTGGGTGGGGATGTCGTTCTCCGCGTACTGGAGGTCGACCTTGTACCCGAGCTTCTCCAGGCTCGCCTTGACGTTGTCGCCGTCGTGGATCCAGCGCTCGGAGGACTTGGTCGGCATGGTGACGCCGACCAGGGCGCCGCCGTTGCCGGCGGCGGCCTCGGACGAGGTCGCCTGGGTGTCCGCGGTCTTCTGACTGGAGCCGCACGCGGTCAGTGCGGCGGCCAGCGCGAGGGTGGATGCCACCGTCGCCAGTCTTGCGATTCTCATCGTGCTACTCCTTGCGAGTGGGGGTCCCGATGCGAGCGGGTGGATCCTTGCGGGCCCTTGGGAGGCCCGACGCGTGTCGCGGCGGCTCCACCGTGGCGGAGTGTCGCGAGCGCCTCGCCCTCCGCCTCCGCGCCTTTGACGGTGACCTCCAGGATCGCGATCAGGCGGGGCGGTGGCCAATGCCTGAGCGGTTAGTGTTATCGCTAACAATTAGCCTGTCAATAGATGCCGATAACGTCGCTGTAACAAGAGTGAAACCCTTGATGACCAGCGATTCTCTCGGCCATGGGGGGTGGAGGCGCCGCCGGGCGCGCCCGGCGGCCCGCACACGCATCGTCGACCGGCGTGCCCGCGTGAGTGTACGTCACCCCTGGCGGGGGCGCCGCCGCCAGGGCGCGAGCAGGCGCGCCCGGCGAGCCACTTCGCGCGCCGGCGCCCGCCACGGCCGCCCCGGCGGCACCGGGCCGCGGGCCGGCCTGCCCCCTGGAGGGGCGGGCGGGCAAAGCGCGCATCAGTAAACGCCCTGGCAGCCGGGACGTCAACCTGATGTTAAGCAACTATTACGGCGTAACCGGACCGTGACCTGAATCTCCTTGACGCCGCCCGTTGTTAACGTTCACAGTCGAGCCCAGGCATGGCTGACGCGCCGGCCCACCGCCGCCCGCGGAACCGGTGCCCGCACCGGTGCCCGCGGTTCGGATCGGCAAGTTCGGCTTACGGCATCCGGCAACCTGAGAGTGAATGTGAGCGATAACAACAGTCACTGTGTAGTCGGCGTCGACTTCGGCACGCTGTCGGGACGCGCCGTCGTGGTGCGGGTGGACGACGGCGCCGAGCTCGGCGCGGCGGTCCACGAGTACGCCGACCGCGTCATCGAGGAGACGCTTCCCGGCAGCGGCGTCCGGCTCGGCCCCGACTGGGCCCTGCAGTCCCCCCGGGACTGGCTCGACGTCCTGCGTGTCGCCGTCCCCAAGGCCCTGGCCGTGGCGGGGATCTCCCCCGGCCAGGTGATCGGCATCGGCACCGACTTCACCGCCTGCACGGTGCTACCCGCCACCGCCGACGGCACCCCGCTGAGCGATCTGCTCCCCGACCGGCCCCACGCGTGGCCGAAGCTGTGGAAGCACCACGCCGCCCAGCCGCACGCCGACCGGATCAACGCCCTGGCCGCCGAGCGCGGCGAGGCGTGGCTGCCGCGCTACGGCGGCAAGATCTCCTCCGAGTGGCAGTTCGCCAAGGGCCTGCAGGTCCTGGAGGAGGACCCGGAGGTGTACGGCCTGGCCGAACGCTGGATCGAGGCGGCCGACTGGATCATCTGGCGGCTCACCGGCGTCGAGACCCGCAACACCTGCACCGCCGGCTACAAGGGCATCTACCAGGACGGCGGCTACCCCTCCGAGGAGTTCCTCGCCGCCCTGCACCCGGACTTCGCGGGGTTCACCGCCAAGCTCGGCGGGGAACCCTCGCCCCTCGGCGGCCTGGCCGGCCGGCTGACGGCCGAGGCGGCGGAGCTCACCAAGCTGCCCGAGGGCATCGCCGTCGCGGTGGGCAACGTCGACGCCCACGTCACCGCGGCCGCCGCCGACGCCGTCCGTCCCGGGCAGATGGTCGCCATCATGGGCACCTCCACCTGCCATGTGATGCCCTCCGACCAGCTGGCCGAGGTGCCGGGCATGTGCGGCGTCGTCCGCGACGGCATCGTGCCGGGTCTTTGGGGCTACGAGGCCGGGCAGTCGGGCGTGGGCGACATCTTCGCCTGGTTCGTCGAGACCTCGGTGCCCGCCTCCTACACCGAACGGGCCGCCGAGCTCGGGGTGAGCGTCCACGAGTACCTGACCTCCCTGGCCGCCGCGCAGAACGTCGGCGCGCACGGCCTGGTCGCGCTCGACTGGCACAACGGCAACCGCTCGGTGCTGGTGGACCACAACCTGTCGGCGGTGATCGCCGGGCAGACGCTCGCCACCCGGCCCGAGGACGTCTACCGGGCGCTCATCGAGGCCACGGCCTTCGGCGCCCGGGTCATCGTGGAGACCTTCGAGAAGTCGGGGGTGCCGGTGGAGGAGTTCGTCGTCGCCGGCGGGCTGCTCAAGAACCCCTTCCTCATGCAGATCTACGCGGACGTGCTGCGCCGCCCGCTGTCGGTCATCGGCTCCGACCAGGGCCCCGCGCTCGGCTCGGCCATCCACGCGGCCGTCGCGGCGGGCGCCTACCCCGACATCGCCGAGGCCGCCGCCGCGATGGGCAAGCGCACGCCCGCCGCCTACGTGCCCGACGACGCGAGCGCCGACGCCTACGACCGGCTGTACGCCGAGTACCGCCGGCTGCACGACCACTTCGCCGACGGGGAGCTGCTGCACCGGCTCCGCGCGATCAGGAACGAGGCCGGGGCATGATGCTGCCCGAGCTGCGCGAGACGGTCAGCCGGCTGCACGCCGAGCTGGTGCGCTACAACCTGGTCGCCTGGACCGCCGGCAACGTCTCCGGACGCGCCCCTGGCGGCGACCTGTTCGTCATCAAGCCCAGCGGCGTGTCCTACGACGAGCTGACCCCTGAGGCGATGGTCGTGTGCGACCTTGAGGGCAACCTGGTCGAGGGCGACTACGCGCCCTCCAGCGACACCGCCGCGCACGCCTACACCTACCGCCACATGCCCGAGGTGAACGGGGTGGTGCACACCCACTCCACCTACGCCTCGGCGTGGGCGGCCCGCGCCGAGCCGATCCCGTGCGTGCTCACCGCGATGGCCGACGAGTTCGGCGGCGAGATCCCGGTGGGGCCGTTCGCCCTGATCGGCAACGACGACATCGGCAAGGGCATCGTCGCCACGCTGTCGGGGCACCGCTCCCCCGCGGTGCTCATGCAGAACCACGGGGTCTTCACCATCGGCGACTCGGCGAAGGCGGCGGTGAAGGCCGCGGTGATGTGCGAGGACGTCGCGCGCACCGTGCACGTCGCCCGCCAGCTCGGCGAGCCGCTGCCCATCCCCCAGGCCGACATCGACCACTTGTACGACCGCTACCAGAACGTATACGGGCAGAGGAGTCCCCTGTGAAACTGTGGTTCCTGACCGGCAGCCAGGGCCTGTACGGCGACGAGACGCTGGCGCAGGTGGCCGGGCAGTCCCAGGAGATCGCCGGCGCACTGGACCGCGCGCTGCCCTTCGAGGTGGTCTGGAAGCCGGTGCTCACCGACGCCGCCGCCATCCGTAAGGTGTGCCTGGAGGCGAGCGCCGACGACGACTGCGCCGGCGTCGTCGCCTGGATGCACACCTTCTCCCCCGCCAAGATGTGGATCGCCGGGCTGGACGCGCTGCGCAAGCCGCTGCTGCACCTGCACACGCAGGCCAACGTCGCGCTGCCGTGGAGCTCCATCGACATGGACTTCATGAACCTCAACCAGGCCGCCCACGGCGACCGGGAGTTCGGCTACATCCAGTCCCGCCTCGGCGTGGCGCGCAAGACCGTGGCCGGGCACGTCAGCGACCCGTCGGTCGTGGCGCGCATCGCCGCCTGGGCGCGGGCCGCGGCGGGACGGGCCGAGGTCGGCTCGCTCAAGCTGGCCAGGTTCGGCGACAACATGCGCGACGTGGCCGTCACCGAGGGCGACAAGGTCGAGGCGCAGCTGCGGTTCGGCGTCTCGGTGAACACCTACGGCGTCAACGAACTGGTCGAGGCGGTGGACGCCGCCGCCGACTCCGAGGTCGGCACGCTGGTCAAGGAGTACGAGGAGCTCTACCAGGTCGCCCCCGAGCTGCGGGCCGGCGGCGACCGGCACGAGTCGCTGCGGTACGCGGCCCGCGTCGAGCTCGGCCTGCGCGGCTTCCTGCGCGACGGCGGCTTCAAGGCCTTCACCACCAACTTCGAGGACCTGGGCGGGCTGCGGCAGCTCCCCGGCCTCGCCGTTCAGCGGCTGATGGCCGACGGCTACGGCTTCGGCGGCGAGGGCGACTGGAAGACCTCGGTGCTGCTGCGCACGCTGAAGGTCATGTCGGAGGGGCTGCCCGGTGGCACCTCCTTCATGGAGGACTACACCTACCACCTGACGCCCGGCGAGGAGGCCATCCTCGGCGCGCACATGCTGGAGGTCTGCCCGACCATCGCCGCGGGCACGCCCTCGTGCGAGATCCACCCGCTGAGCATCGGCGGCCGTGAGGACCCGGTGCGGCTGGTGTTCGACGCCGCGCCCGGGCCCGCGGTGGTGGTGGGCCTGGCCGACATGGGCGAGCGGTTCCGGCTGGTGGCCAACGAGATCGACGTCATCTCCCCCGCCGAGCCGCTCCCCCGCCTGCCGGTGGCGCGGGCGGTCTGGACGCCGCGCCCGGACCTGCGCACCTCGGCGGAGTCGTGGCTGACGGCCGGCGCCCCGCACCACACGGTGCTGTCGGCGGCGGTGGGCGCCGAGGAGCTGACCGACTTCGCCGACATGCTCGGGGTGGAGCTGCTGGTGATCGACGCCGACACCACCTCGCGCCAGTTCACCAAGGAGCTGCGCTGGAACCAGGCGTACTACCGCCTGGCCCAGGGTTTCTGACGGCGTACCGCTCTCGCGGCCCCGCGTCCGGCGGCGCCGTCCCGTCCCCCCACGCGGAGGGGCCGGGACGGCGCCGCCGGGGCTCGGCGCGGCCGGGCGCATCGCCCCGGTGGACCGGTTGGCGTGCCCGTCCGTAAAGCGCTCAAGTCAAACCGCGAAATGCCTTTACAAAGGCGATGTGAACGTTAACAATTGACCCACCCCAGCGTGGGCCTACAGCCCGCGAGGAAGGAGGCGGGGCCAGAGTCATGGCTCGCAACGTCCATCGCTCCCCCGTCATGGCGGATGTGGCAAGGCTCGCAGGCGTGTCGCACCAGACCGTATCCCGGGTTCTGAACGATCACCCTAACGTGCGCCAGGAGACCCGTGAACGGGTGCTGGCCGCCATCGAAGGTCTCGGCTACCGCCGCAACTCCAGCGCCCGCGCGCTGGTGACCCGGCAGACCAACACCCTCGGAGTCGTCGCCTTCGACACGACGCTGTACGGCCCGGCCAGCACGCTCTACGGCCTCGAACGGGCCGCCCGCGAGGCCGGCTACTTCGTGAGCATCGTGAGCCTGCGCGAGCTCACCCGCGACGACCTGGCCGAGGCGCTCGACCACCTGGCCCGCCAGCAGGTGGACGGGCTGGTGGTCATCGTGCCGCAGAGCGCGATCGCGGTCGCGCTGGCCGAGATGCCGCAGCCCGTCCCGGTGGTGACGGTCGAAGGGGACGCCGGCGTCGGCCTCCCCGTCGTCAACGTCGACCAGCGCAAGGGAGGTGCTCTGGTCACCGAGCACCTGCTACGGCTCGGCCACCGCACGGTGTGGCACGTCTCGGGACCGCCGGACTGGCTGGAGTCCCAGGCGCGCACCCAGGGCTGGCGCGAGACCCTGCTGGCCGCCGGCGCCCCGATCCCCGAGCCGCTGTCGGGCGACTGGAGCCCGCGCTCGGGCTACCGCTGCGGTCAGCTGCTGGCCGGCGTGCCCGATCTGACGGCCGTGTTCGTGGCCAACGACCAGATGGCCCTCGGGGTGGTGCGGGCGCTGGACGAGGCGCGCATCCGCGTCCCCGACGACGTGAGCGTCGTCGGCTTCGACGACGTGCCCGAGTCGGAGTTCTTCACCCCGCCGATGACCACCGTGGCGCAGGACTTCTCCGAGGTGGGCCGCAAGGCGATCGAGTTGCTGCTGGACGCCCTGGCCGACGACCGCGACCACTCCGCCCCCGCGGCGGAGGGCGCCGACGGCGCCTACCCGGCCGTCCCGCCCGCGCGCATCGTCGTCCAGCCGCATCTCGTCGTCCGCCGCAGCTCAGGACCGCCCCGGCGGTCCTGAGGGCCACACCTCCGAAACCTCGCACCTCCCGCGAGACCGGCCTTCTTGCGAGACCGTGGCCTTCCGGGACCGTCGCCTTCCAGGACCGGCGCCTTCCAGGACCGTCGCCTTCCAGGACCGTCGCCTTCCAGGACCGTCGCCTTCCAGGACCGTCGCCTTCCAGGGCCGGCGCCTTCCGGGGCGGCGGTGCACCGCCCCGGTGATCTCCAGGGCCGCCACGCGCCAGGCGGCGGCCCTGGAACCACGCGTCGCGGCCGCCGGGCAGGCGCGTTCAGCCCTTGACGCAGATGATCTGGCGCAGCCGGGCGACGACCTCGACCAGGTCGGTCTGGGCCGCCATGACCGACTCCAGGTCCTTGTAGGCGCCCGGGATCTCGTCCAGCACACCCGCGTCCTTGCGGCACTCGACGCCGCTGGTCTGCGCCTCCAGGTCGCCGAGGGTGAAGGTGCGCTTGGCCTTGTTCCTGCTCATCTTGCGCCCGGCGCCGTGGGAGGCCGAGTTGAACGCCTTGGCGTTGCCCAGGCCCTTGACGATGTAGGTGCCCGTCGCCATCGACCCGGGGATGATGCCGAGTTCGCCGGAACCCGCCCTGATCGCGCCCTTGCGGGTGACCAGCAGGTCCATCCCGTCGTAGGTCTCCTCGGCGACGTAGTTGTGGTGGCAGGAGATGGGCCGGTCGAAGGTGACGCCGGCGAAGTGCTTGCGCAGCACGCCGCAGACCAGGGCCATCATGATCGCCCGGTTGTGGCGGGCGTAGTCCTGCGCCCAGAACAGGTCGCGCCGGTAGGCCTCCATCTTCACCGTGCCGGCCACGAAGACCGCCAGGTCGCGGTCGGGGAGGTCCTGGTTGTGCGGCAGCTTGCGCGCCTGCTCGATGTGGTGCTCGGCCAGCTCCTTGCCGATGTTGCGCGAACCGGAGTGCAGCACCACCCACACGACGCCCTCGTCGTCGGAGCAGACCTCAAGGAAGTGGTTGCCGCCGCCGAGCGTGCCCATCTGCACCTCGGCACGCTGCCTGCGGCCCCGGACCGCGGGCGCCAGGGCGTCGAAGCCCTTCCAGAAGGAGTCCCATTGCGCGGCCGGGAACCCGTGCAGCCTGCCCGGCTCCACCGGTCGCTTGTGGGCGTGGAACCCCACCGGGACGGCCTGCTCCAGCCGCGAGCGGAGGTAGGGCAGATTGTCCGGAAGGTCGTCGACCTTGAGCGAGGTGCGCACCGCGCTCATGCCGCAGCCGATGTCCACCCCGACCGCCGCCGGCGACACGGCGTCGCGCATCGCGATCACCGAGCCCACGGTGGCCCCCATGCCGTAATGCACGTCCGGCATCACGGCGACACCATGCGTCCACGGCAGGTTCGCCACGTTGCGCAACTGCTGCATCGCCTGCGGCTCGACCTCGTCGGGCTCGGCCCACATCCGGATCGGCGCACGCCCACCCGGCACCTTCTTGTACACCATCGCGTGTCGCCTCCCTCCGCCGGACTCCGAACCGTCGCCATCAATGACGCCAGAGTCGCACCACCGCCCGCAACCCAATAAAGATCCTCTGCCCGTCCTCGGCCCCCGTGAAAGGCCGATCGGCCCGGGTGGGGCGTGGACGAAGAGACGGTGCCGGCGGGTGGACCGGCCGCAAGGGCGTCAGGGCGTCGATCAGGCCTGGACGGCCCGCGCCCGGCGGCGCCGCTTCCAGGCCAGGGTCGCGGCCTGGATGACGAAGAAGGCGCCACCGGCCGCGGTGTACATGATCAGCGGGGTCAGGCCGGGGTGGTCGCCGATGGCGGCGGGCAGGTAGGTGAGACCGGCGATGACCGACAACGCGCCGGCGACGAGCATCGGCCACTGACGGCCGAGCTCGGGGCCGCGGCGGCGGACGGCCACGGTCAGCTGGGCGGCACCGGAGACGATGGCCCAGAGGCCGAACACGAACAGCACCGCGCCGACGCCGACGATGGCGGACAGGCCGAGACCGACGGCGGTCAGGGCGCTGAGCACCGTGTTGAACACCTGCAGCCTGCGGGCCGGAGTCCCGGGGTCCTCACGGACGTCGAGCAGCGAGGCGACGACGTCGATGATCGGGTACGCGACGAGCAGGATCACCGAGGTGGCCGTCAACGAGTCGTGGACGGCGACGAAAGCGGCGGACCAGGCGATCGCGATGAGGCCGCGGACGAGGTAGATGCGAAGAAGGGACGACATCGGGGCTTCCAGTTTCTTTCCGACATTCCGGCTGTCCGGCGTACCGGAGTCATCCTGACCACCTCTGCCGGCCGATCGCCCCTGGGGAAGTCCCTGGGCGGGACACTGGTCCGGGTCTTCGCGTACCCCCAGGGCACCCCCGCCGGCCCTGGTCGCCGCCACCGGGCACACCGCGTCCGCCGATGGTGCCGAATACCCGGGCGCTCCCAGCCGTTTCCCATGGGCGCCGGCCATGGTGTCTCGGGCCGACGGAGAGTTTTCGCACGTCGCGATGATCTACCCTCTTTGTCCGTTGAAGAGCAGGAGTGTTGTAACCTCCCCGGGCGGGAGGGGGACGTGCCGATCAACACCAAGAGTTGCGTGCTGCGAGGGCGGCGGCGCGAGCAGGAGGCACTCGAACGGCTGTTGCGTGAGGTCAGCGCCGGGCAGAGCCGGGTGCTGGTGCTGCGCGGCGAGGCCGGAGTGGGCAAGACCGCCCTGCTGGACCACCTCGCCGAGACCGCGCCGGCCCGTCACGTGGCCCGCGCGGCCGGGGTGGAGCTGGAGACCGAGATCGCCTACTCCGCGCTCCAGCAACTCTGCGCCCCGCTGCTGGGCCGTCTCGACCGGCTGCCCGAGCCGCAGCGCGACGCGCTCGCCACCGCCTTCGGCCTCAGCACCGGCACCCCGCCGGAGCCGTTGCTCGTGGGGCTCGCCGTGCTCGGGCTGTTCGCCGAGGCCGCCTCGGAGCGGCCGCTGGTCTGCGTGGTGGACGACGCGCAGTGGATGGACCGCATGTCGGAGGTGATCCTCGCCTTCGTCGCCCGCCGGCTGGACCGCGAGTCGATCGCCCTGGTCTTCGCGGCGCGCAGCCCCGGCGACGAGCAGGTCCTCGCGGGGCTGCCCGAACTGCGCGTCGAGGGACTGCCCGACGCGGACGCGCGGGCACTGCTGGACTCGGTCCTGCCCGGGCCGATCGACGCCCGGGTACGCGACCGGATCGTCGCCGAGACCCGCGGCAACCCGCTCGCCCTGCTCGAACTGCCGCGCGGTCTCACACCGGCGGAACTGGCGTTCGGGTTCGGCGGGCACGGCGGGACACCGCTGGTGGGCCGGGTCGAGGAGGGCTTCCAGCGGCGCATCGCGGCGCTGCCCGAGGACACCCGCACACTGCTGCTCACCGCCGCCGTCGAACCGCTCGGCGACGTGCCGTTGCTGTGGCGCGCGCTGGAGCGGCTGGGCGTCGGGATGGACGCCGCGGCGCCCGCGGCCGCCGCGGGCCTGATCGAGATCGGGACCCGGGTCCGGTTCCGGCATCCGCTGGTCCGCTCGGCCAGCCGGCGCTCCGCCGCGCCTTCCGGGCTGCGGGAGGTCCATCGGGCGCTCGCCGAGGTGACCGATCCCGGGCGGGACCCCGACCGCCGTGCCTGGCACCGGGCGCACGCCGCGCTGGGACCGGACGAGGAGGTCGCCGGCGAACTGGAGCGGTCGGCCGGCCGTGCGGTGGCCCGTGGCGGGCGGGCGGCGGCCGCGGCCTTCCTGGAGCGCGCGGCTGAGCTGACCCCCGATCCGGCCAAGCGCGCCGGGCGCACCCTGGCCGCCGCGGCGGCCCGGTTCGCCGCCGGGGCCCTCGCCGAGGTTCCGGAGCTGCTGGCCTCGGCCGAACTCGGTCCGCTGGACCTGGTGCAGCAGGCCGGAGTGGAGCGGCTGCGCGCCAAGGTGGCGTTCGCGCTCAACGCCGGACGGGCGGCCGGGCCGCCGCTGCTGTCGGCCGCACGCCGTCTTGCGACGCTGGATCCCGCGGCGGCCCGGGAGACCTACCTGGCTGCGATCGGTGCGGCCGTGAACGCGGGATGCCTCGGCGACGGCGACCTGCGCCGCGCCGCCGAGGCGGCCCGGGGCGTTCCCGCGGGCGGGGAGCCGGCCGGTCTGCTCCTCGCGGCTCTGACGGCGTGGAGCCTGGAGGGGCACGCGGCGGCGGTGCCGCTGTTCGCTCGCGCCCTGGCCGAGGTCTCCCCGCACAACGACGTGGACCTGGTCTGGCTGAGCGGGGCGATCTTGCACGAGGTGTGGGACGACGTGGCGTTTCTCACCAGGACCGAGCAGGCCGTCGGCTACGCCCGTGAGACCGGCGCGCTGTCCCTCCTGCCGAGCGCGCTGACCTTCCGTGCCACCGCGCTGATCTACGCCGGCCGCTTCGCCGACGCCTCGGACCTGCTGGAGGAGGCCGAGGCCCTCGGCAACGCCACCGGCTCGTCCCCGCATCCGGCCACCGCGGTCATCCTGGCCGCGCACCGCGGCCGCGAGGAGCCGGCGCTGGAGCTCAACGAGGCTCTGGTGAACAACGCCGAGGCGGGTGGCCTGGGGTGGCTGCTCGCCGTCGCCGGGTACAGCAGAGCGGTGCTGTACAACGGGCTCGGCCGTTACCCCGCCGCGCTGCGGGCGGCCCGCGAGGCGGCCCGGCACGAAGACCTCGCCGTCCTGCAGTGGTCGCTCGGGGAGCTGGTGGAAGCCGCCGCGCGCGCCGGGGAGCACGCCGTCGCGGCGCGGGCACGTGACCGCCTCGCCGCCCGCACACGTGCCGCCGGCACCGACTGGGCCCTCGGCGCCCAGGCGCTCGCGGACGCGCTCGCCGGATCGGTCGCCCCGGCCGGCTCGGTCGGATCGGTCGGCTCGGTCGGATCGGTCGGATCGGTCGGATCGGTCGGATCGGTCGGATCGGTCGGATCGGTCGAGGAGCACTACCGAGAAGCGATCGAGCGGTTGTCCGCCACCCGGCTCGGTCTGCAGACCGCCCGGGCCCGCCTGCTCTACGGTGAGTGGCTGCGACGGGAGAACCGGCGGGCCGACGCCCGGGCACAGCTGCGCGTCGCGCACGAGGCGTTCACCACCATCGGCGCGGAGGGGTTCGCCGAGCGGGCCGGGCGGGAACTGGCCGCCACCGGTGAGACGGTGCGCAGGCGGACCCTCGGAGAACGGGAGGAGCTCACCCCCCAGGAGGCGCAGATCGCGCGTCTGGCCGTGGCGGGCCGCACCAATCCGGAGATCGGCGCCGTGCTGTTCCTCAGTCCGCGCACCGTCGAATGGCACTTGCGCAAGGTCTTCACCAAGCTCGGCATCGGCTCGCGCCGCGAGCTCGCCTCCGCCCTGCGCGACAGGTGACCCCAGGGACGCCCCCAGGGGGTCACCCTGGGGCGAGCGTCCTGCCCCGCACGTGATCGTGGACACCGGATGCCGGACGGCATCACCGTGATCGTGAAGAGGTGGAGACAGTGGTGGACTACCTGCTCGAAGTGATCGTGCTGCCGGTGGCCGACGTCGACCGGGCCAAGGAGTTCTACAAGCGGATCGGATTTCGCGAGGATCTCGACTACGTCGGCGGCCAGGACTTCCGGGTCGTGCACTTCACCCCGCCGGGCTCCCACTGCTCGATCATCGTGGGCGAAGGCATCGGCACCGCCGCGCCCGGGTCGGCGCAGAACGTGCACCTGATCGTGCGCGACATCGAGGAGGCCCGGGCCGACCTGGTCGGCCGCGGCGTCGAGGTCAGCGAGATCTTCCACGACGCGGGCGGCGTCTTCCACCACGCGGGCGAGGAGAAGCGGGTTCCCGGCCTCTACCCCGGCCGCCTCTCGTACGGTTCGTTCGCCTCGTTCAGCGATCCGGACGGCAACGGTTTCCTGTTGCAGGAGGTCACCGAGCGCGCCCCCGGCCGCTGAGACCGCGCTGGACGCGCCCACCGTATGACCGCGGCGGCCCCGGGGAGAGTCCCCGGGGCCGCCGCGTCGTGCGGACAGGGTCAGGCGGTGACGCAGCGGTAGTTCGCGGCCGAGGCCGTGTCGCCGTGACCGGTGTAGCGGGCCACCATCGGGTAGCGGCAGACGTTCCGCGTGACGGTCCTGCCGTCGGCGCCGGAAACCGAGGCGGCCAGGGTGGCCGGAGCCTTGCCCTTCTCCACCCAGGTGACCAGTGCGCCCAGGTCGTCGGCCGGGTACGGGCCGGTGCCGCCGCCGCAGTGGTTCACGCCGGGCAGAAGGAACAGCCGGTAGAAGTCGTCGACCCGCTCGCCGCCGCCGAGGGCCCGCTCGACCCGCTCCCGGTAGTCGACCGTGCCCTGGGTGGGCACCAGTTCGTCGGTCTGGCCGTGCCAGCTCAGCAGCTTGCCGCCGGCCTTCGCGAACGCGGACAGGTCCGGGTCGTCGCTGCCGATGATGTCGTTGAACCGCCGCTGCGACGCGCGGAAGAGCCGCCCGAAGGACGTGTAGGTGAGCTTCGTGGTGTCGAACGAGGGGTCCTGCGTCACGAAGTACTTGACCCAGGTGTCGGCGACGAAGAACGGGGCGCCGGGAGAGGCCAGGGCGGCCAGGCTCGCGCCCTTGTTCGGCCCGTACCAGAGCTTGCGGCCGGAGATGACCGGCCCCGCCCAGACCTTGCGCACCGCGTCCGCGGTGGCGCGGGAGATCACGATCGTCTTGTCCTCGCAGACGACCTTGGTGCCGACGAGGCGACGGGGGTCCCAGCCGCACTTGTGCGGGCTGTCGATGACGCCGTCCTCGACCCCGTCGAGGGTGTCGCAGGCCTTGACCGCGGCGGCGGTGAAAGCCTCCAGCTCACACGAGGTGGGCGCCACCTTCTCCTCGTTGAAGACGGCCTGCGACCAGAGCGTGGCGACCGCGAACCGGTCCCAGTTGATCGCCGGGGCCTTGGCGAGGATCCCGTCGAAGTCGGCCGGGCGGCTCTGGGCCTCCTCGTACCCCTGGCGGCCGCCGGTGGAGCAGCCGTTCCAGTAGGCGTAACTCACGGATCGGTCGTAGAACCTCTTCGCCACGTCCTTGCCGATGACGGCCATGTCGTGCAGCGAGCGGGAGGCGAAGTTCTCCAGCAGCGGGGTGTTGACCTTTCCGGCCGCGGTGAGCGCCCAGCCGCTCACGTCGAGCGGGTTCGCGCCGACGCCGGCATCGGTCGCCGCGGCGACATAGCCGGCCTTCACCGCGCTGACCAGCGGGGCCCCGCCAAGATCACCGGCGAGGTAGGCGCTGCCTCCGGTGGCCTGGAACCGTCCGGTCCACTTCTTCCTGTCCTGGGGCAGCGAGATCTTGATGGCGACGTGGTCCTTCGCGCCCGGGTGGCTCACCGTGACGGTGAGGTCGCACCAGGCGGGCACGTCGGTGAGCGTCTCCTCCTCGGGGTGCAGCGGTGGTGCGGCGGGGAAGGTGACGGTTCCGCCGGCGTGGGCGACCGCCTTCACCGACTCCACCTTCGTGCCGGAGGGCGCGGAGACGGGAACCGCGGCGCAGGTCGTGGCGGCTGCGGGGCCGCTGTCGCGGGAGAGGGCGCCGGCGGCCGTGGGCGTCAGCGCCGCCGCCGCCGGCACCGCCGCCGCCATCAGGACGATCAATCGTCGTTTCATGCCCGACATACTCGTGCGGGACCCGTGGACCTCACCCCAGGGAGACCCCCTGGGCCGCACCCTGGCCGGGCCTCGGCGCCTCACCCGCCCGCGGGTCCGGCCTCCTCGCCCGGGCGACCGTCGCGGCCGGCCGTGCCGGGGTCATCACAGGACGTCGCCGGGGTCATCACGGGACGTCGCGGGAATCGGCGCCGGCGGGCCGGGGGCGTGGGGCCGTGCTCCGCCGATGACCGCCTGGGTGAGCTGGGCGGCCAGGCCGGCGGTGAGGGGGGTGCGGGCGATCAGGAGGCGGTACCACATCAGGCCGTAGATCTGGTCCATGGTCAGCTCCAGATCGATCCCGGCCGGCAGCTCGCCGCGGTCGCGGCCTTGGATCAGTAGCGCCCGCAGCCGCTCTCTGCGGGCCGCGATGAACGCGCGCATGCCCTCGGCGGCCGCGGTGTCGCGCAGGGCCTCGGCCGCCAGGGCGCGGAACAGGTCTCCGGCGCGCTCGACGGCGAGGAAGGTGCCGGACAGGAAGGTCGAAAGGTCCGCGGCGAGCACTCCGGTGTCGGGGACGGGCACCTCCTGCTGGGCGTGCTCGACCACGGCCTCCAGCAGCACCGCGCCCTTGGAGGGCCACCACCGGTAGATGGTGTGCTTGCTGACCCCCGCCGCGCGGGCGATCGCGTCGATCGTGACGGCCATGCCGTCCGGCCCGGCGAGCAGATCGGCGGCACGGCGCAGCACGGCCTCCCGGACCGCCGGGTTGCGCCGGCGACCGGTGTGCGGACGGGAGGCGGGCGCGGGGTCGGTGGCCATGATCGCATCCTAGCATTTGACGGAACTGGTGGTTCCGGCAAAGCTTGTCGGAACCACCAGTTCCGTCAAGCACGAAGAGGGCCATCATGGATCTCCACCTGAGCGGCAGGCGCGCGCTCATCACCGGCGCGTCGAAGGGCATCGGCGCGGCGACCGCCGAGGTGCTCGCCGAGGAGGGCTGCGAGGTCCATCTCGCCGCCCGCGGGGCTCCCGCGCTGGAGGACCTCGCGCGCCGCCTGAGCGCCGCGTACGGCGTCGGCGCGTACGCGCACCCCGTCGACCTGCGGCGCCCGGAGGATCTCGCCCGCCTGGCCGAGGAGGTCCCACGGGTGGACATCCTGGTCAACAACGCCGGCGACATCCCCGGCGGCCCGCTCGACGCGGTGGACGCGAAGAGCTGGCGGCACGGCTGGGAGCTCAAGGTCCTCGGCTACGTCGACCTCACGCGGCTGGTCTACGCGCGGATGAGGGACCACGGGCACGGCGTGATCGTCAACACCATCGGCATCGCCGGCCAGCGGGCCGACTTCGACTACATCGCGGGCAGCTCGGGCAACGCCGCCCTGATGGCGTTCACCCGCGCCTTGGGCGGGCGCAGCCTGCGCGACGGCATCCGCGTCGTCGGCGTCAATCCCGGGCCGGTGGCGACCGAGCGCATCCTCACCCTCATGGCCGCGAAGGCGCGCACGGCCGGCGGCGACGGGACGCCGCCCGACCCGGCCGCCGCGTTCCCGCTCGGCCGTGCGGCGACGCCCCGCGAGATCGCCGACCTCATCGCCTTCGTGGCCTCCCCCCGCTCCGCCTACACCAGCGGTGCGATCTTCACCGTCGACGGCGGGATCTCCGCCGCGTCGTGACCACGCGGGAAGGGCCGGTGTCCGCCGGGAAGAGGGGGGCGTCAGCCACCGGCGGCGTCGGGGCGCATCTCGGGGCAGGTGCCTCCCGGCGTGGTGGCCAGTTCGAAATGCCACATCTCGTTGGCGAACATCTGGCACAGCCCGTAGCGGGCGCCGTGCCGGCTGAGCCAGTCGTCGGCGTCGGTCGGGCCGATGTCCACCGCGTGCCCGGTGACGTGGCGCGAACGCTCCGGAGTGGCGACGTAGCGGGCGGCCTCCCGCTCGCTCCCGTACTTGGCGATCGCCTCGTCGAGCAGCCGCCGCTGGTAGGCCCTGCTGCGCCAGCCGGTGGTCAGGAACACGCCGACGCCCTCGCGCGCCGCGTCCTTCGCCGCCCGCCGCACGGCGCGCAGCAGCTCCGGGTCCAGGTTGGCCACCGCGGGCTGCCCGGCGTCGAAGGGCGAGAGCCGCCCGCCGTCCGGCACCACCCCGTCCGCGGCGCCCAGAGGGGGATCGGCGCTCCATTCCCGGATGGAACGGCCGATCTCGGTCCCGCCCGGGACGGCGGCCACGCAGCGGGCGCCGCAGGTGAACGCCGCCACCCCGGCCCCTGCCGTGACCGCGGCCAGCGACACGGCGGCGAGGGACCACACGATCCGCCCGCGACGCGCGGCGGGCCGTCCGGCCGGCGAGGGGACGCGCGCCCGGCCGGACGGGACGCCTGACCGGACGGTGGACGCGGAGAGCGACGGGGCGGGCGACGGGTCGGGCCCTGCGGCGGGCGGGAACACGGTCTCGGACGGGGGGCCGGGTCGTCGGTCCATGGGCGATCCCTCTCTCGGGAGGCCGCCGTGCGGGGCGGGCACGCCGCGGCGGCGCACGTCGGCCACCATGCGCGTCCCGGGTGTCCCCGCCGTCGCCGCCGCGATTCGGCGACCGCTCAGCCGTGCATCGGTCGTGTATCGGCCTTCCGGCCAGGCCGGAACCACCGCCCGGACGGGCAGGCGACGGCCGTCGAGTCGGCCTGCCGGCCCCACTCCTCCCGCGCGGCGGCAACGGGCCGACGCGCGGAAGACGGCCGTCGGACGGTGGCCCCGTCCGGCCGCCGATCAGGACCGCGGGGAATGTCCTGGGTCCGCGGGGTGTCGGAGTCAGAGTGAGCGCACCACGGCAAGCACCGTTCCTCGGAGAGACCACCTGGGCCCGGCGGTTCGAGACACCGCTGCGCGAGTTCCTGCGCACCGAGACCGGCAGCGCCGCGGTCCTGCTGGCCGCCACGCTGGCCGCGCTCGTCTGGGCCAACGTCGACCTGCCGTCCTACGAGGGGCTGTGGCGGACGTCGCTGTCGGTGCGCCTCGGGGACGCCGGGATCTCCCAGGACCTGCGCCACTGGGTCAACAACGGGCTGATGACGCTGTTCTTCCTGGTCGTCGGGCTGGAGGCCAGGCGCGAGTTCGACATGGGCGAGCTGCGCGACCGGCGGCGGCTGGTGCTGCCGGTGGCGGCCGGCGTGGGCGGCATGCTCGTACCCATCGCGATCTACCTGGCGCTGAACGCGGGCGAGCCCTCCGCGCACGGCTGGGGCGCCGCGATGTCGACCGACACGGCCTTCGCCATGGGAGTGCTCGCCCTGGTCGCCTCCCGCTTCCCCGCCCGGGCGCGGACCTACATCCTCACCGTCACCGTCGTCGACGACCTGGTCGCGCTCTGCGTCATCGCGATCTTCTACAGCGAGCGGGTCAGGGTCCCCGCGCTGCTGGCGGCGATCGCGATCTTCGTGGCGATGCTGCTGCTGAAGTACCGGGCCAGGGTGCGCAACGGCCTGATGGTCGCGGGCTTCGGGGTGGCGGCCTGGGCGGCGCTGCAGGCCTCGGGGGTCGAGCCGGTGGTCATCGGCCTGGCCATGGGCCTGCTGACCTACGCCTCGCCGGCGACGCGCGGCGACCTGGAGCGGGCCAGCGACCTGTTCCGGCTGTTCCGCGAGCAGCCGACCGCCGAGCTGGCCCGGTCGGCCAGCGCGGGGGTGGCCAAGGCCGTCTCGCCCAACCATCGGCTCCAGCAGCTCTACCACCCGTGGACCAGCTACGTCATCGTGCCGCTGTTCGCGCTGGCCAACGCCGGCATCGCGATCGACGGCGGCTTCGTGGCGCGGGCGCTGACCTCGCCGGTCACCCTGGGGATCATGGCGGCGTACATCGCCGGCAAGCCGGCCGGGATCGTCGGGGCCACCTGGCTGGTCACGCGGCTGAGCCGGGGGCGGGTGCGCCCGCCGGTCGGCTGGGCCGCGATCGCGGGCGGCGGGACGATCGCCGGCATCGGGTTCACCGTCTCCCTGCTGATCGCCACCCTGGCCTTCGACGGGGAGCGGCTGGAGGAGGCCAAGTTCGGCATCCTGGCCGCGGCGCTGTGCGCCTCGGTGATCACCTGGGTGATCTCGCGCGTGACGGCCGGGCTGCCGGCCGCGCTGCGGGCGCGGGTGCTGTACGGCACCGCCGAGAGCATCGTCGACCTGGCCTTCCCGGTGGACCCGGACCGCGACCATCTGCGCGGCCCGCTGGAGGCGCCGGTGACGGTGGTGGAGTACGGCGACTTCGAGTGCCCGTACTGCGGCCTGGCCGAGCCTGTCGTGCGCGAACTGCTGGCCGGGCACGGCGACGTGCGGTACGTCTGGCGCCACCTGCCCCTGCACGACGTCCACCCCTCGGCGCAGCTCGCCGCGGAGGCCAGCGAGGCGGCCGCCCTCCAGGGCGCGTTCTGGGAGATGCACGACGCGCTCCTGGAACACCAGGGCCGGCTGCTGCTGCCGCACCTGGTCGGCTACGCCGAGAGCATCGGGCTGGACCTGGACCGCTTCCGGCGGGACCTGAAGGAGCACAGCGGCGCCGCGCGCATCGCCGAGGACGTCGACTCGGCCGACCTCAGCGGCGTGTCCGGCACGCCGACGTTCTTCGTCAACGGGCGGCGGCACCACGGCGCCTACGACATCGCGACGCTGAGCGCCTCCGTCCGCGCCGCCCGCGCCCGCGCCGCCCTGGTCTCCTGAGCGCCGCCGTGGCCTCGTGAGCGCCTCCCCTGCCTCCTGACCTGCCGAGCGCCCCCCGGTCTCCTGAGCGCCGCCGTGACCGCCTCCCCGGCCTCCTGGCCTGCTGAGCACCCCCCTGGTCTTCTGAGCGCCGCCGTGAGCGCCCGGTCCCTGGCTCCGTCGACCGGGACCGCCGCGCGGGCTCACGCCGATCTCCTGGTTGGATGTCCCTCTGTGAGCGAACTGTCAGGAACCGAGCGCACCCGGCACCGGCGGCTGCGCGAGCAGGGCCGCCGCGAGCGGGAGGCGCTGTTCGAGGTGCTGCGCGCGGGGTTCGTCTGCCATCTCGGCGTCGTCGTGGACGGCGCCCCAATGGTGGTGCCCACGGTCTACGGCTTCGACCAGGACCACATGTACGTGCACGGGTCGGTCGCCAGCCGCAGCATGACCCAGGACTCGGTGGTGTGCGTGACCGTCACCCACATCGACGGCCTGGTGCTGGCCCGGTCGGTCTTCGAGCACGGCGTCAACTACCGCAGCGCGATGGTCTACGGGGTCCCGCGCCGGCTGGAAGGCGAGGAGAAGCTCGCCGCGCTGCGCTGCCTCACCGAGCACGTCACCCCCGGCCAGTGGGAGTACGCCCGGCGGCCGAACCGCAAGGAGCTGGCCGCGACGACCATCTTGGCGATCTCGCTGGAGGAGGCGTCGGTCAAGGTCCGCCAGGGCCCGCCCGGCGACGACGACGACCCGCACGACGTCTGGGCCGGCGTACTGCCGCTGGCCCAGGTGTGGCGGGCGCCGGTCACCGCGCCCGCCGTCGCCCACCCCGCCCCCGCCCACGTGCGCGAGCGCGCCGTCGAGCCGTCCTAGCCGCGACGGGTTCGCGCGGAAGTCACAAGCGGGGGCCGCGGCACCTGGCGCCAGGTGCGGGGAAACGGGCGCGCGTCGCGGAAATGACCGGGATCCGTCCTTTCACCGCGTCCACGCCCTGCGGCGGGCGACCCGGTCCAGGCATGCCGCTCTCGGCGCTGGGCACAAGATTGGTGTCCTCCACTTGAGCGAAGCGGGAACCTTATGACCCGAATTGCCGCTGTCCGCGGTGCCCTCCCTCCCAATCGCCATCCGCAAGCAGAGATCACGGACACCTTCGCCCGCGTGTGCCTGCCCCCGGGCGCGGACCGCCGGCTTCTCGACCGGTTGCACACCTCGGCCCGTGTCGGCCACCGCAACCTGGTCCTCCCGCTCGAGCAGTACGCCAAGCTGGACGGGTTCGGCATGGCGAACGAGATCTTCATCGAGGCCGCCGTCGACCTCGGCGCCGAGGCCGTGGGGGCGGCCCTGGACGCCGCCGGCCTGACGCCCGCGGACGTGGACATGATCATGTTCACCTCGGTGACCGGCATCGCCGCCCCCTCGGTGGACGCCCGGCTGGCCGGCCGGCTCGGCCTGCGCCCCGACGTCAAGCGGGTGCCGGTCTTCGGCCTCGGCTGCGTCGCCGGCGCCGCGGGCATCGCCCGGCTGCACGACTACCTGCGCGGGTGGCCCGGGCACGTGGCCGTGCTGCTGTCGGTCGAGCTGTGCTCGCTCACGTTGCAGCCCGGCGACGCCTCGCCGGTCAACCTGGTCGCCAGCGGCCTGTTCGGCGACGGCGCCGCCGCCGTGGTCGCCTGCGGAGCCGACCGGGCCGCCGGCGGCGCACCGGGGCCCACCGTCGTCGCCACTCGCGGCCACCTGTACCCCGACTCCGAGGGCGTGATGGGCTGGGACGTCTCCGACACCGGGTTCCGCGTCGTCCTGGACACCAGCGTCCCGGAGGTCGTGCGCACCTACCTGGCCGACGACGTGAACGGCTTCCTCGCCGACCACGGCCTCACCACGCGGGACGTGACGGCGTGGGTCTGCCATCCGGGCGGTCCCAAGGTGCTGCAGGCCGTCGCCGAGACCCTCGACCTGCCCGACGGCGCGCTGGAGCTGACCTGGCGCTCACTGGAGGACGTCGGCAACCTGTCCTCGGCCTCGGTGCTGCACGTGCTGCGCGACACCCTGGCCCTGCGCCCGCCGCCGCCCGGCACGCCGGGGCTGCTGATCGCGATGGGCCCGGGCTTCTGCTCCGAACTCGTCCTGCTGCGCTGGTAGCGCTCCGGTGACGCCGATCACGCTCGCGCCGGCGGTCGTGGCCGTATCGTTTGCAGGCATGTCGTCCTGGTACCTGCTTCTGGTCCTGCTCGTCTGCGTGGAGCGCCTCGCCGAGCTGGTGGTCTCCCGGCGCAACGCCCGCTGGAGCCTGGCCCGGGGCGGCCGGGTCTTCGGACGCGGCCACTATCCCTGGATGGTCGCCCTGCACACCGGCCTGCTCGCCGGCTGCCTGCTGGAGACCATGCGGGCAAATCCGCCGTTCGTGCCCGCCCTCGGCTGGCCGATGCTCGCCCTGGTCCTGGCCTCCCAGGGCCTGCGGTGGTGGTGCATCACCTCGCTCGGCCCGCGCTGGAACACCGAGGTCATCGTGGTCCCCGGCCTGCCGCTGGTCACCCGGGGGCCCTATCGTCTGCGGTGGCTGCGCCACCCGAACTACGTGGCGGTCGCCGTCGAGGGCGCGGCGCTGCCGCTGGTCCACGGCGCGTGGGTCACCGCCGCCGTCTTCACGGTGCTCAACGCCGCGCTGATGGTCGTGCGCATCCGCTGCGAGGAGTCCGCCCTCGCCTGGGCCGTCCAGCAGGAGGCGGCCGTGCAGGCCCCGGCGCGGGACGGGTCGGGGTGATCGACCTCCTGGTGGCCGGGGGCGGGCCCACCGGGTTGGCCGCCGCCATCAACGCGGCGCTGGCCGGGATGGAGGCCGTGGTCGTGGAGCCGCGCCCGGCCCCGGTGGACAAGGCGTGCGGCGAGGGCCTGATGCCCGCCGGGGTGGCCGCCCTGCGCGCCCTGGGCGTGGAGGTCACCGGCCGGCCTCTGCGCGGCATCCGTTACCTGGACGCGCGGCGGCAGGCGGACGCGCCGTTCCGGCACGGGCCCGGCCTGGGCGTGCGCCGCACCCGGCTGCACGCGGCCCTGGCCGAGCGCGCGGCCGAGGTGGGGGTAAAGATCGTCCACGGGCGGGTGGAGGGCGTGCGCCAGCGGCCGGGCTTCGTCGAGGCGGCCGGGATGCGGGCCCGCTGGCTGGTCGCCGCCGACGGCCTGCACTCGCCGCTGCGCCGGGCGCTCGGCCTAGAGATCCCCCCGGGACGCGCCCCCCGCCGGTACGGGCTGCGCCGGCACTTCCAGGTCGCCCCGTGGACGGACTTCGTCGAGGTGCACTGGGCCGCGCGCGGCGAGGCGTACGTGACGCCGGTGGCCGACGGCCTGGTCGGCGTGGCGGTGCTCAGCCGCGAGCGGCGCCCCTACGAGGAGCACCTGGCGCAGTTCCCCGCGCTGCTCTCCCGCCTGGCAGGCCCGGCCGCGACCTCGGTGCGCGGCGCGGGCCCGCTGCGGCAGCGCGCCCGCGCCCGCGTGGCCGGGCGGGTCCTGCTGGCCGGGGACGCCGCCGGCTACGTGGACGCCCTCACCGGCGAGGGCGTCTCGCTCGGGCTGCTGTCGGCGCGCGCGCTGGTCGGGTGCCTGCGGGCCGGGCGGCCGGAGGCCTACGAGGGGGCGTGGCGGCGGCTGTCGCTGCGCCACCGCCTGCTGACCGGCGCGCTGCTCGCCGCCCGGCGCCACCCGCTGCCCGCCGGGCTGATCGTCCCCGCCGCCCGCCGCCTGCCCGTCGTGTTCACCGCCGCCGTCAACGCCCTGGCGTGAGGCCCCGCGCCGGGGTCAGCGGGACTCGAAGCGCTCCCGGCGGACGGTGACCTTCTTGCCCTTGATGGTGGTCTGGCGCAGCGAGGAGATCACGTCCTCCACCGACTGGTCGGGCACCTCGACCAGGGAGAAGCGGTCGGCGATCTCGATGGCGCCGATGTCGCGGCCGCTGAGGCGCGACTCGTTGGCGATGGCGCCCACCAGGTCCTGCGGCCGGACGCCCGCCGACCGGCCGGCTCCGATGAAGACGCGGGTCATGCCGCTTCCGGGGCCCCGCCCGCGCCGCTCGTCGCGCCCGGGCTGCTCGCGCCGCCCGCGGCCCTCGCGCTCGGGCCGCAGCGGCACGTCGGGGATCTCCTCCTCGTCGGCCGCCGCGCCGCTGGACTCGTGGGCGAGCTTGACCGCGGCCATGGCGATCTCCACCAGGTCGAACTCGTCGGCGAGGGTCTCGACCACGACCCGGAACTGCTCCAGGTCGTCTTCGAGCATGCTCTCCTCCAGCGCCGAGCGGGTGAGCTCGAGCCGGCGGGCCCGCAGGTCGGCGACCGTCGGGACCTTCTCGACCGTGATGCGCGACTTGGTGACCCGCTCGATGGTCTTGAGCATGCGGTGCTCGCGCGGCTCGGCGAGCGTGATCGCCACGCCCTCGCGCCCGGCCCGGCCCACGCGGCCGATGCGGTGGACGTAGGACTCGGGGGCGGAGGGGACGTTGTAGTTCACCACGTGGGTGAGCTGCTCGATGTCCAGGCCGCGCGCGGCGACGTCGGTGGCGACCAGCAGGTCGGCGGTGCCGGCGCGCAGCCGCGCCATCACGCGGTCGCGCTGTTCCTGGCCCATGCCGCCGTGCAGCGCCTCGGCGCGGTAGCCGCGCCCGTTCATCGTCTCGGTGAGCTGGTCGACCTCCTCGCGGGTGCGGCAGAAGACGATCGCCGCCTCGGGGGCCTCGACGTCGAGGACGCGCCCGAGGGCGGTGGGCTTGTGCGCCCGCGGGACGACGTAGGCGCTCTGCCGCACGCGCGGGGCCTCGCCCGGCGCGGCGGTCTCGCGCTCGATCTGGATGCGCACCGGGTCGGTGAGGTGCTGGCGGGCGATGGAGTTGATGCGCGGCGGCATCGTCGCCGAGAACAGGACGGTCTGCCGCTCTTCGGGGGTCTCCTGGAGGATCGCCTCGATGTCGTCGGCGAAGCCCATGTCGAGCATCTCGTCGGCCTCGTCCAGGACGACCATGGTGAGGGCGTCCAGGCGCAGCGTCCGGCGGCCGATGTGGTCCAGCGCGCGGCCGGGGGTGGCCACGACGACGTCCACGCCGCGCTGGAGCTCGCGGAGCTGGCGCCCGATGGGCTGGCCGCCGTAGATCGGCAGCACGCGCGTGCCGAGGTCGCGGCCGTAGCGGTGCACGGCCTCGGAGACCTGGACGGCCAGTTCGCGGGTGGGCACCAGGACCAGGGCCAGCGGGTCGCCGTCGCCGCGTCCCGCGGGCATGCGCTGCAGGATCGGCAGCGCGAAGGCCGCGGTCTTGCCGGTGCCGGTGGCGGCCTGGCCGAGCAGGTCGCGCCCTTCCACCAGTGGTCCGATCGCCTCGCGCTGGATCGGCGTGGGCTCCTCGTAGCCGAGGCCGGACAGCGCGCGCAGGAGTTCGGGGCGCAGTCCGAGGTCGGCGAAGCCTGGCGCTTCTTCGACGCTGGAGGTCATGATCGGGCTCCTCGTTCTGACGGGCGCGCATGGGACGCCGTCGACACCATGTTCCACTGCCGTGGCTCGTTTCCCGCGGGCCGGGGTCCCACACCGGCGCGTGCATCCACCCCTGCGTGCTGCCCTGCGGCGCAGCGGCGGCCCGTCCGCTCGTCGGGACGGCGCCTCGCGCGCTCACGAGAGAGGAAAGTTTACTTCAGCCACAGACCACCCGAGGTGCCGCGGCCTTGGGACCGCGATCGGCGGCCGGGGGCGAGGACGGCCCGCCGTCCGGTCTCACCCGGTCATGGACGGTGTCGTCCTGGCGGCGGGTGGAGGGCGGATCGGCGCCTCCGCCAGGGGAATCGGCGGCCTCGCCGAGCCGCACTGTTCGGCTGGTGTTCACCTCCGCTCACCGAACGGGCAGCGATCCACATTTAACCTGACATGGCCTCTTATCCCCCCAACCGAGGACAGTCATGGCCATTTCCCTCGTCAAGGCGAGCACCCCCCGAAAGCTCCTGTCCGCCGCCGCCGCGCTCGGCGCCGCCGCCACCCTCGCACTGTGGGGCGGAGCAGGGACCGGCGCCGCGGCGGCCGTGCCCACCCCGAGCCACGTGGTCGTCGTGGTGCTGGAGAACCACGCCTACTCCCAGGTCATCGGCAGCTCCAGCGCCCCCTACATCAACTCGCTGGCCACCGGCGGCGCGAACCTCACCCAGTTCTACGCCGAGACCCACCCGAGCCAGCCGAACTACTACGCCATGTTCTCCGGCGGCACCCAGGGCATCACCGGCGACGCCTGTGTCACGATCGGCTTCAGCTCCGCCGCCAACCTCGGCTCGGAACTCATCGCGGCCGGCAAGACCTGGGCCAGCTACAACGAGGGACTGCCCTCCCAGGGCTCCACCGCCTGCACCAGCAGCGGCGGCAAGTACGCCCAGAAGCACAACCCGTGGTTCGGCTTCAAGAACGTGCCGACCTCCACGGCCCGCACGATGGCCCAGTTC
This sequence comes from Sphaerisporangium rhizosphaerae, assembly GCF_042665155.1. Classification (NCBI taxonomy): domain Bacteria; kingdom Bacillati; phylum Actinomycetota; class Actinomycetes; order Streptosporangiales; family Streptosporangiaceae; genus Sphaerisporangium; species Sphaerisporangium rhizosphaerae. Next base: position 110,432 of record NZ_JBHTCG010000020.1, on the reverse strand, counting down.
CCCACCGACTTCACCACGCTCCCGAAGGTCTCCTTCGTGGTGCCGAACCTGTGCAACGACATGCACGACTGCTCGGTCTCGACCGGTGACGGCTGGCTGAAGAGCAAGCTCGGCGCCTACGCGACCTGGGCCAAGAGCAACAACAGCCTGCTCGTCGTGACCTTCGACGAGGACAACCGCCTGGCCGGCAACCGCGTCGCCACCGTCGTCTACGGCCAGCCGGTCATCCCCGGCAGCAAGCCCTCCACCACCTACAACCACTACAACCTGCTCAGGACCCTCGAGGACATGGCCGGGCTGACCACGCACGCGGGCAACGCGGCGTCGGCCTCCGCCATCACCGGAATCTGGAGCTGAGCTTGTACCTGGCCGAACGCGGCCCGGACCAGGCCGCCGAGTCCGGGGACCCCTCCCCGGGCTCGGCGGTCCGCCCGGGCCGGGCCGTCAGGGCCGTCCCCACGACGGTCCTGGCGCTCGGGACCGTCAGCCTGATCACCGACGTCTCCTCCGAGATGGTCGCCGCCGTGCTCCCGCTGTACCTGGTGGCCGGGCTGGGCCTCAGCCCGCTCGGGTTCGGGCTGCTCGACGGCGTCTACAACGGGGTGAGCGGACTGGTGCGCCTGTTCGGCGGCCACCTGGCCGACCGGGGCGGGCGCCACAAGGCCGTCGCCCTGGCCGGGTACGGGCTGTCGGCGCTGTGCAAGCCGCTGCTGCTGCTCGCGCACACGCTCCCGGCGATCGGCGCGGTGCTGGCGCTGGACCGGGCCGGCAAGGGGCTGCGCACCGCTCCGCGGGACGCGCTGATCTCGCTGTCCACGCCGCCGGAGACCCGGGGCCGCGCCTTCGGGGTGCACCGCGCGATGGACACCGGCGGGGCGCTGCTCGGTCCTCTGGCCGCGTTCCTGGTGCTGGGCGTGGCCGCCGAGGGGTACGACGCGGTCTTCACCGTCAGCTTCTGCGCCGCCGCGCTGGGCGTGCTGGTGCTCGTCCTGTTCGTCCCGTCCCGCCCCACAGGCCTGGACACCCGGCCGGCCGCCGCGCGGGACGGTGCGGCGGGCGGGGCGCCGCCGGTCACGCTGCGGTCGGCGGTGGCTCTGCTGGGCCGCCCCGAGGTCAGGCGGCTGGCCGTCTGCGCGGCGCTGCTCGGTCTCACCACCGTCAGCGACGCCTTCGTGTACCTGATGCTGCGCCACCGGCTCGGGATCGCCGAGCAGTGGTTCCCGCTGCTGCCGCTCGGCACGGCCGTGGTCTTCCTGCTGCTGGCGCTGCCGCTCGGCGTGCTGGCCGACCGCGTGGGCCGCCGCAGGGTGTTCCTCGCCGGCCACCTGGCCCTGCTGGCCGCCTACGGGCTGCTGCTCGCGGCGCCGGCCGGCCCCGTCGTGCCGTTCGCCGTGCTGGCCCTGCACGGCGCGTTCTACGCGGCGACCGACGGCGTGCTCGCCGCCGCCGCGGCCGGCGCCGTACCGGCCGAGCTGCGGGCGAGCGGGCTCGCGCTGATCGGCACCGGGCAGGCGCTGGCCCGCTTCTGCTGCTCGATCGCCGTCGGCGCGGCCTGGACCGCGCTCGGCGACCGGGCCGTGCTGCAGGCCGCGATGGCGGGGCTGGCGCTGTGCGCGGCCTGGGCGGCCTACGCCCTGCGCGGCCGGGAGGCCCGGTGAGCCGCCGGGCCCGCGTGGTGGCGCTGCTGGCCGGGGTCGTCCTGCTCGGCTCGGTCGCCTTCGCCTCGGTGCTGCACGCCGCGGGCCGCGCGGGCGAACGGGACCGGCCGCGGCCCGGCGGCCCGTCCGTCGCCGCGGGCGCCGTTCGTCTCGACGCGCGCGGGGCGATGGTCTTCCGCAACATGGAATGGGGGCCGCACCGCGACGAGCTGGTCTCGGTGCCGGCCGCCGACCCCGGCGCGGCGCGGACGGCCGCGCCGGTGCGCTGCCTGCGCTTCCACGCCGCGGCCGGGGTCGGCGTGTGCCTGCGCAAGGTGGAGGGCGCGCTCGGCGAGAGCTACTTCGCCTCGATCGTCGACTCCGGCCTGCGGACGCTGCGCGACTACCCGCTCGCGGGCGTCCCGTCGCGGACGCGGGTCGCGCCGTCCGGGCACCTGGCCGCCTGGACGGTGTTCGCCGGCGGCGACTCCTACGCGGGCGGGGACTTCTCCACCCGCACCTCGATCGTCGATGTCAGGACCGGGGCGCTGACCGCGAGCCTGGAGAGCTACGCGATCGTCAAGGACGGCCGCCCCTACCACGCCGCCGACGTGAACCTCTGGGGCGTCACCTTCGCCGACGACGCCCGTTTCTACGCGACCTTGGCGACCAAGGGCCGCACCTACCTGGTGCGCGGGGACCTCGCCACGCGCACGGTGACCACCGTGCGCGCCAACGTGGAGTGCCCCTCGCTGTCGCCCGACGGCACCCGCCTGGTGTTCAAGAAGCGGGTGGCCGGCCTGAGCCCGGACGAACCGTGGCGGCTGTACGCGCTGGACCTGGCGAGCATGCGGGAGACGCCGCTGGCCGAGGGGCGCAGCGTGGACGACCAGGTCGTTTGGGCGGACGCGCGCACGGTGGTGTACGGCCTGGCCGGCGACTTCGGCGCCGACCTGTGGTCGGTCCCCGCCGACGGCTCCGGCGCGCCCAGGCGAGTGGCGGGCGCCGCCCTCAACCCCGCCTACGTCGGCTGAGCCCGACGCGGGCCGCTCCCGCGAGCGGCCCCCCGCGAGCGGCTCCCCTGGGCGGCTTCCCTCGGGCGGCTCCCTTCAGGCGGCAGCCTTCGGGCGGCTTCCCGGGAACTGGAGCGCGGCCCGCGTCCTGGCCGTGTAGGGCGCCGCCCGGCGGGCACAGGGGTCGCATGAAGCGGACTCTCGTGAAGACCTCGCTGGCGGTCGCGGCGGCCGCCGTGGCCGGAAGCGTGGCGACCGACCCCGACTCCCCCTGGTACCGGCGGCTGCGCAAGCCCGCCTGGCAGCCGCCTCCGCCCGCCTACGCCGCCGTGTGGACCCCGCTGTACGCGCTGATCGCCTACGCCTCGGCACGGGCGCTGGCCCGCGCCGGCGAGGCGGACCGGCGGGCGCTCGGCCGCGCCCTGGGCGTCAACCTGGCGCTGAACGCGGCCTGGACGCCGATCTTCTTCCGCATGCGCTCCCCCAGGGCGGCGCTGGCGGAGCTGGTGGCCCTGAACCTCTCCAACGCCGTCCTCGCCCGCCGCGTCCTGCGGGCCGACCGGCCGGCGGGGCTGCTGCTGCTCCCCTACGCCGGCTGGACGCTCTTCGCCACAGCGCTCAACGCGGCGATCGTGCGCCGCAACCCGGGGTCACGCGCCGAGAACGCGGCATGACCGAGATGAGACCTGGTCTGACGCCTGATCTGGAGGAGGCGCGGGAGCGCACGATCGACGACGTGGTGGGGCCTGGGATGGTCGTGCTGTTCTGCGGCATCAATCCCGGCCTGTACTCCGCGGCCACCGGGCACCACTTCGCCCGTCCCGGCAACCGGTTCTGGCCCGCGCTCCACCTGTCGGGGTTCACCCCCCGGCTCCTGCGCCCGAGCGAGCAGCACCTGCTGCCCTCCTACGGGCTGGGCATCACCAACCTGGCGCCGCGCGCGACGGCCAAAGCGGCGGAGCTGTCCCAGAAGGAGCTGCGCGAGGCCCCGGACCGGCTCGCCCGCCTGGCGCGCGAGACGGCCGTCGAGGTCGTCGCCGTCGTCGGCGTCTCGGCCTACCGCGTCGCCTTCGACCGGCCGAAGGCGGCCGTCGGCCCCTGCGACGACGGCGATGACGCGGTCGGCCCCGCGCGCCTGTGGATCCTGCCCAACCCCAGCGGCCTCAACGCGCACTACACCCTGCCCGCCCTCGCCGCCGAGTTCCGCCGCCTCCGCCAGACCGTCACCCTGCCACGCGGATCGTGATCGCGTGACGGGGTTGTGATCGCGCGGCGCCCGGCCTACGTTGCGGATATCAACCGCATACCGTGATCACCGGCCACGCGAATTCCCATCCGGCCGGCACGGGCTCGCAGGGCCGCACCGGCCCGAGGGGGAGGCTCGATGACCGACCAGGCCGCGATCCCGCTGTACATGGCCCGCGAGGGGCTGGCGCCGTCCGCGGAGGCGTCCGCCCTGCGCGACAGCGGGCGGCTGCTGAAGGTCCCGGTGACCCTGGGCAGCGGCGAGGCGTGGCTGGTCACCCGGTACGCCGACGTCCGCGAGGTGCTGTCCGACCCCACCCGGTTCAGCAACGCGCTCAGCGCCGCCGCCGCCGCGCCGCTGTCCATCGGCCTGAGCGACGAGGAGCGCGCGCGCAGGCGCAAGGGGCAGTTACTGGCGTTCGACCCGCCGGAGCACACCCGTCTGCGGCGCATCCTGGCCCCCGAGTTCACCATGCGGCGCATGCGCGTCCTGGAGCCGCGCATCACCGAGATCGTCGACGCTCAGCTCGACGAGCTGGAGCGGCTGGGCCCGGGCGCCGACTTCATGGCCGCCTTCGCGCTGCCCGTCCCCTCACTGGTGATCTGCGAGCTGCTGGGCGTCCCGGCCGACGACCGCTCCGAGTTCCAGGAGCGCACCTCCCGCCTCCTCGACATGTCCCGGCCCCGCGAGGAGCGCGCCCAGGTCGGCCGCGAGAGCGACACCTACATGCGAGGGCTGGTCGCCCGCGCGCTGGCCGACCCGGGCGAGGACATCCTGGGCATGCTGATCCGCGAGCACAGGGACGAGCTGGACGCCGACGCGCTGACCAACATCGCCGGCATGCTGCTGACCGCCGGGCACGAGACCACGGCGAACATGCTGGCCCTGGGGACGCTCGCGCTGCTGACCAGCCCCGGCGAGCTGGCCGCGCTGCGCGCGGGCCTGGACGACGCCGAGCAGGTGGAGGCGGCGGTGGAGGAGCTGCTGCGCTTCCTCAGCGTCGCCCACTCCGGCATCCCGCGCGCGGCGGTGCGCGACGTCGAGATCGCCGGGCAGCTCATCTCCGCCGGCGACCAGGTGCTGTTCGCCCTCGCCCCCGCCAACCGCGACCCCGGCTTCGTCGAGGACGGCGACCGGCTCGACGTGTCGCGCAAGCCGACGCCGCACGTCGCCTTCGGCCACGGGCCGCACCACTGCCTGGGCGCGCCGCTGGCCCGCGCCGAGATGGCCCTGGCCTTTCCCGCGCTGCTGCGCAGGTTCCCCGACCTGGCGCTCGCCGTGCCGCCGGAGGAGATCCGGTTCCGCCCGTTCCACGTCGTCTACGGCGTCGAGACCCTGCCGCTCACCTGGACGCCGACCACAGGGGCGGGAACCGACCCCCAGCCCCGATAGTCGGATATGTCATGACACGCCCCTCGCCGGGGATCGCCCGCGCGAGGGGCCCCTCCCCGCCCACGGAAAGACCCGAAGCCGGTCAGAGGCCGGCTCAGCCCTCACCGGAAGATGCTCACCCGCGTCATCTCGGTCAACGGTGCACGGCGCGCATGCTGTCGGCCGGGTAACGCTCGCCGGAGGCCACGCCGGGCGGGGCGACCGCGTCGACGGCGGCCAGGTCGTCCGGAGTGAGGGTGATCTCGACGGCCGCCGCGTTGGCCTCCAGGTACGCCCGGCGCTTGGTCCCGGGGATCGCCACGATGTCCGGCCCCTGGGCGAGCACCCAGGCCAGCGCGAGCTGGGAGGAGGTGACGCCCTTGGCGTCGGCCAGCACCCGGATGCGGTCGACCACCGCGAGGTTCCTGGCGAAGTTCTCCCGCTGGAAACGCGGATGGGCGCTCCTGCGGTCGCCCTCGGCCAGGTCCTCCGCGCTGCGGATCGTGCCGGTGAGGAACCCGCGGCCGAGCGGGCTGTAGGCGACGAAGCCGATGCCGAGCTCGCGGACGGCGGACAGCACGCCGTTGTGCTCGACGTCCCGGGTGAACAGGGAGTACTCGGTCTGCAGCGCGGTCAGCGGGTGGACGGCGTGCGCGCGGCGGATCGTCGCCGGAGCCGCCTCGGAGATGCCGAGGTGGCCGACCTTGCCCTCGGCGACCAGCTCCGACAGCGCGCCGAAGGTCTCCTCCACGGGGACCTGCGGGTCGACGCGGTGCTGGTAGTACAGGTCGACGTGGTCGACGCCGAGGCGTTTGAGTGATCCGTCCAGCGCCTGGCGCAGGTAGTCGGGACGGCCGTTGACCCGGCCGGTCTGCCTGCCGTCCACGACCTCGTTGCCGAACTTGGTGGCCAGCACGACCTCCTCGCGGCGCCCGGAGATCGCGCGGCCGACGAGGCTCTCGTTACGCCACGCGCCGTACATGTCGGCGGTGTCGAGGAAGGTGATGCCGAGGTCGAGCGCGCGGTGGATGGTGGCGATCGCCTCCTTCTCGTCCGCGGGACCGTAGATGGTGCTCATCCCCATGCAGCCGAGCCCCTCGGCGGAGACGCTGAGCCCTTGGCTGCCCAGCCGGCGCTGTCGCATTGCTGAACTCCCTATTTCGCTATATCCACGGTCCGTCCCTGTGCGGAGGGTGACGGCCGCTTGATCCCTCTCTGTAGGATCTTCGCGCCTCACCGCCCTCCACGCCATCACCCCTGCACCGGCCCACTCAAAGCCCCCTCAAAGGGTCCTCAAAGCCCTGCGGTGATCACACCACCGGCGGTCTCGCCGGTCCGTGGATGAGCGTACGAACGATCAGGAGAGGCCAAGCTGCGCGTTCAGCTCTTTCATGGAGCTTTCGAGGATTCCGGTCTCGAACTGCTGAGGGTCGTCGTATTCGGGCTGGTACCCGGCCATCAACTCGTGGGCGGTCGCGAACCATCGCTCGAACGCGGGCACTTCATTCTCAGGCAGCCGCCCACGCTTGACCGCATGCCTGATGACGACCGAGAACTCCTGTTCCATGAGATCGGGCTTCGGGCGTTGCGGATTCACCCAGTCGTCGGCCACAACGGGCCTCAACCTGGCTCCCGTGTCATTCCAGTGCAGCAGGATCGAGAGATCCGCCGTGAAGTCGTCCGGCAAGGCCGGCGGCCATAGCTCGCGAGGTGCCGCGCGCTGCCCGGACCACGGTGTGGTTCCGGCCTTCGGCAGCAGTTCGGGGAACAGTCGTCCCGCGAGTGGAGCGAAGAATCCGTAAAGCCACAGCTGGGGATAGAGCGGACGCCAGTAAAGATCGGCGATGGTCGCGTCAGCGGTCCCCTGCAGAAGGGGGGCGACGAGCAGGGCCACGAGCGGCGGGTCACCATAGTAGAGAAGATCACCATCGACCAGGCATACGATCTTGCCGTCGGCCGCCTCAACGCCCGCGCGAATCGCATTACCCTTGCCCAGAGGCGACTCGATGACTCGCGCGCTCGCTCGGGCCGCCATGGCGACCGTACCGTCGCTACAACCGCTGGCGCTGACGATCACCTCACCGACGGCGCCCAGGACGCGAAGTCCCGCGTACGCGGCGTTCACCACCTCGGCGATCGTCGCTTCTTCGTTGTGGGCCGGAATGACCACGGACACCGGTCCGTCCCGGCCGCTGAGCGTACGTCTGCGGGTGAGGTTGAGGCCAAGGGCGGGATCGATCGGGCTTCGACTCATGTGGGGATTCCCGCCCACAAGGGGTTGCGGTCGCTGTGGGGGCCAATGATGTCCTCTTCGTGCGGGTCCAGCGGAATCAACCCTTCGGAACTCCATGCGGCCGAGACCTCGGCGGGAGGCGGGACGTCCACCCACAACCCGTCCTGCACCTCGATCGTACTGGGTTGCCCCACCCGGGACAGGATGACGAGACGCACGCGGTACTGAGACCCGAGTGGCAGCCGGGTGCCGGCGCTGCCCTCGGCTCCGACGAGGGCCAGGTGCCGTCGGACACGAGCCAGCCACCTGTCGTGCTCCTCGTGGGACCGGTCATACCCGGACGGCGAGTCTCCCTGGTCGCTGGGAAGGTCGTAGAGGAGCAACCGGTGGAAGCGGAAAGCGCGCCCCTGGCGCAGCGCCACGCGGAACAGCGCGAGATCGAGGTCATCGCGGATCGACGCCCAGTCGCCAGAGTCGACCCACTGTGTGGCAAGCTGCACCGCCCAGACCTCCGACCGGGAACCGATGGCGTCGATGCTCCGCCGCCAACCTTCGATGTCCGATGAGGCCATCACACGTCCAGGAGCTCGTCGAGAATGCCGATCAGCTCTGACTGCCGCCGCCGCCGCGAGCCCAGCACGCTGTCGACGTCGCTGTGCCATCTGAGCACTCTGGGCTCACCATCGCCCTTGTCCGTGAAGACGTATCGGGCGTGTTGCAGTGCTCCCGTGAGGAGTGGATCAGGCAGACGGGAGATCAGCGTATGTGCCGCTCGCCGCCGGTTCATCGCCAGACGGAGTACGGCGGCAAGCGTGACGCTCGCGGGACGTGCCGCGAGCGGCACCATGGGCAACTGGTTCGGCGACGAGTGCCGGCTGAAGGCGCCCAACGCGTAGCCGGTCAGGCTCGGACGAGTCGGGGCGTTGGTCAAAGCCTCGGTCATCCAGTCGAATGCCGCGTCGGCGTCGTCCAGGCAGTCGTAGGTGGCGAACATCGTCACCTGACTGCGAAGGTAGCGTGGATCCACGGAATAGTTGGCGTCGTTGTCCCTGCCCTCCGGAGGGACATATCGTCGGTCGCGCAGCCCCGCGATCACGATGGCGGCGAGTTCGAGGCTGATGAAGGCGAGGTCGCCGCAGCCACGCAAGATCGGCTCCAGTTCCGCGCGAACGCGCAGATCCCTGCCGACCCGCTTCTCGATCTCGCTGAACACGCAGTCACCGTTCCAGTAGTTACCGTAGAACTTCTCCCCTGTCAGGATCTCGCACAGGATGTACAGACCACTGCCGACGTGGCTCGCCCCGAACTCGCACATCGCCGTCAGCCACAGAAGCGCGGCCGCGGAGTCGCTGAAGCCGTACGGCCATGGGTCCTGGGGCGTCCTGTAGAACCCGGGCGGATCGGGATCCACATACTGCACGATCCGCAGGCGCCCCTCGCCGACGGCGTTGACGATCTGCCGGGCTCCCGGATCGTGCGGATTGCGCTGCAGCCGGGCGTGGGCGCACTGCTGCAACCATCCGATCACCCGGCAGATCTGGCCCAGGGCGACGGCCGCGACGACCTCGTCCCGTTTGTCGATGCGTTTCGGAAAGGTCAGCGCACTCAACTGCCAGCTTGTGCGTAACGCGCCCTCCAGGAGTGGGGGAATCGCCGCGCGCGCCACGTCACCGTTCAGGCTCTCGAACAGCACCGACCTTCCGAGCCGTTCCAGGAGATGCGTGATGAGCGCGAGGCGCCATCGGGCCTGGCTTGCCGACCGGTCCTGAGGCCACCCTTTCACGACCTCGATCGCGCGATTCGCGAGCTCGGCCACGTCGCGCCGATCGATGGCCGACTCCACCTCGTCGAGTAGCTCTGAGAGGTGGCCTTGGGTGGCGACGACCAGCTTCTCACCGGTCGCCGCACGATGCAGGCGCCCAGTGGTCAGCCGTGTGAGCACCGATTCACGACCGGAGGCCGTACGAAAACGCAGAAGCGAGAGCAGGGTGTCCATGCCGAGGCCGAGCTGCAACAGGCTGTACACCGCTCCCAGCGTGGTGAACAGCGCGTTTGCGAGAATGTCGCCGATCGCCGCCAGGAGGATGCCGACGATGGCGGCCAGCAGCCATGAATTCAGCCCGATCGCGCGCACCAGATCGTTGAAGGAAGGCCAGCGGGTCTGGGTCGAGGTCGTGACGGCGAACACGATGGTGAGAGCGGTGAGCAGCGCGGCGAAGAGTCCGAGCCCGACCTGCCAGACCACCCCGGCCTTCACGGGATTCACCAGAACGCCGTGAACCCACAGAACCGCGCAGACACCAGTGGCAATGACCACCGAACTCAAACGGATGATCGGGCGCCAGATCACGACATGGCACCATACTTCAAAATGACGAGTTGTGCCGAGGCACGGCCCCGCCGCAGATTGGGCCCATTTCTGCTTCGCATTCCGTCGTCGGCCCGGCGGAAGCACCCGCGTACGGCCGCAGCCTGGGGGCGGCGGCCGTACAGCACCATGGTCATGTTCGGCCGAGCGCGGGGGTGAGGAGGTGCCCTAGAGGTCCCTCTCCGACCACCCGGTCATGGCCCGTCGGCGTGTCAGCAGTACTGCGACTGCTTGCCGATGATGCGGTAGACGCAGTCGGAGTACTCCAGCAGGCGCAGGACGGCCTCCTTGTTGCGGGTGGTCTGGGTCACGATCTGCTCGTCGGGCGGGTAGAAACCGGGTGAACTGCCCTTGGGGTACATCTCGAAGGTGTAGCTGAAGATCTTGTAGTTGCCCCACAGCCAGTCGTTGATGGTGCCGTCGGTGATGTAGAGGTCGCTGGACTGCTCGGCGGTGTAGCCGTTGGTCGAGGCCATGTTGCGGCCGAGCGTCGCCAGGGCGTTCTGGTCGTCCACGGTCAGGCCGGCCGCGGTGTCGTTGTAGGTGTAGCCGTAGGGCCACAGGACGAGCTCGCTGTAGGTGTGGAAGTCGATGTTGCTCTTGATCTGCTGGGTGCCGCCGACGACCCGGGTCCGCACCCAGTTGGCCAGCGTGCGCACCTCGGGAGCCGACTCGGCCGAGGCGCCCCGGTAGGTCTCGCTGGAGGTGGAGCCGGAGGAGCCGCCGCAGCATCCCCACAGGTAGGCCCAGTTGCGGTTGAGGTCGGTGCCCACCGACGAGGACCCGGAGTTGGGCTGCCGGTTCTTGCGCCACGAGCGGTAGGACCCGGTGGAGATGTCGTACTCGCCGCCGTCGGGGTTGAGGTCGGGCATGATCCAGATCTCGCGGGAGTTCACCAGGCCGGTGATCCGGCTGTCGGAGCCGTAGCCGGAGGTGAGCAGGTTGAGCAGGTACAGGGCCATCTCGACGGTCAGGTGCTCGCGGGCGTGCTGGTGGGCGGTGAACAGCACCTCCGGCTCGCTCTCGTCGGTCGCGACGTTGTCACTGATCTTGATGCCGATCAGGTCGCGGCCTCCGTAGGAGGTTCCGTAGCTGAACTTCCTGGCGATGGACGGGTAGCTCGCGACCACCTGGTTCACGGTGGCGGTCATCTCGGCGTAGTTGTGGTACCCCGAGTCGGCCGACGGGAAGTCCTGGGGCTTGGGCAGCACGGGCGACAGCGGGCGCGGGAGCCGGGTGACCGTGTAGCCGAGGCCCTTGATCTGGCCGACCTCGGCGTCGGAGGCCGTGACCACGACCGATGTGGCCGCCACCTCGTCGATCGCCGCGCCGGTGGCCGCGATCGCGGTCCGCTGCACGGCCGTGGTCGGCCCGTCGATCCGGTACTGGTAGTTGGGGGGTGGCTCCGCCGAGGCACCCGCCCCGGTGATCCCGCTGGTGCACAGCAGGGCCAGGATCGCCAACCCCGCGAGCAGACGACGTCTCACCTGAATCCTCCTCGAGGCGCGCGCTCTGGGGTTGTCACGCGCCTGCACCGAGAGTCAGGTCAACCGTCGAAAGTTTGAAGGCCCAATTTTTCGCGACTTGCTAGGACCTAGGGCATTGATCCGATCAGTCGGAAAGGGCGGTGGAAGTGCGGAAGCGATGATTAGAGCGCGCCAGGGGGGTAGCACCCATGCCGACCGACACATCAGCGGCCGGACGGGCCGCCTAAAGCTATCCCCCAAGGAGAAAGAATCCTCATGGCCCTTCCCGTTCTCACCCCCGAGCAGCGCCAGGCCGCTCTCGTCAAGGCGACCGAGGCCCGGCAGGCGCGGGCCGCCCTGCTCGCGCAGCTCAAGAGCGGCGATCTGACCCTGGCCGATCTGTTCAAGCGCGACGACGACACCGCGAAAAAGATCAAGGTGTCGCAGGCGCTGCGCGCTCTGTCCGGTATCGGTCCGACCAAGGCGGCCGCGCTCATGGAGCGGGCCGGCGTCGACGACAAGCGCCGCATCGGCGGCCTGGGCGTCCAGCAGCGCCGCAAGCTGGTGGAGGCGGTGTCCTCCTGATCATCGCGCCGGCGGTGGGGGCGTCGGGCACGCGCTCCCACGCCGGCCGATCTTTGGCCAACCCTGCCATTCTCCGCGAAGTCCTCAGCGCATAGTCTCCCAATGACGACATGGCTGCGGGGAGGCGACCCTTTGAGCAAGCTCACGGAAGACGAGCGCAGGGATCTGCGGGACATCCTGTCGAGCCCGGAGCTCAACGATCCACGGGTGCACGCCGACCGGGAGGTCGGCCAGCAGCTCGCGGACTTCTTCCGCAAGGACATGCCGGACGTGGACGAGGTGGTCATCGGCCGCATCTTCCTGCGGACCGCGGTGACGATCACCCAGCTCGGCGACGCCGGGATGCCGCTGGAGCAGATCGCCAACATCCTCACGCTGAGCGCCCTGGACCTCACCGCCCTGGAGCTCGCGCGCGACCCCGGCCCCTGACCGGCGGACGCGCGGCCGTAGCGGCTCGTCCGCACCCTCCGGAAACGGCGGCCCGGTCCCCCGCGAACGGCGCGAGCGCCCGGCTCCCGGGGGACTCCGGGGGACGGGCGCTCGGTTGTCGGCCGGGGCCGAGGGTCAGCGGACGACCTTCACATAGTCGGTCGCCGACGAGCCGTACAGCCCGCGGGAGCCCTCGAACACGACCTTCCACGTGCCGGACCAGTAGGCCGGGATCTTCGTGTAGAAGGACCCGTCCGGGTTGGTCTCGATCGTGTCGACGTACTCCCACTTGCCGCCGTGGGCGCGGTGGAAGTACACCTCGATCTTCTTCCAGCCGAGCTGACGCCAGTTGTGCCAGCGGTTGTCGGCGTCGCAACGGTTGTCACCCACGACGTAGGCGTCACCGTTCCACCACCAGTCGCCGTAGCACCGGGCGGTCTGCAGCTTGCCCGACAGGGAGAGCTTGCCGCCCTTCTTGACGGGCTCGGGGCTCGCATCGAACCCGGCGATGCGCGTCGCGCGCGGCCCCTGGTGCGGGTGGGCCTGCACGACCTTGACGAAGAAGGAGTCGTGCGCCTCGGCGACCTTGCCGTTGTCGCCGGTCGCCGTGACGTGAACAAGCCACTTCCCGGCCGGATCGTGCCGGTCGAGGACGATGGTCTTGTCCCACCTCTTCCAGTCCGAGCCGCTCTTGGACGCCTTCGCGGCCCCGGGGCAGGGGTTGCAGTCAGGCTGCGCGCCCTCTCCCGTGGGATCGAAGTCGATCTTCACGTCCTCGGCGCCCACGGTCGTGACCGTGACGGTGACCGCGACGTGATCGCCTCCGCGAATGACCACCGGATCGGGGGTCACTCGGACGGATTCGATGCTGACCGTGGTGTCCGGCGTCTCGTCCGCCATCGCCGGCGCGGCCACCGAGAGCGCCGAGGCGCCCATGGCGGCCGCTACCAGAGCGGTAGCGATGCGTTTCATCATGCGGAACTTCCTCTCCCCGTAGAGAAAGGCATCCCAGGGGGGGTGTGCCTACGTCATAGACGCCGAAAGAGGGGGAAAAGTTGCGCCGCCCTCACGAGAAGATTTACACATATCGGACACGCAATGAGATTGTTATACGGGGAACGGCGGCATATGTCCTATTTACGTCACGTGTGTCGGATAACCCGGATGACGCCGGCGTACCTCCGCGTCCCCGGATACACGACGCGCCACACCCCGTGCCTGCGTGGCACCCTCCGGTGGAACGCCCCTTCGCGATCGGTCCGCGCCCGCGCCTCGATCTTCCAGCGACGCCCGCCGTGCTTCCTGAACTGGATGCTCACCCGCTGTCGGGGGAAGGACCAGTAGTCGAACCTGCCGGTCGGGTCCACGCGCATCAGCGTCCCGCTCACCCGCAGCGCCCTTGGCCGCCTGCGCGCCCGCACGGCCTGGACGCCGGTGAGCGTGCTGGCCTTCCTGAACAGGAACGAAGTGGCGGCCGTCGTCCGCCGCCCGCGGGCGTCCCTGACCGTGGCGACCGCCCTCCACCGGCCCGCCGGGTACCACCGGGACAGGCGCACCGGCGGGGTGAACCGCCAGACCTCCCAGCCGCCGCCGCGCGCGTGGCGGAGCGGCGGCGGGGCGGCCCGTCCACGGCCCCGCCGGCCGGGCTCGACCCGCAGGGTCACGCCGCGGGGGCCGGCGGCGCCCCGGGCCACCACCTCGACCACCAGCCGCACCCCGCGCCTCGGCCGCGCGACCGGCTCCCGGGGAAGGACGCGCACCGACCTGATGGCCGGCCGGTCCGGCGCGGACCGGGCGGCGGGTGGGTCCGTGGGCTCCGGCCCCGCCTCGGCGGGCGGGCGCCCGCCGAGCGCGCGCGCCTCCACCGCCCCGGCCGCGGCGGCGGAAGGCGCCGAGAGCGCCTCCGCCAGGACCGTGAGCGCGGCCAGCCCCGCGGCCGACGACGTGAGCAGACGTCTCAAGGTCATGGCCTGGAGGGTAGGCGGCCGCAGGTAAGGGCACGGGGCCCGACACGCCCCGCGCCCGGCAAAACGCCCGCGTCAGGCCCCGTACATCTCCTCGATGATGGCGGCGTACTTCGCGTGCACGACGCGGCGCTTGAGCTTGAGGCTCGGGGTGAGCTCCTCGGTCTCGGCGGTCCACTCGACGGGCAGCAGGTGCCACCGCTTCACCTGCTGGACGCGGGCGAGCTTGGCGTTGGCGGCGGCGACGGCCGCGTCCACCTCCTTGAGCACGTCGGGGTGCTCGGCCAGCTCGGAGAGCGAGGCGAACTCGATGCCCCGCCCCTTGGCCCAGACGGGCGCGACCTCGCCGTCGAGGGTGAGGATCGCCACCACGAAGGGCCTGCGGTCGCCGTAGGCGAGCGCCTGGCCGATGAGCTGGTGCTCCTTGAGGAGGTTCTCGGTGTTGGCCGGCGAGATGTTCTCCCCGCCCGCGGTGATGATGAGCTCCTTCTTGCGGTCGACGATGCGCACGAAGCCGTCCTCGTCGATGGACCCGACGTCGCCGGTGTGCAGCCAGCCCTCCTCGTCGATCAGCTCGGCGGTGGCCTCGGGGCGGTCGAGGTAGCCGGCGGTGTTGGCCAGGCTGCGCGTGAGGATCTCGCCGTCCTGCGCGACGCGCACCTCCACGGCGGGGAAGGCCCGGCCGACGGTGCCGAGCTTGAACATCTCGGTGCTGTTGCCGGTGAAGGCGCCGCTGGTCTCGGTCATCCCGTAGACGTCGACCACCCGCATGCCGAACCCGGCGAAGAACCGCTGCACCTCCAGCGGCATCGGGGCGGCGGCGGTGGCCAGCCACCGCGCGTTCTCGAACCCGATCATCGAGCGGACGACGGACAGCAGCGCGGCGTCGGCCTGCTCGTAGGCGGCGGTGACCTCGGCGCTCGGCGTCCGGCCGTACTGGCAGGCCTCGACGTAGGCGAGCCCGGCGGCCATGGCCGCGCGGACCCTCTGCTGCTCCTGCTCGGGCTGGGTGGCCAGCAGCGCCTGCAGGCGGGCCATCATCTTCTCCCACACCCGTGGCACGCCGAAGAAGAACAGCGGCTTGACCTGGGCGAGCACGGTGCCGAGTTCGGCGAGGTCGGGGCAGAAGTGGACGTGGTAGACCTTGAACAGCGGGATGTAGAGGCTGAGCACCCGCTCGGCGACGTGGGCGTAGGTGAGGTAGGAGATCTGGGACCCGTGGTCGGGCAGGCCGGTCAGGCGGACGCTGACGGCGACCTCGAAGCAGATGTTGGCGTGGGTCAGCGGCACGCCCTTGGGGTTGCCGGTCGTGCCGGAGGTGTAGAGCACGGTCAGCACGTCGTCCGCGGACACCTCGGCGGCCCGCGCCTCGGCGGCGGCGGGGTCGGCCGCGAGGGCGCGTTCGCCGAGCGCGAGGAAGTCGTCCCAGCTGATGAACAGGTCGCCTTCGGGGCAGTCGGACAGGACGATGACCTTGCGCAGGCCGGGCACCTCGTCGAGGATCGGCGTCCAGCGCGCGAGGTCGGCGGCGCCCCCCAGCACCGCGATCTTGGCGTTGACGTCCCTGGCGACGAAGGCGACCTGGTCGGGGGCGAAGGTCGCGTAGATGGAGCACGCCACCCCGCCGGCGTGGACGGCCCCGAGGTCCGCGAGCACGTGCTCGGTGCGGTTGACCATCATCAGCGCGACGGCCTCGCCGCGCCCGAGGCCGAGTTCGGCGAGGCCGGCGGCGATCGCGAGCACCCGCCGCCGGGCCTGTGAATAGGTCAGGGTCGTCCAGCCGTCGCCCGACCGGTCGGAGTAGGCGGGCGCGTCCGGAAAGCGTTCCGCCGTGACTTTGAGCTGTTCGCAGATGGTGTGGCCGGCGATCTCTTGCTCGATTTCCCTACGTTCGGCAAGGACCCGGGGGTCGGCCATTTCGCCTCCAGAAGTGCCCACTTACATGAATGGCATGAATCGCACCACAGCTCGTTCACATCGAACAAGCCCCTGGAAGTGAGAACACGCGTGACCCCGGTCGTTCCCGGGCTCCCCGCACCGGTTTCCCTTACCCTCGGTGATCGGCTCCTATGGAAATCCGGAAAATGAATTCCGGCACTAAGCAATAAAACGGACGAACGTCACGTTAAGTCCAGAAAGCACGCCCACGGTGCCGCTCAAGGCGCGACGGCGAGGACCCCCGCCTCGGCGACGCCCTCGGCCCGCCGGGCGCCGGCCAGGCAGTGAACGCGCACGGGGGGCGTACCGCATGTCGCAGGAACTCAGCACGCAGGTGGAGGAGCGCAGGGTCTTCGGGCATCCGCGCGGCATCGTCACCCTGTTCCTCACCGAGATGTGGGAGCGCTTCAGCTTCTACGGGCTGCGCGCCATCCTGTTCTTCTTCCTCACCGCGACCGTCGTCCAGGGCGGCCTCGGGATGCCCAAGCCCACCGCCACCGCGGTCGTCGGCGTGTACGGGGCGCTGGTCTACCTGCTGGCGCTGCCCGGCGGCTGGATCGCCGACCGCGTGCTCGGCGCCCGCCGCGCCGTGCTCATCGGCGGGTGCGTCATCATGCTCGGCCACATCAGCATGGCGATCCCGCTGCGCGGCCCGGCGCTCATCTGGCTCGGCCTGGCGCTGATCGTCGCCGGCACCGGCCTGCTCAAGCCGAACATCTCCACGATGGTCGGCGCCCTGTACCCCGAAGGGGACAACGCCCGGCGGGACGCCGGCTTCTCGATCTTCTACCTGGGCATCAACGTGGGCGCGTTCGCCGCGCCGTACGTGGTGAGCAACCTGGCCAAGGACGACCGCTGGCACCTGGGCTTCGGCGCCGCCGCGGTCGGCATGGCCATCGGCCTGACACAGTACGTCGCCGGCGGCCGCCATCTGCGGGGCGCCGGCGAGACGCCCGGACACCGCCTCACCCCTCAGGAGCGGCGCCACTTCGGACTGGTCGCGGCGGCCGGCCTGGGCGTCGCGGCGGTGGCGCTCGCCCTGTGGGCGGCGAGCGGGACGCTGACCGTCGACCGCTTCACGGTGGCGCTCACCCTCTTGACGATCATGGTCCCGGTCGGGTATTTCGCCTACATCCTGCTCGGCAGCCACAACCTGACCCCCGTCGAGCGCACCAGGATGAAGGCCTACATCTGGCTGTTCGCCGCCGCCGCGATCTTCTGGATGATCTACGACCTCGCGCCGACCGTCCTCAACGACTTCGCGGCCGTGCACACCGACCTGCGGATGTTCGGGCACTCCATCACGGCCGCCACCACGCAGTCGTTCAACCCGCTGATGATCATGGTGTTCGTGCCGGTCTTCGCGGCGCTGTGGGTGAAGCTCGGCGACCGGGTGGGGGCGGCGCAGAAGTTCGCGTTCGGCCTGTTCATGATCGGCGTCAGCTTCGTGGTGATGGCGCTCGCCGCCCGGTTCGCCGAGACCGGGCGCATCTCGGTCTGGTGGCTGTTCCTGGTCTATCTCGTCCAGGTCTTCGGGGAGCTGTCGCTGAGCCCGGTCGGGCTGTCGGTGACCGTCGAGCTGGCCCCGCACGCCTTCCGCAGCCAGATGCTCGGCGTGTGGTACCTGTCCTTCGCCGTCGGCGACGCCATCGGGGGCCAGACCGCGCGCCTGCTGCGGGTGATGTCCGAGCCGGCGTACTTCACCACGCTCGCGGCCATCGCGGTCCTGGCCTCGGGCGTCCTGCTGGCCTTCGCCCACCGGCTGCGCGTGCTGATGGGCGAGGTGTGACGGCGGCCCCCGGCCGCTCGCCGGAGCGTCCCGGCGCCGCCCCGGCGAAGGTGTGAGGCGCGGCAGCGCCGCGGCCGGTCAGAGGGAGGGGGTCAGCGCGGCGTCCCGCGGCCCGGGCACGGGAAGGGAGCCCGGCGAGGCGGCCGCGGCGCGCGCGGCGGCCAGGCGTGGCACGGCGTCGGCGAGCGCCCGCGGCGGCATGGTGAACGGCAGGCGCAGGTAGCGCTCCAGCGTGCCGTCCACGCCGAACCACGGGCCGGGCGCCAGGCGCACTCCCCGGGCCGCCGCCGCGTCGGCGAGCGGCGTCGCGTTCGGGGCGTCCAGCCGCACCCACAGCGACCCGCCCCCGCGCGGCTCGGTGAAGCGCCACTCGGGCAGCAGCGCGCGCAGCGCCCCGGCGAGGGCCGCGCGGGAGGCGCCGAGCGCGCGGGCCCGTTCTGCCTTGGCCGGCCCGATGCGCTCGAACAGGTGGGCCACCACGAGCTGCTCGATCAGCGGCGCGGCGATGTCCACCCCGGCACGCAGCACGGCAAGGCGCCGCACCATGGCGCTGGTGGCGCGGATCCAGCCGATGCGCAGGCCGCCCCACCACAGCTTGGAGGCCGAGCCGATGCTGATCACCCGGCCGTCGGTGTCGAACGCGGCCAGCGGCCGGGCCGCGGGCATCTCGTCGACGGCCAGCTCGGCCCAGCTCTCGTCCACCAGGAGCGTGGTGTCGTACCTGCGGGCGGCGCGCACCAGCTCGGCCCGGCCGGCGTCGTCCATGAACAGGCCCATGGGGTTGTGGAAGTCGGGGATGACGTAGCCGAGCCGGGTGGCCGACTGCCGCATGGCGCAGGCCATCAGGTCCAGGTCCCAGCGGTCCTCGGGGAACCCGACCGGCACCAGCCGGGCGCCGCGCAGGCGGGCGGCGTCCAGGGCGTGGGGGTAGGTCGGCGACTCCACCAGCATCGGGTCGCCGGGACCGGTCAGCAGGGTCATGACCAGGTGGATGGCGTGCTGGGCGCCACCGGTGACCAAGATCTGGTCGGGCCGGGTGGCAAGACCCCGGGCGCCGTACCGGGCGGCGATCGCCTCGCGCAGCGGCGCTATGCCGACCGGGTCGTAGCCGGTGCCCAGGCCGTAGCGGGGGTAGGTCTCGGCGGCGGCGGCCAGCGCCTCGGGAAGCAGGGACGTCGCGGGCGGGGCGGCGGCGTGCAGGGGGATCAGGCCGTCGTCGCGGGGGACGACCCACGGGTTGTCGGTGCCGAGCGCGCCTGGATCCGGCAGGGTCGTCCAGCTTCCCGCGCCCTGGCGGCTGTCGAGGTAGCCCTGCTCGCGCAGCCGATCGTAGGCGGCGGTCACGGTGGTGCGGCTGACGCCGAGGGCCTGCGCCAGGTGGCGCTCGGCGGGCACGCGCACGCGCGTCGCCAGGCGGCCGTCCAGGATGAGCCCGCGCAGACGGTCGGCGAGCGCGCGGTAGTACGGGCGGGTGTCCGGCGGCAGGTCGACCAGCCGGGCCAGCCATGGCCCACTGACATAGCGCTCCATAAGGCCACTTTCTCTGATTGGCCCTTTAGTGGCAAGCCAATGGCGGCCGACCATGGCCGCACCATGACTGAGATCTCCCTGCCCCACGTCGGCTCGCTCCCCGCCCGCCTGCTGCGCCTGTACGCCGGGCTGTTCCTCTACGGCGCCGGCATCGCCCTGCAGGTCGAGTCCGGTCTCGGCAACGACCCGTGGGACGTCTTCCACCAGGGCCTGGCCGTGCGCACGGGATGGTCGATCGGCACGTGGATCATCGTGGTGGGCGCCGCCGTCATGGTCTTCTGGATCCCGCTCAGGCAGCGCCCCGGCCTCGGCACGGTGAGCAACATCGTCTTCCTCGGGCTGTTCGCCGACCTGGTGATCTGGGTGCTGCCCACCCCCGGGCACCTGGTGGTGCGCTGGGCCTACCTGCTGGCCGCCATCGTGGTGATCGCCGCCGCCACCGGCCTGTACATCGGCGCCGGGCTCGGCCCCGGGCCCCGCGACGGGCTGATGACCGGGCTGAACCGTCTCGGCCTGTCCATCAGGACGGCGCGCACGCTGGTCGAGCTGAGCGTCCTGGCCATCGGCTGGCTGCTCGGCGGCACCGCCGGCGTGGGCACCATCGCCTTCGCGGTGCTGATCGGCCCCCTCACCCAGTTCTTCATGCCGCTGATGCGTCCACGCGGCTGACGCCCGCGAGGCCGGGCCCGTCGCCCGAGGCGTGCGCCGCGAGCCTTCAGGCGTACTAGCGTGACGGCATGCGGATCGAGGACTACGCACTCATCGGCGACATGCAGTCGGCCGCCCTCGTCGGCCGGGACGGGTCGATCGACTGGCTGTGCCTGCCCCGTTTCGACTCCCCCGCCTGTTTCGCGGCACTGCTGGGCGAGGAGCGCAACGGCCACTGGTGGATCGGCCCGGCCGGGCCCGGGCGGCGGCTGAGCACCCGGCGCCGCTACCGCGAGAACACCCTCGTCCTGGAGACCGAGTGGGACACCGAGGGCGGCACGGTGCGGGTCACCGACTTCATGCCGCCCCGGCATGCCAACCCCGACCTGGTGCGGGTCGTCGAGTGCCTGTCCGGCAGCGTCGAGATGGGCACGCTCATCCGCATCCGCTTCGACTACGGCCGCATCGTGCCCTGGGTGCGCCGCGACGACGGGCTGCTGCAGGCCATCGGCGGGCCCGACTCGGTGTGGCTGCACTCCCCCGTGCCGCTGCAGGGCGGCGACTACGCCCACAAGGGGAACTTCCGCGTGTCGGCCGGCGACCGGCTGGCGTTCGTGTTCACCTGGCACCCCTCCCACTCGCCGAAGCCGCCGAGCATCGACCCCCTGGAAGAGCTGGACGAGACCGAGGCGATCTGGCGCGAGTGGATCTCCCAGTGCACCCCGCGCACCGAGGAGCGCTGGCGCGAGGCCGTCGACCGCTCGCTGATCACGCTCAAGGCCCTCACCTACTCCCCCACCGGCGGCATCGTGGCCGCGCCCACCACCTCCCTGCCCGAGGACATCGGCGGCGTCCGCAACTGGGACTACCGCTACTGCTGGCTGCGGGACGCCACGATGACCCTCGACGCGCTGCTCGGCGCCGGCTACGTCGAGGAGGCCCGCGACTGGCGCGAGTGGCTGCTGCGCGCCATCGCCGGCCGCCCGCAGGACCTGCAGATCATGTACGGCGTGGCCGGGGAGCGCCGCCTGCCCGAGATGGAGCTGCCCTGGCTGGAGGGCTACGAGGACTCCCGGCCGGTGCGTCTCGGCAACGCCGCGGTCGACCAGCTCCAGCTCGACGTGTACGGCGAGGTGATGAACTGCCTCTATCTGGCGCGGGCCTCCGGGCTGACCTCCATCTCGCGCACCTGGGCGATCCAGCGGTCGCTGATGGAGTTCCTGGAGTCCCACTGGGACGAGCCGGACGAGGGCCTGTGGGAGGTCCGCGGGCCCCGCCGGCACTTCGTCCACTCCAAGGTGATGGCGTGGGTGGCCGCCGACCGGGTGATCCGGCAGGTCGAGCGGTTCGGGCAGAGCGGCCCGGTCGAGCGCTGGAGCGACCTGCGCGGGCGCATCCACGCCGAGATCATGGAGAAGGGCTACGACGCCGAGCGCAACACCTTCACCCAGTCCTACGGGTCGCAGGAGCTGGACGCCTCGCTGCTGCTGATCCCGCAGACCGGCTTCCTGCCGCCCGACGACCCCCGCGTCACCGGGACCATCGACGCGATCGAGCGCGAGCTGATGTCGGACGGCTTCGTGCTGCGCTACCCGATCGCCCACCAGAACACCGTGGACGGCCTGACCGGCGGCGAGGGGGCGTTCCTGGCGTGCAGTTTCTGGCTGGCCGAGGCGCGGGCGATGGCCGGCCGGCGCAAGGAGGCCGTCGAGATGTTCGAGAAGCTGCTGTCCCTGCGCAACGACGTGGGGCTGCTGGCCGAAGAGTACGACCCCCGCTACGGGCGCCTGGTCGGCAACTTCCCCCAGGCCTTCAGCCACGTCCCGCTGATCCACACCGCGCACACCCTGTCGCGCCCGGCCTCCACCCCGCGCCACACCGCCCTTCTCTAGGCCGCGCCCGCCTCTCCCCCGGCGGGGCCTCTAGCGGTCCTTGGCCATGGCGGCCAGGAGGCGGGCGAAGTCGGGGGGCGGGGCGACGACCAGGCGGCGCTGGCCGTTCTGGACGACCAGGTCGGCCTGGATGCGGGTCAGCCTGCCGTGGTTCCACCAGTACACGTGCGGGCTGAGCCCGTCGTCGTGCGCCCGGTACTCGCGGTGGGCCAGCAGCCACAGGCGCTCGATGGCGCGCATCACCGACAAGCCGTCGATGGGATGGACGATCATCTCGCCGGGACGGGGAAGCGCCACGATGAGCCCGTCGGAGGAGACCACCAGGTAGTCCTGGATCTTGCGCAGGTGCACGGCGGAGCTGGCCGGCGAGCCGGACATGACGTAGGCCGCGATGCCGTCGAGGTCGACGCGCTCGGCCGCCAGCCGCTCGTCGGCGAGCACGTTGCGCCCGGCGGCCTCCAGCGCCTCGGCCGGCGGGACCGGCCAGCAGAACGCCTCCTCGGGGCGCACAGGGCGCCCGGAGACGGTGAGGATCTCGATCAGGTCCGAGCCGAGGTGGCGGCCGATCAGCCGGGAGGGGTCGTCCTCCAGCCCGTCGGCGAGCACCACCCGGGTACGCAGCAGCGGACGGACCTGGGCGTAGTCGCACACGTCCGGCAGGTCCTCGGGCCGGGCCACCGCCCGGGCCAGGTGCTCGGAGACCAGCACCGGCCAGTCCTCCCGCGACCGCCGCGCCGCCTCGCGGCGCAGCCCGTCCAGCCGCACCGTCACCGTGCGGGGCCCGGTGAGCTCCATCGAGGAGGCCCCGGACCGCAACGCGTGGTCGTAGCCGAGGCTCTCGGCCACCAGCGTCAGCAGGGAGTCCAGGTCGGCGTCCTCGATCGCGCGCCGCGCCGCGCCGGCCCGCCGGTCCCGGTATCGCCTGAACAAGCCCACGCAAGGCTCCCAACTGCCACTGTTTCCCCCGGTGTTCCCCCGACCTGCGCCTACAGTGCCGCAGCGGGGTCGCGGAACAGGCAAGTCAAAGAGCACGATTCGGTATCAATGACCGCGTCCGCTCCCATCCAGGCGGTGAACTGTGGTGTCCCGTGGCCGATCGGCACCCCGGCGATCATCGGCACGCCGAGCGGGGCCAGCCGGTCGACCAGCGCCGGCATCGGGTCGCCGCAGCCGACCCACGAGCCGAGCACGATGCCGAGGGCGCCGGTCAGGCACCCTGCCGAGATCAGCTGGGTCAGCATGCGGTCGACGCGGTAGGGGTCCTCGCCGATGTCCTCCAGCAGCACGATGTGCCCCTGCCCGCGCATGGCGTACGGGGTGCCGCACAGCGCCGCGAGCAACGACAGGTTGCCGCCGGTGAGCGGGCCCTCGGCGTGGCCGGGCACGATCACCTGGTCGCCGGCCACCGGGTCCGGCATGTCGCCCTCGAACAGCGAGGCGCGCAGGTGGGCCAGCGAGGACGGCTCGGGGCCCTCGGGGTCGCTCAGTGTGGCGCAGGCCGGCATCGGGCCGAAGCAGCCGGCGACGCCGAGCCGCACGGCGAACGCCTGGTGCAGCGCGGTGATGTCGCTGGACCCGAGCAGGATCTTGGGCCGAGCCGTCCCCATGACCGCCCAGTCGAGCAGGTCGAGCAGGCGGGTGGCGCCGTAGCCGCCCCGGGCGCAGATGACGGCCCGCACGCTCGGGTCGCACCACGCCTCCTGCAGGTCGGCCGCCCGGCCGGCGTCCGACCCCGCGAGGTAGCCGCGCCGGTTGAGGACTCTGGGCATGACCACCACGTCCAGGCCGATCTCGGTGAGGACCTGGCGGCCGCGCGCCAGGCGCACCGGGTCGACCGGGCCGGAGGGCGCGACGACGGCCACCCGGTCGCCGGGGTGGAGCCGGCCGGGGACCCACAGCCGTCTGTCCCTCATCGCCCGCCTCCCATACCCCGAATTCGTGCTGATTTAGGGGCGTCGAAAACCCGTGAATGGGCGGAAACCGCCACAGTTGTGAGTACGCTTACCCAGGTGACGCCATGTACCACCGACGGGCGGGGCGTGGCCGGTTCGTTCACCTCGCAAAGGGTGTCAGACTGTCCTCACTTATGCGACCCCCGACCCACATCCTGGTGGTCAACGGCATCAAGGTCCGCAGGCCGGTGTTCGTGCTCGGCGCGCCGCACTCCGGCGTTGACCTCCTCGCGCGTGCGCTGAAACGCTCGCCCGGCTTCCACCTCACGATGGGCCGGGCGGCGGTCGCCCACGTGGTCTACGCCTTCGCCCGCCGTCCCTCCATCATGCGCAGGAAGGGCGGCGGCGCCGTCCGGGTGCTGCGCGACGCCCTGGCCGAGGCCTGGCAGATCGTCCCCGGGGCGTGCGCCGAGTGCCCGGCGTCCTGCCGGGAGGCCGGGGCCGTCACCGGCGGCGGCCCGTGCGCCTCGCCCGGCGCCGTCGTCCGGTTCGGCGACGCCAACCCCGACCTGCTCTACAGCGCGCCGGTGCTGCTCCAGGCCTTCCCCGACGCCCGTTTCATCCAGCTCATCCGGGACGGCAGGGACGTCACCGCGGACATGCTCGCCGACCGGACCTCGATGAGCCTTTTCCGCACCAGCATGCTCAGCGACGAGACCGAGTTCCCCAACCCCTTCCTCGGGGTCAACTCCAGCGAGCACCGCGAGAAGTGGACCGCGATGGACTCGGCGGGCAAGTGCGCCCTGCGCTGGCGCAGCGCCGTGCGCCTGAGCGCCGCGCTGCGCCAGGAGATGCCGCCCGACCAGCTCCTCACGGTGCGCTATGAGGAGATGGCCCAGTCCCCGGGCGCCACGGTGGCGGCGGTGTCGGAGTTCGTCGAGAGCCGGGTCTCCAAGGTCGCGCTGTACGGCGCGGGCGCGCCCAAGGTCGGCGCGTGGCGCTCCCGGCTGCGGCCCGACGACCTCGCGCTGGTCGAGAAGGTCGCCAAGGAGGAGCTCACCCGCCTCGGCTACCTGTGACCCGGCGCACGCGGGCGCCGGGAGGCCGCCGGCACCGGGACGGGCGCTCAGGACCTCCTCGAACCGCCCCGTCCGCGGCCGGCGGCGCTAGCGCTGGTGCTCGAACTGGGTGCTGTACAGCTCGGCGTAGGCGCCGTTCGCCGCGAGCAGGTCGTCGTGGCGGCCACGCTCGACGACGTGGCCGTCCTCCACGACGAGGATCTCGTCGGCCTCGCGGATCGTGGACAGGCGGTGGGCGATCACCAGTGAGGTGCGGCCGGCCAGCGCCGTCTTCAGCGCCCGCTGCACCGCCGCCTCGGACTCGGAGTCCAGGTGGGCGGTCGCCTCGTCGAGCACGACGACCCGCGGGGCCTTCAGCAGCAGCCGCGCCAGCGCGATGCGCTGCTTCTCGCCGCCCGACAGCCGGTAGCCGCGGTCGCCGACGACGGTGTCCAGCCCGTCGGGCAGCCCTTCGACCAGCTCGGAGATCTGCGCCGCGCGCAGCGCCTCCCAGATCTCCTCCTCGGAGGCGCCCGGGCGGGCGTAGCGGAGGTTGGCGCCGATGGTGTCGTGGAACAGGTGGGCGTCCTGCATCACGACGCCCACCGTGTCGCGCAGCGAGGCCAGCGTGACCTCGCGCACGTCGGCGCCGTTGATGCGCACCGCGCCGCCGGTCACGTCGTACAGCCGCGACACCAGCGAGGTGATCGTGGTCTTGCCCGCGCCGGACGGCCCGACCAGCGCGATGAGCTGACCCGGCGCGGCGGTGAAGGTGACGCCCTTCAGCACCTCCTGGCTCGGGCCGGTGTCGGGCCTGGCCACCGACTCCAGGGAGGCCAGCGAGACCTCCTCGGCGGCCGGGTAGCGGAACTGGACGTCGTCGAACTCGATGGTGACCGGCCCGCCGGGCAGCGGCCGGGCGTGCGGACTCTCGGCGACCATCGGCTTCAGGTCGAGCACCTCGAACACCCGGTCGAAGCTGACCAGCGCGGTCATCACATCGACGTGGACGTTGGACAGGCTGGTCAGCGGGCCGTAAAGGCGCATGAGCATCGCGGCGAGCGCCACCAGCGTCCCGAGCGGGAAGGCGCCGTCGACTACGAGCACGCCGCCCGCCCCGTACACCAGCGCGGTGGCGAGCGCGGCGACCAGGCCGAGGGCGACGCGGAACACCGTGCCGTACATGCCGACGGTGATGCCGACGTCGCGCACCCGGCCGGCCCGATCGCTGAAGTGCGAGGCCTCGTCGTCCGGCCGGCCGTACAGCTTGGCGACCATGGCGCCGGCGACGTTGAAGCGCTCCGTCATGACCGAGCTCATCTCGGCGTCGAGCTGCATCTGCTCGCGGGTCAGCCCGGACATGCGGCGCCCAACGTACCGGGCGGGGAAGATGAAGATCGGCAGCAGGATCAGCGCGACCAGCGTGACCTGCCACGACAGGATCAGCATCGCGCCGAGCACCATGATCAGGCTGACCACGTTGG
Source organism: Sphaerisporangium rhizosphaerae (assembly GCF_042665155.1). Taxonomy (NCBI): domain Bacteria; kingdom Bacillati; phylum Actinomycetota; class Actinomycetes; order Streptosporangiales; family Streptosporangiaceae; genus Sphaerisporangium; species Sphaerisporangium rhizosphaerae. Next base: position 83,889 of record NZ_JBHTCG010000020.1, on the reverse strand, counting down.
ACACCACGGCCGACAGCGTGCTGGTGATGGCGCGCTGGGCGCCGATGACGTCGCTGTTGAGCCGCGAGACCAGCGCGCCGGTCTGGGCGCGCATGAAGAAGGCCACCGGCATGCGCTGGACGTGGTCGAACACCTCGGTGCGCAGGTCGTAGATCAGGCCCTCGCCGATGCGCGAGGAGAACCAGCGCTGGGCCAGCCCGAGCCCGGCGTCCACCAGGGCGAGGCCGGCGATGATCAACGACAGCATGACCACGACGTCGGCCCGCCGCGGGATGATGCCGCCGTCGATGATCGACTTCAGTAGCAGCGGGTTGGCGATGACGATCACCGCGTCCAGCACGACCAGCCCGAGGAACGCGGCGATCTGCCCGCGGTAGGGCCGCGCGTACCGGGAGATGCGCGGCACCGTCCCCGGCGTGAGCCGTTCTTTGGTCACCGAGCTGTCCCGCCGCAGGGACCGCATCACCTGGGGACCGTATCCCCCGCCCATCATCGCCATCAACCGTCCGCCGATCCTCTCACCGCGCGCCCCGGGACCGGGCCTCGCCCGATCCCTCCTCCCGCCAAGCAGGAGAACCGGCCCCCCGATTCCCCGGTCAGCTCAAGGCGAACGATCACGCCTGACGGACGCCCCCGAACAGCGCTTTGATGCGTGCCCGCTGCTCGGCGCGCTCGGCCGCCGCCTGCTCCTCCAACGTGCGGCCGGACGCCCCCTGCAGCAGCCGCTTGGTCGCCGCCGCCGCGTCACGGTCGGTCGCCAGCAGGGACGTGGCCAGCTCCTTCGTCGCCGCCTGAAGCTCGTCCCCGGGGACGACGCGTTCGGCCAGGCCGAGCCGCAGCGCCTCGCCGGCCTCGACGACGCGCGCGCTCAGGCAGATCTCCACGGCACGGGACAGGCCGACGAGATCGACCAGCGGCTTGGTGCCGGTGAGGTCGGGGACGAGCCCGAGCGCGGGCTCTTTCATGCAGAATTTGGTGTCATCGGCGATGACGCGCAGGTCGCAGGCCAGGGCAAGCTGGAATCCGGCCCCGATCGCGTGCCCGTGCACGGCCGCGATGGACACGATGTCGGGGCGGCGCAGCCACAGGAAGCCCTCCTGGAACTCCCTGATGCGCTGGTCGATCGTCCCGCCGTCGAGCGCGGCCGCGGACGCGAACGACCCCTGCCCCGAGACACCCTCGGGCGTGAACAGCCGCACGTCTATGCCGGCTGAGAAGGACGGCCCCTCGCCTCGGACCACGACGACGCGCACCTGCTCAGGCAACGTTGTGCCGATCTGAGCCAGAGCGGACCAGGTGGCGAACGTCTGGGCGTTCCGCCGCTCGGGCCGGTCAAGTGTGATCGTCGCGATCTCGCCGTCCACCTCGAAGCGCAGACCGATCTCCGCGAGCTGTTCGCTGTCAGGGGCTCCCTCAGCCTCGCCACGCACCCCTCCGGCGCGCGTCAGCGCTCCATGCGTGCCCGGCTCGGCCTCCTCGCTCGCCGAGGTGTCCGCCGCACTCCCCCCTGTCGCCGCTTCCGCCATCGCCCGCTCCGTCCCCATGCCTCACTGTCCCGTCACGCCCGAACCCACTGCAGGTTCCAGAATGAGATTCTACCGGCGCGGGCGGGACGGGCTTCGGCTGAACGGCACGAGCGGCTGCGGTCGCGCGTATCCGAGGCGTCCGCTAGCGCTTGGACTTGCCCCGGGTGGCGCCCCCGCGCCCCCGCAGAGTCACGCCGGACTCGCTGAGGATGCGGTGGATGAACCCGTATGACCTGCCGGTCGACGCGGCGAGCGCGCGGATGCTCTCACCCGCGGCATACCGCTTCTTGAGATCGGCGGCCAGTTTTTCACGGTCGGCCCCGGTCACCCGGGTGCCCTTCTTGAGAGTCTCGGCCACGAGTACCTCCTGTAGTGCCAGACTTCCGCAGCGTTACTCACGCCATGATCAGTCATTTCAGCCGGATCGGCTACCTACTCCATGGGAAAAGATCCGTACCCGCTCAAATTAAGATCAGGCAAGTGCCACAAGATCGGAAAATTCATCGCTCCAAGCGTCTTCGACTCCGTCTGGTAGCAAGATCACCCTATCTGGTTGTAGGGCCTCAACGGCACCCTCATCATGCGTAACCAGGACAATTGCCCCAGAATAGGATCTTAGCGCTGAAAGTACTTGATCGCGGCTAACGGGATCGAGGTTGTTCGTGGGTTCGTCCAGCAACAGGACGTTGGCGCTCGACAGCACCAGCGTGGCCAGGGCCAGGCGCGTCTTCTCGCCTCCCGACAGCACGCCGGCCGGCTTGTCGGCGTCGTCCCCGGAGAACAGGAACGAGCCGAGCACCTTGCGCAGCGTCACGTCGGGCACGTCGGAGCCCGCCGAGCGCATGTTCTCCAGCACCGTGCGGCCGGCGTCCAGCGTCTCGTGCTCCTGGGCGTAGTACCCGAGCTTGAGGCCGTGGCCGGGGTGGATCTGGCCGGAGTCGGGCTTCTCCAGGCCGCCGAGCATGCGCAGCAGCGTGGTCTTGCCGGCACCGTTCAGGCCGAGCACGACCACGCGGCTGCCCCGGTCGACGGCCGCGTCCACGTCGGTGAAGACCTCCAGCGAGCCATAGGACTTCGACAGGCCGGTGGCCGTCAGAGGCGTGCGCCCGCAGGGCGCCGGGTCGGGGAAGCGCAGCTTGGCGACCTTGTCGGAGCGCCGCTCCTCCTCCACGCCCGCGAGCAGGCGCTTGGCGCGGCGTTCCATGTCCTGGGCGGCCTTGGCCTTGGTGGCCTTGGCGCGCATGCGGTCGGCCTGCGAGAGCAGCTGGGAGGCCTGGCGCTCGGCGTTGGCGCGCTCACGCTTCCTGCGCCGCTCGTCGCTCTCGCGCTGGGCCAGATACGTGGTCCAGCCGACGTTGTAGGTGTCGATGACGCCGCGGTTGGCGTCGAGGTGCAGGACCCGGTTGACCGTCGCTTCAAGAAGCCCGACATCGTGGCTAATAATGATCAAACCGCCCTGGTGTGATCGTAAAAAATCACGAAGCCACCCGATTGAGTCCGCATCGAGGTGGTTTGTCGGCTCGTCAAGCAGGAGAGTCTCCGCTCCGCTGAACAGGATGCGGGCCAGTTCCACCCGCCGCCGCTGGCCGCCGGACAGCGTCTGGAGCTGCTGCTTGAGCACGCGGTCGGGCAGGCCCAGGCTGGAGGCGATCGAGGCCGCCTCGGCCTCCGCGGAGTACCCGCCGAGGACGTGCAGCCGGTCCTCCAGGCGGCCGTACGCGCGCACGGCGCGGTCGCGCACGCGGGAGTCGTCGGAGGCCATGCCGATCTCGGCCTGGCGCAGCTCGCGCAGCACCTCGTCCAGCCCGCGGGCCGACAGGATGCGGTCTGCGGCCAGCACCGACAGGTCTCCGGTGCGCGGGTCCTGGGGGAGGTAGCCGACGCTGCCGGTGGTGGTCACCGTGCCGGCGGCGGGCAGCCCCTCGCCGGCCAGCACCTTGGTGAGCGTGGTCTTCCCCGCGCCGTTGCGGCCCACCAGGCCGATGCGGTCGCCGGGGTTGACGCGGAAGGAGGCCCCCTCGATGAGCAGGCGGGAACCGGCGCGCAGTTCGATGTCGGACGCGATGATCATGATGAGGGAACACTCCCAGAGCGGGGAACAAGGTCGAAGGACGTGCTGACGGTGGATACCGGGAACGCGGCGGGGCCGCCACGCGGCTCGGCCCGCTTCGTGAGTGCGCCGATCAATCGGGAGTGCGCATAGGCCTAGTGTACGGGCTGCCTGCGGCGGGGTTGATGGTCCGCGCGCCCGCCGATTCCCCGGTCCGCCCAGCGGTCCGCCCACCGGGTCACCGGCCCGCCGCCTCCTTCTGAGATGGTTTCGGTGACAAGACTGGTACATGGCGGTCACGCGCCGTACTGTTCGCCCATGACGGGTTCAGTCGGCGCGGACTCCGCGAACGGGCCGGTGACGGCCGGGCGTGGCGTGCTGGAAGGCGCCTTCACCCTCCTGGACGTCCTCGAACGCACCGGCGAGGCCGGTCTGACGCGGGTCGCCGCCGAGAGTGGCCTGCCCAAGGCGACGGCCTACCGCCTGCTGGAACAGCTGACCGATCTGGGCGCGGTGGAGAAGTCCGGCGGCAGGTACCGCGTCGGCGAGCGCGTGCACCGGCTGGCCGGAGCCTGGCGCGCGAGTCCGGCGCTGCGCCAGGCCGTGCAGCGCCCCCTACGGCGGTTCGCCCGGATGACCGGAGCGACGGTGGGGGTCTGCGTCCTGTCGCACGGGCACACCATGGTGATCGACGCGGTGGCCGGCGAGATGCGGCATCTGGCGCCGATCGTGCCTGGCACCTCGTCGCCGTGCTGGACGACCGCGGCCGGCAGGGTCCTGCTGGCCTGCACTCCGGCGGGCAGATCGCTGGCCCTGCCGCCGGGGAGCGGGCGCCGGGAGCTCGCGGACATCCGCGACACGGGCGTGGCCTACGACCGCGGAGAGCTCATGCCGCTCGTGCGCTGCGTGGCGGCCCCCCTCCACGACGCGGCGGGTGAGACGGTGGCCGCCCTCTACGCGCTGGTCGGAGCGTCGCATCCGCTGCCGCGGCTCGCCGACACCACCGCCCGCGTCGCCGGCGCGATCAGCACAAGCCTGTGACGGTTCCCGACGTGCGACCGCCGCGGGAAACCCGTATATGCAAGGGGTCCTGAGCTCGCCGGGAGAACGCGAGGTTGACGGCGCGAGGGCGGAGTCGTTCGGCAGGGACGTCGCCGTGCGGCAAGCTGATGACGTGAGCGCCCACGTGCCTTCGGAGGATGTCGGAGCCCCGCGGGCGCAGGCCGGCCCCAACCCACAGCACCTTCTGGCGACCCTGCTCGGCGAGTACCTCGACTCCTCGGAGGCGAACCTGCCGTCGGCGGCGGTGGTCGCGATGCTCAGGGAGTTCGGCATCAGCGAGTCCAGCGCGCGGGCCGCGTTGTCCCGGCTGACCAGGCGTGGCCTGATCGCCGTGCGGGGATCCGGACGGCCGCCCGTGTACCACCTCACCTCTCAGGCGATCGCCAGGCATCGCGCCCGGATGGATCATTTCCTCGGCTTCGGCGCCCGCCCGCCGCGGTGGACCGGCGACTGGGTGACCGTCTCCTTCTCGATCCCCCAGTCCGGCCAGGCCCCGCGGCACGCGGTCCGCAAGGCTCTGGGGGCGCTGGGTTTCGCCCGGCTGTACGACAGCGTGTGGATCCGGCCCGGATCCGACGCGGGTCCGGCGACCAAGGCGCTGCACGAGATCATGGACGGGGTCGACGGTGGCCGCTGGTCGGTGATGCACACCCGCTTCGACGCGGAGGCCGGCCCGCACGGCCCTGCCGCCGCCTACGACCTGGCCGGCCTCGCCTCGGCCTACGACGGTTTCATCGCGCGGTACGCGGATCTGCGGGCGGCCGTCCGCGACGGACAGGTCGACGCGACCCGGGCGCTGGTGGCCCGCACCTCCGTCATGGATTCCTGGCGGAGGTTCCCCGACATCGACCCGAACCTCCCCGAGCACCTCCTGCCGGCACCGTGGCCCCGCCAGGCCGCCAGGGAGCTCATGCTGGAGATCCACTCCGCTCTCGGCACGCTCGCCGAGGCGCGGCTGGTCCAGGTCACGACGCCGTACTGGCCGGACGCCGCGTCGTGGATCACCCACTTCCGGGCGTCGGAAACCTTTGTTTCCGCCCCGGCCCGCAGGGACGGTTAAAGGAAACTTTCACTCACTCGGACGACCGGCGGCCGCCCGGATGCCGATCGCGCCAGGGGCGTTTCCGGCCCGCGCGCACTCCGCTCGACCGGCTGAACCCGGTCGCTTGACACTTTTATTCGCCGCAGTGATAGTAACTGCGCATTGCCCATCGGCTCATCGCGGCTGACACGAGCGCGACCGGCAGCCGATGGTTCGCCGTATCGATCCGCGGACTCGATCCCGCGCCGGCCGGCCCGGCGCGGCGGGAGTCGGCCGTGCCGTTGCCGGGCTCCCGCCGGCGTCCGCCGCGTATGCCACATCCGACACAGAGCGCCGTTGTCACGCCTTCGGAGGGCGAAATGAGAAAACGCTCGATCATCAGCGCGGTACTGGCGGCCGCGGTCGCCCCGATATGCGCCGGAATGGTGGCGCTCACCATGACGCCGACCGCCGTCGCGGCGGTCGGCGGTTCAGGCCCCTATCCGGCCGATTACGAGACCTCCACCGGCCTGTCCAATCACACCATTTACCGGCCCGGAACCCTCCCGTCCGAGAAACTCCCCATTTTCGTCTGGGGCAACGGAGGCTGCTCCGCCAACGGGCTCTCGCAGCAGAACTTCCTCCGCGAGATCGCCTCGTACGGGTTCCTGGCCATCGCCAGCGGCGGCCCGAACGCCTCGGGTTCGACGACGTCCCAGATGCTCACCCAGTCCATCGACTGGGCGGTCGCGGAGAACGGCCGCCAGGGCAGCAAGTACTACGGCAAACTCGACACCACCAAGATCGCCGTAGGGGGCTACTCCTGCGGCGGCCTGGAGGCCTACGCCGTCTCCAACGACTCGCGTGTCACCACGACCACCATCTTCAGCAGCGGGTTGCTGAACGACTCCGACGACTACCAGCTCCGCCGGCTGACCAAGCCGATCGCCTACTTCATCGGCGGCACCAGTGACATCGCCTACCCCAACGCCATCGACGACTGGGGCAAACTGCCGTCGGGGCTGCCCGCCTTCATGGGCAATCTGAACGTCGGCCACGGCGGCACCTACGGCCAGACCAACGGCGGCGAGTTCGGCCGCGTGGCGGTGCTGTACCTCAAGTGGCGGCTGAAGGGCGACACGACGGCCGGGGCCAACTTCGTCGGCCCCAACTGCGGCCTGTGCAACACCCAGTGGCAGGTCCAGCAGAAGAACCTCACGCTCGACGGCGGCACCCCCTCTCCCTCCCCGTCACCTTCTCCCTCGCCGTCACCTTCCCCGTCACCTTCCCCGTCACCTTCCCCGTCACCTTCGCCCTCCCCGTCGCCCAGCGGCGGGACCGGAGGATGCTCGGCGGCCTACTCGGTGTCGAACCAGTGGGCCGGGGGGTTCGTCGCCTCCGTCAACGTCACCGCGGGCGGCGCCGCGATCAACGGCTGGAGGGTCGCCCTCACCCTGCCCTCCGGAGCCACGATCACGTCCATATGGAGCGGCGTCAACTCCGGCACCAGCGGCACCGTGACCGTCACCAACGCGAGCTATAACGGGCGGCTGTCGGCCGGGCAGAGCACCAACTTCGGGTTCCAGGGCACGGGAACCGGCGCCGGGGCCACCGTCACCTGCACCGCCACCTGATCCCGGCCCACCCTGGGCAGGGCGCGTCGCAGCGGCGGGCCGGGACCGAGGTCCCGGCCCGCCGTTCTGCCGACGCGGACGGCGGAGGCCTGGGCTCAGCCCGCGGGGTCCAGCAGGCGGACGCGGACGGCGCGGAAGTTCTTGGGGGTGTCCTGGAGCACGGCGAGCCGCGGGTCGGGCACGTCCAGGAAGGGCCCGGCCTCCAGGACGAAAAGCGGCGCGAGCCGCCGGTCCGCGCGCAGGGCGTCCACGGCGCGCCGATCTCCCCCAAGGACGACCGCGTCCAGCGCCGCCACCCGCGGCACCAGCACCCGCGCGGCCACGTCGGCCGCCGCCTGCGACGCCTCGCCGGCCTGCTTCTCCCTGCGGCGGGCGAAGCGCTGCTGCGACCAGCCTCCGGCCGCACTGCGCCCGTGCACCAGGCGCGAGCCCACTTTGGAGGCCACCAGCCGCCGTCCCTCGAACACGCCCGCCGCGTGCCCGCCGAGCCGCACGAGCAGGACACCGATCACCCGCTCGGCCGTCGCGTGCGCGACCAGGGCCGCGAGGAGGCCCTCACCGCGAACGTCCTCCGCCTCGGCGGTGGACGTCTCGAGCGGCACACCCGCGGAGGGTGGCGCGGTGAACGGGGGAAAGGGGACGTGGACTTCGGCGACGGCGCCGTCAGAGGCCCGCAGGCACACCACCTCGCCGCGCGGGACCGCCGTGGCCTCGTCCCGCAGGGCCGCTTCGCTCGCGCCGTGCCGCTCGGCGAACCCGCGCAGCCATCCCTCCAGGCGCTCGGGCGCGACCGACACCCATCGCCCCCCGCCCGCCGCCGGTCGTCCCGCCATGACCAGCGACAGTACAGGACGAAGGACCACGCACGTGGACAGCCGGGAACCGGCGGAGATGGAGGCACCCAGAACGGGATCTTGGCTACGGGGTGTGACAGCGCTTCCGACTGTCGGTAAAGAAATCCTTCCCTCCAACAGTGGGGGAAATATCCGTGAATTCCGCCTTCCAGCGTGCCTTGAGGTGATGAAACCGCAGCACAATCCATGGGTGACGGTCCTCAGAACCTCTTCCCCGGCCGCCTCGATCCTGGCGACCGCCACCCATACCGACGCATCCCCGGGAGCCTCGATGGCCCCTCCGGCTTCACCGGGATCTCCCGGCGCCCCCTCCCCCGGCCGCCACGGAGCCGCCCCCGGCGGCCCGGAGGCGGTCCCCCCGGGATACCCAGTAGCGCCCGCGTCCCCACACCCCGGCGCGACGCCGACGGCGACGTACCCAGGCTTTCCGGCCTCCGGCCCCACAGGACATTCGTCCCACCCCGGGTCCGGCACAGGTCATCCGGACTTCCCGGCGTCCGGCACCCCAGGTCATCGGGACTTCGTCACCTCCAGTTCCACGGGTCACCGGGACTTCCCCACCTCCAACACCCCGGGGCATTCGGACTTCGTCACTTCCGGTACCGGGGGTCACCCGGGCTCCCCCACCTCCAGCCCCACGGGCTCCGGGGGCCATCCGGGCTTCTACTCCGGACCGTCCGGACCAGCCGGACCTTCCGGGTCGTTCGGGTCGTTCCCGCCGGGGACGCCGGGAGCCCCGCGGGCCACCGCGATCTTCTTCCCGATCGTCGATCTGGACACCGGAGGGGTGATCGCCGTCGAGGCGGCAGCCGAGGCGGCCTCCATCGGGATCACGGGGGACGTCTCGGGGACGGTCGCCGCCGCCTATGCCGCCGCCCGCGAGGAGGCGCTGCTGCCGCTGCTGCTCACCGTGCCCTCGGACGCGGTGGTCCAGGGCTCCGGAGCCCTCGCCCCCTTGCACGAGGCCATGCGCGCCACCAGCCGCCGCCCCCGCGAGGTGATCCTGGTGATCACCGGCGACGTCGCGGCGCGCGACCGGCGGGCCCTGCTGACCGGCATCGACGGCCTGCGGACCATCGGCTACCTGGTCGCCGTCGGCGGCCTCGGCACCTCGCACGTCCCGCTCGACCTGATCGCCGACGCCGCGCCGTACGCGCTGGTGCTCTCGCCCGAACTGATGGAACGGGTGCCCCGCGACGCGCGGCGCAACGCCGTCGGCGAGGCGGTGGCGCACATGGCCAAGAGCCTGGGCGTCCACGTCCTGGCTCCCCAGGTGCGCGACGAGGCGCAGCTCACGACGCTGCGCGGCTGGGGGGTGCGTCTCGCCCAGGGGCCGCTGCTGGCCCCGCTCGACTGGCGGCCCTCGCACGGCAGGGTGCACGTGCCGCTGCCGGTGCCGGCCGAGCCGCAGCCGTCGATGATCGACCTCGGGCCCCGGGTCCAGGAGTTCCTCATGCCTGCGGTGACGCTGGGCATGCACGCCACGGCGGAGGAGGTGGTGGAGGCCCTCGGCACCGAACCGTCGATCACCAGCGTCATCCTGGTCGACGAGTATCAGCGTCCACGGGGAAGCGTGGAGCGCAGCCGCTTCCTGCTGTCGATCGCCGGCCCCTACGGGCACGCGCTGCACGCCAAGAAGCCGGCGCACCGCCTGGCCGACCCGCCCCGCGTCGTGCCCAAGACCACCCCGGTCATCGCCGCCATGCAGGTGGCGGGCAAGGACTCCGCGCGGGTGTACGACGACCTGGTGGTGGTGGACGAGGTGGGCCGCTGCATGGGCGTCGTCCACGTCGGCGACCTGATCCGCCACGTCGCCGACCTCCAGCCCGCCCACCGCTGACCGAAGCCGTCGCCTTTACGTTGTAGATCTACGCGCCCCCATGAGCTGACGTGTCGGCGTCCGGGTGCCTCCGCCCGGCGCGGGGCGCCCGGAGGGCGACCGCTGTCACACCTGATCGCCGCTGCGCGATCGCGAGGCAGGGCGGCGTGGGCGGCCGGGCATTGTGCCCTCAGCTCCACCGGTAGCGGGTCTCGGACGACTCGCTACCGGTGGCGAAGGCGAAGCCCTTGTCCGGCTGGAGCCGGTAGAGGCGGACATCGCCGGTCCGGACGGCGTCGCCCAGGTGGTACCAGGTTCCGTCCTCGCGGGTGAGCTGCCAGCCGTAGGCCTGTTCGAAGGCGGTCGCCACGGCGTCCCTGGTGGCCTGGTCGGTGACCAGGCTCGCGGTGCCTTCGATGACGTGGTCCACGCCGGTCAGGGTGCCGGTTCCGGCGGTCACCGCGCAGTGCCGGTTGGCGCTGAGATTTTTGGCCTTCTGCTCGTTCTCGCCGGTGGTGAACCACATCGCGCCCAGCGTCCACACCGCCAGCAACGGTGTCACGTGCGGGCGGCCATCCCGGCGCACGGTGCACAGCTGGAACTTCTGGATCCGGCGCAATGCCCACTCCGTCTCCTCCCACGGCGTCGGGCAGGCGCCGGGCGACGAGAACGGACCGAGGCCGGTCTGCGGCGCGGTCGAGTCGCCGGCTGTGTGATCGGACATGATTCTCTCCTTCTGATCGTCGCGAATCCCATCCCGGCACAGCCGCACGAAATGCTCAGCTGGTCCCGGCGAGATGGTCGGCCAGAATGGCGGTGACCGAAAGGGCGGTGTCGAAGTTCGGGACGAGCCGGGTTTTCGTCAGCGCGAAGGCGACCCCCCGCACGGGGTCGGCGTAGGCGTAGCTTCCGCCTCCGCCCGGCCATCCGAATGCCACGGAGTTCTCCTCGGCGGGGGCGCCGATCCTGCCGACCGGGAAGCCCAGCGCCATCCGCGAGGGATTGCCGAAAACCTGGTCCGTCCCCTCGAACGCGAGCGCGGACAGGTGCGCCGACCGCGCGGAGTCCAGGAGTTCGCCCCGCAGCACGGCGTCGAACATCGCGGCGAGGCCGTGAGCGGTGGCGCTGGCCACCGATGGAATGTCGGCGCGCAGGATCTCGTCGTCGTTGCCGAAGTCGGCACTGGGCCGGCTTTCCCAGGGTGCGAGGATCGCAGCACCGTCGTCCGGGCCGACAGGCCATTGCCGCGTCTGCTGCTCCAGGCGTGCCAGCCCCGCGAGCGACTCCTTGGGAGCGGCGAAGTAGAGCCGCCCCTCGATATCGAGCGGCGCGGTGATCCACTCACGGAGCAGCGCGCGCATGGGCCGCCCGGTCGCGCGGCGGGCCAGTTCGCCGACGAGATGGCCGAAGGTGTACGAGTGATAGCCGACGGCGGTGCCCGGCGGCCAGCGCGGCTCGGCGGCGGCCAGCGCCTCACACACCCTTGCCCAGTCGGGAAGCTCGCGCGGGGTGATCTGTCGCGGCATGGCCGGAAGGCCGACGGTGTGGGTCAGCACGTGCCGCAGTGTCGCCGTGGCCTTGCCGTGCACGCCGAACTCGGGCCACAGGTCCGTGACCGGGGTGTCGTAATCGATGAGACCCCCCTGTACGAGCAGATGTGCCAGCACGGCCGCCACGTTCTTGCCGGTGGAGAAACTGAAGATCGGCGTTCCGGAGGTGAGCGGCCTCCCGGTGGCCGGGTCGGCCGTACCGGCCACCGCGTCAACGATCAGCGTGCCATGATGATAGACGGCGACCTGCACACCGGTCTCCGCGCCGGTATCGATCAGCGTGTCGATATGACGCTGGATCCGGTTCTGTATCTCAATCGTCGCCATCGTCGTCACCTCCCCCGCAGCGCGGAGGAATCACCTCTCCGGTCCGGCGGAATGTGAGGTGCCGCCCATCCGTGCCCTCCGCCGGGCATGCCGACTCGGCCGTCGTGGTCCCGTCCAGACGCGTGGTGCGCGTTCGCCGTGCGGCACCCCGAACGTCGATCACTCATGAACCGGTGCGGGGCGAGCATGTTCCCCCTCGCCCGGGGAATGTCGGGGCGCATCGATCATCGCCCTGCGGGGCTCGTGGGTGAGGGGTGGCGGTTTTAGAATGGCGTCGATGAACGAGCCGAAGCGCCGCAAGCCGCCCGTGTCGCGCAGGCGCCCTGGCCGTCGTGAGCTGCTCGTGGTGTCCCCCTCATGGCTTGGGACGGTGTAGGTGAGCTTCGCGCGGTCCTATCGGCCGGCCGAGGGCGACGCGGTCACCCTCGGCGTCGAGGAGGAGTTCCTGGTCGTCGACGCCCTGGACGGCCGCCCCGTCCCCGGCAACGCACGACTGCTGGACGTACTCGACAGACCGCGGGCCGGCGAGCCCTCGCACGTGGCCGACCGGCACGCCGAGCAGGCCGCGGCGACCGGCTCAGGCGCCCCCGCGACGGCGGGTACGGGCGCCGGGCCGGCGGGGTCGGCGGGGTCGGCGACCGGGTTCGAGGCCGAGTTGCTGGCGTCCATGATCGAGACGGTGTCCCCCGTGCGGACGGACCTGGGCGGGCTTCGCGAGGTGCTGGCCGGGGGCCGGGCCCGGCTGGGACGCGCCGCGGCCGAGGCGGGCCTGCGCGTCCTGGCCATCGGTTCTCCGGTCACCCCTCCGGCCGTCCCCCGCACCGTGTCGGCGAAGGCGCGGTACGGCGAGCTGCGCGACCTGTACGGACTGATCGTCACCCAGCAGGAGACGTGCGGGTTGCACGTCCATGTGGGCGTGGCCGACCGTGAGATGGCGGTGGCGGTGGTCAACCGGCTCAGGCCCTGGCTGCCGACCCTGCTCGCGATCTCCGCGAACTCCCCCTTCTGCGACGGCGCCGACACCGGCTACGCGAGTTGGCGCACCGTCGCGCTGTCCCGCTGGCCCGCCACCGACATCCCCCCGCACTTCTCCAGTGCCGCGCACTACGACCAGGTGACGGCCATGCTGCATCGCAGCGGCGCGCTGGTCCCCTCAGCGCACCCGTACTGGCTGGCCAGGCCGTCGGCGCGGTTCCCGACCGTCGAGCTCAGGGCCGCGGACGTCGCCGCCACCGTGGACGAGGCGGTGCTCCAGGCCGCTCTGTCGCGCGCGCTGGTGCGCACCGCCTGCGCCGAACTGGCGGCGGGCGAGGACACCGCCGACCCCGGCGACACCGAGATCCTGCGGGCCGCCCTGTGGGCCGCCGCCCGCTTCGGGCTGAACGGCGACGGCGTGCATCCGAGGACGGGCGGCGGGGTGCCCGCCACCGCGCTCGTGGACGAGATGCTCGACCGCATCCGTCCCGCGCTGCGGGAGACCGGCGACGAGGAGGAGGTCGACCGGCTTCTGACCGCACTGGCCCGCACCGGCACGGGCGCCGAACGCCAGCGCGCCCTGCTCACCCCGGACACCGGCCGGGCCGGCGCGGCACGCCTGATCGAGGCGTTCGACATCGCCACCGCGAGCCTCTGATCCGGCCGGCACGACCACACCGCGTGCCGGCGTAGCCGACCGACCACATGCGACGATGGGGCGTTTCCGGCGGCGCGGCGGAGGTCATCCCCGGGCCGGGATGGTGAAGCCGCCGAGAGGTCCCGAGTAGCGCTTGGGCGGGGGCGGCGCGTACTCGCCGCGGGCGCTCGTGCGCAGCCCAAGGCGGACCAGGGACTCGACGAGGGTGGTGGCGGCGGTCACGCCGTCGATGACCGGGACGCCGAGGCGGCCGGAGATCTCAGCGCAGAACGCCGCCATCCCGGCGCAGCCGAGCACCACCGCGTCACTGCCGTCCGCTTCGAGGGCAGCGGCGCACAGCCTGGTCACCACCTCGCGGGCGTCGCCGTCAGGGCGATCCAGATCGAGCACGGGGATGTCGCAGGCGTGCACGCCGCGGCAGGCGGCGGCGAAGCCGTACCTGTGGGCGAGGTCCCAGGCGCGGCCCGCCGTCCTGGACAGGGTGGTCACCACGCTGAAGCCGCGTCCGACGAGGGTCGCGACGTGCATGGCGGCCTCGGCGATCCCCACGACGGGACCGGCCGCCAGCTCGCGCGCCGCGTCCAGGCCGGGGTCGCCGAAACAGGCGATGACGTACCCGTCGGTCCCGTCCCGCTCACCGGCCGCGACCTCGGTGAGCAGCCCGGGAACGGCGAGCGCCTCGTCGTAGTGGCTCTCGATCGACTCGGGGCCCATGGCCGGGCTCACGGCCACGATCGTCGTGCCCGGCCCCGCCACCGCCCGGGCGCAACGGCCGATCGACTCGGTCATGGCCTGGGCGGTGTTGGGGTTGATCACCCGGATGCGGGTCACGGGCCGGCCGGAGTCGCGCCCTCCGGGACGGCCGCTCGCGCGGCGGCCCCGTCGGAGGCGGCGGCCAGGTCGCGGTCCAGGCCGGTGATGCGGGGCGAGACCCGCTCGAACGCGACCAGCGCCACGAAGCCCAGCCCGCAGCCGATGAACCAGCTGTAGTCGGCGATCCAGGTCAGGTCGATCGTGGTCAGACCGAGGTCGAGCAGCAGCTTGGGGGCCAGCACCGAGGCGATGGCCGGCACGCCCGCGGCCACGGTCGCCCAGACCGCGTTGGGGTTGTACCCCCCGCGGAACCAGTAGCGGCCGGCCCGGTCGAGGGTGAACAGCTCGTCCACCCACACCCGCTGCCGCGAGCACACGTAGTAGCCGGCGATGAGGATGCCGAACAGCGGCCCGATGAGGGCTCCGAGCAGGCCGAGCGTGTAGTGGATGGCGTCGGGGTTGCCGTACCAGTTCCAGGGCGTGAGCAGCACCGACCCGACCGCCGCGATCATGCCGCCGGTACGCCAGCTGATCCGCCTGGGGTTGACGTTGGAGAAGTCGAACGCCGGGGAGATGAAGTTGGCGACGATGTTGATGCCGACCGTCGCGATGACGAAGGTCAGCCCGCCGAGCAGGATGGCGAACGGCGTGTCGATGCGCTGGACGGTGTGGATGGGGTCGGTGATGAGCTCGCCGAACACCGGCACCGTGGCCGAGGCGGTGATCACCGTCAGGATGGAGAAGAAGAGGAAGTTGACCGGGAGCCCCAGCAGGTTCCCCCGCTTCACCGCGGCGAACGAGCGCCCGTACCGGGAGAAGTCCCCGAAGTTGAGCATCGGCCCGGAGAAGTAGGAGACGACCAGGGCGATGGCGCCCAGCATGACCGGGATGGACTCGCCGAAGCCGAGCACCTCACCCTGGGAGAGGTCGAGGCTGATGTTGCGCCATCCGGCCCGGCTCACCAGGTAGACGGCCAGGACCAGCATGACCACGTACACGGCGGGCCCGGCCCAGTCGATGAACCGGCGGATGGCCTCCATGCCCTTCCAGAAGACCGCCGCCTGCGCCACCCAGAGGATGGCGTAGCAGATGTACCCGAGGGCGGGCAGCCCCAGGAACCCGTACTCGCGCACGTCGTTCAGCGCCGCCGTGGCGGGCCAGAACTTCAGGAAGATGATGATGAGCGCCTGTGAAGCCAGGTAGGTCTGCACGCCGTACCAGGCGATGGCGATGAGTCCCCGGACGACGGCCGGGATGTTCGCGCCCAGCACGCCGAAGATCGCCCGGTTGATGACCGGGTACGGCACGCCGGTCATCTGGCTGGGCTTGGCCACCAGGTTGCAGAAGACGTTGACGATGACGATGCCCGCCACGAGCGCGAACAGCACCTGCCAGCTCGCCAGGCCCAGGGCGAACAGGCTGCCCGCGGTGACGTAGCCGCCAACGCTGTGCACGTCCGACATCCAGAAGGCGAAGATGTTGTAGGAGGACCAGTTCTGGTGGCGCAGCGGAGCCAGGTCCTCGTTGGCCAGCCGGGGATCGTAGCCGGGCTTGACCAGGCCGCCGGCCGGGGCGTCCTCGCCGGAGGCCGCCGGGACGGTCGTCGTGGTGGCGGTGGTGGCGGTAGTGGTGACCATGTCGGGTGCGTGGCTGGGTGGGGGTGACACACTGGATTCGGTCATTTCGCATCCCTGGGCGAAAGGTGCGGTGGACGGACATGTCCTGATCAGGGACCGGCAGTGCAGTGCGCGCACGCGTACGGTCGAGAGAAACCCTCGACCGACACCGTCAACCTATTACTTGGCGCCCGGCGGCGAATTTCGCCGGTGTTAATCCCTTATGACAGGGGCGCAATGGCGCCCATACTGCTCGGCGGGCGAGTCGCCTTCCGGCGAGTCCCTCTGATCTCCCATGCCGTACATGCTCTAGGGCCGGAGCACGATCTTGCCGTGGGTGTGCCCCCGCTCCAGCTCGCGGAAGGCGTCCCGCACTCCCTCCAGCGGGTAAACGCGGGCGATCGGCACCTCGAGCTCCCCGCGCGCGGCGAGCCGGGCCAGTTCGCCGAGCACGACCGCGCACGCCGCCGCGCCTTCTCCGTAGGTCCGCGCACCGACCTTGGCCGCGGCCCGCCAGTCGCGGATCGTGTCGATCCGCTCGGGCCGTACGCCCAGTTCCACCGCCAGGGCCACGTAGCCGTCGCCGAAGGTGTCGATGAACGCGTCGACGTTCCCGCCGCAGGCCTGCCGGATCCGTTCGGCCACACCCTCCCCGTACCTGACCGGGACGACACCGCGGTCCTTCAACCAGGCGTGGTTCGGCTCGCTCGCCAGCCCGATCACCGTGGCGCCGCGCCGCCGGGCGAGTTGCACGGCGAGCGACCCGACGCCGCCCGCCGCACCGGAGACGACGACCGTGTCCGCCGGTCCGGGGTCGACCGCGAACACGGTGGCGTACGCGGTCGTGCCGGCCACGTACAACGACCCGGCCACCTCCCAGGGCAGCCCCTCCGGGCGCGAGACCAGATTCACGTCGTCGACCACGACGAACTCCGCGTGGCTCGCTCTGTTGTGGGTGAAGCCGAGGACCTCGTCGCCCACCGAGAAGCCGCGCACCTGCGGACCGGCCTCCACCACGACGCCGGACAGATCGCTGCCCTGCCCGGAGGGGAACCTCGCCGGCCAGCGGTCGTGCCGCGCCCCCTCCCGGATCATCACCTCGCCGGGCTGGATCCCGGCCGCGCGGACCTCGACCAGCACCTGCCCGGGGCCCGGCGCCGGACGTTCCACCTCCTCCACCCGCAGGACATCGATCCCGCCGTACTCGTGGAACCGCACTGCCTTCATGACGTGATCACCGCTCCGCCTCGTCCGGTTGGGCCTTGGACGGCCACACCAGAACTATGCCTCCGCCTTCGACGGCTGAGAACCGGAGCGGTCCGCCTAGGATCGGCGGTCCGAGGATGCGTTCCACGAATGGTGATATCACTACCGATATGGGGATGAACCGCGACGAGCTTGCCGATTTCCTGCGCCGGTCCCGGGAACGGCTGACTCCACGGGACGTCGGGCTGGTCGAGGGCCCGAGGCGGCGTACGCCAGGACTGCGCCGCGAGGAGGTCGCGGTGCTCGCCGGGATGTCGTCCGACTATTACATGCGGCTCGAGCAGGCCAGAGGCCCGCAGCCCTCGGTTCAGATGCTGGCCGCGCTGACGCGCGCGCTGCGGCTCACCACCGACGAGCGGGACCACCTGTACCTGCTCGCCGGACACCGCCCGCCGGAGGGGGCGCGGGCCGGGGAGTACCTGCGGCCGAGCATGCTGTACCTGCTCGACCGGCTGGACAGCGTTCCGGTCCAGGTCCTGAGCGATCTGGGCGACCTGCTGGCGCAGAACGACATGGCGGCGGCGTTGTTCGGGTGCGTGTGCACCGTGGCCCAGGAGGACCGCAACATCGTGCTGCGCTGGTTCACCGAACCGGACGTGCGAAGCCACTTCGCAGCCGAAGAGCACGAGGAGCACGCCCGGCAGCTGGTCGCCGACCTGCGCGCCGCGGCGGCCCGCCGCGGCAACGACGCGGCATCCCGCACACTCGTCACGCGGCTCCGCGCGGCCAGCGCCGAGTTCGCGGCGCTGTGGGACCGGCACGAGGTCGCGGTGCGCGTGTCACACCCGTACCGGCTCACGCATCCCGAGCTCGGCAGGATCGACTTCGACTGCGAAGTGCTGGCGACGCCCGCGACCGACCAGCGACTGCGGGTCTTCACCCCGCCGCCCGGCGGCACCGAGGCGCTGGACATGCTTCGCGTGCTCGGCCCGCAGCACCGGCACGACACCGCCGCGACGCGTGCCACGACCAGGACGAGCGCACCGACGAGGGTGATCGGCGACTCACGTACGTCCTGAGCACGTCGGCTCCGTGATCGCACCCGTGGTCGATCGAGCGATCACCCACAGCCGACGATCAGCGAAGTGGACCCTCCTACGCGGAGCGATCGGGTGGGTCCGCAGCCTTCGACTCATCTCACGATCCGAAGCCCGCGCAGGCCCATAGGGTCGGGATATGACGCATGAGGCTCTTGTGGCTTATCTCGGCATCGTCGCGCTGATCACCATCACGCCCGGCCCCGACACGGCCATGGTCGTGCGCAACGCGATGCGCCACGGCTGGGCCGCCGGCGTGCGCACCGGCCTCGGCAGCGCGACGGGCCTGCTGCTGTGGGGACTGGCCGCGTGCGCGGGCATCGCCGCGGTGCTGGCGGCGTCCGCGCTCGCCTTCACCGTGCTCAAGCTCGCCGGCGGCATCTACCTCGGCTACCTCGGAGCTCGCATGCTCTGGCAGGCATGGCGGCGGGCGGCGCGTCCCGCGGCGACCGTTCCCGTGCCCGTCCAGGCTCCGGCGAGCTCCGGGGCGCTCTTCAAGCAGGGGCTGACCACCAACCTGCTCAATCCCAAGGCCGCCGCCTTCTTCACGGCGCTGCTCCCCCAGTTCGTCACGACCGGCGGAACGGCGGCCACCCCGCTCATCATCGGCCTGACGCTCATCGCGGCCATGGGCAACCTGACCGGCACCTTCGTGTTCGCCTTCACCGCGCACCGGGCGGCCCGGCTGTTCGGGCGCCGTCTCTTCGAGCCGGTGCTGGACGGCATCGTCGGCGCCGTCCTGCTCGTCCTCGGCGGCAGGCTCGCGTTCAGCGGACGTCCCTGACCGGTGACCCCGCGGCGCGCTGCACTTCGTGGTCACGACGACCTCGCACCTAGCCGCCTCGACGCGGAAGTGCCCCCCTGAGGCTTCGGGTACCGAGCCGAAGGCGCACCAGACGATCTTGCCGCCGTGACCGGGTAGCGGCATCCCCAGCGGGCGGCCAGGGCGTTCACACGCCTGACGTATTCGCGCGCGTAGCCCGCGGCCTCTGGTTCGGCCCTCATCTTCAGGTACTGCTCCCGCGTTCTGCCGCCGCCCATCGGCCGCCTCCACGATACGAGTCGGGGTGTCGGGTGCCCGGCGGCAAAGCGCGTCCAATTACGGTCGTGGACCGAAAACCGTCTGCCACCGGGCACGAATTCGCCTTACCATCCTGTAGTCGATCGGATACTTTGCGTAGCCGATCGAACTCACCGAAAGGCACTCCCCCGGTCATGTCGTGGTGAGCTCGTGGGATGTGCCGTGGCGCGGCGAAGGCGAGGGATAGATGGGCAGAATGGTCGATATCGACCCCCAATCATCGGGTGCGGCGCGGTTCTCGTACGAGCTACGGCGGCACCGCCTCAGGGCCGGGATGACCCAGGAGCAGTTCGGCCGCAGGGTCGGCTACTCCGAAAGCCTCATCGGCATGGTCGAGACCTGCAGACGCATCCCCACAGAAGGCCTCGCCCAGTTGTGCGACCAGGTCTTCGGCCTCGACGGCGTCATGCACGGCCTCTACCTGGACGCCTGGCCGCCCCTCCCCCCGGTCCCCGAGCATTTCCGCGACTGGGCCGCCGAGGAACTACGCGCGACAGCGCTCCGCCTGTGGGATCCCCTGCTGATTCCCGGCCTCTTTCAAACCGAACAGTATGCAAGATGGATCATCGAATGCGCCCCTGGGATCACGGCCGAGGAAATCGATCGACGCGTGTCGGGCCGGATGCAGCGCAAGAAGGCGCTGACGCTCGACGACGGCCCGATGGTGTGGGCCCTTCTCGACGAGGGCGTTCTCCATCGGCCGATCGGCTACCCCCAGGCCATCCGCCAGCAGTTGGAGTACCTCGTGGAGGTGGCACGGCATCCCAAGGTGACCATTCAGATAGTTCCCTACGGCGCGAAGGCGGGGGCGGGGCTGATCGGCGCATTCGGCATAGCGGAAATGCGCGGCGTCCCATATACGGTGTACGTGGAGGCTCAGCCACATGGCCGGACGATCGGCGAACGAGGAATGATCTCCAGGCTCGTCACCCGGTACGACGCCATTCGCGGCGAAGCCCAGTCCCAGTCACTGTCCTTGCGGATGATCGAGGAAGCGGTGCGGAAATGGACCTGAGCCAGGCCCGGTGGCGCAAGTCGAGCATGTCCGGCGACGACGGCGGTATGTGCGTCGAGGTGGCGGCCAACCTGCCCGGAGTCGTCGCCGTCCGCGACTCCACCGATCCCGGCGGCCCCGTCCTGACCTTTCCCCCGGAGGCCTGGACGAGGTTCCTCCGGGCCATGAAGTCCGGCCAGACCACCTGAGCGCCTGAGCCAAGAAGCCCGTCCGCCGTCGGCACTGCGACCGGCATATGAGCCGGCGGCGGCCCTGGGCGTCGATACCGGGGATGTCCACGTCCGAGGTCTCGCGGATCCATGCCGGCCCGGATGAGGAGATCACCGTCGCGCCCCGGCGGAGAGAATGACCTCGCGGCCTGCCTTCAGCCTGACCGAACGCTCCTGCCGCTCGCCGCGAGGAAGCCTGCGACGTCGACGGTGGCATGGGAGATCAGCCGGTAGCGCCGCACCATTTCCTCGTAGGCCTCCTCGCCGCCGATGGCGGCGGTGGCGTCCGTGAACGTCGTCACGTGGTAGCCGCGTTCCATCGCACTGCGCGCGGTCGACTCCACGCAGAGGGTGCCGATCATCCCGGCGACCGCGACGTACTCGACGCCGTGCTGACGCAGTTGGACGTCGAGGTCGGTGTTGGCGATCACGTCGATGTTCTTGTGCGGGATGATCGTGATCTCGCCGGGACGCGGCCCCAGCCGAGGGTGAAAGTCAGCGCCCCAACTGCCGGCCTCGAACATCCGCTTCTCGTACATCTCCTGGTGGATGCCGGACAGGTGCTTCCACGTCGTGTAGTCCTCTTCGGTGTAGGACATCGGACAGAAAAAGATCGGCATCTGTCGCTCGCGTGCCCCCGCGAGCAGGCGTGCGAGATTCTCCAGAACGCCGATCCGCGCGAACTCGTCCTTGAAGAGAGGGTAGCCTTTTCCGTTTTCGGAGAAGATGTCGTTCACGGTGTCGATCAGGACCAGGCCCGTGGCCTTCGGTTCATATGTGACACTCGACATGATGTGTCCTCATGTTTCGATCTCACAGATCCCAGTGATGCCGTTCAGGGGACGATGCCTGCGAGCTCTGAGAACGCGCCGATCGCCGTCGATGCGCGGTTGTGGATATCGAACCAGATGGCGCGCCCAGCAGCGCGACTCCCACGTACTCACACTACCTGCAGCGCTGCCTCACCCCAGGAACGGCCTGAGAACGCGTGCACGGCGGAGCCCGTCGGCGGGTGGCCCGCGTCCTGACGGTGGTGACGATCGATGACCGGCTCGAACGGCGCCGCATCGTGGTGCCGTGCCGGACGCCGCACGGTTCCGCGTCGAGCGGTGCGACCCCGGCCCACCCTGGCAGGCGACAGGCGCAGGGAGAGTGCTTCACTGGAGACATGAAGGTTGGTGTCACGACGTTCATCACGGACGAGGGCATCCGGTCTGCCGCGCTGGCCAAGGCGTTGGAGGAGCGCGGTTTCGATTCCCTTTTCCTGCACGAGCACAGCCATGTCCCAGTGAAGCGAGAGACGCCGTTCATCATGGGCGGCGAGCTGCCCAGGGTGTATTACCGCACGCTCGACCCGTTCGTCGCGTTGTCCGCGGCCGCGACGGTGACCGACGACCTGCTGCTGGGAACCGGCGTGGCTCTGCCGGCCCAGCGCGATGTCATTCATACCGCCAAGGAGGTCGCCAGCCTGGACCTGGTGTCCCGCGGCCGGGTGATCTTCGGCGTGGGCACGGGCTGGAACCGTGAGGAGATGCGCGACCACGGCACGGACCCACGCACCCGGGGGGCCCTGCTGGACGAACGGCTCACCGCGATGAAGGAGATCTGGACCAAGGACGAGGCCGAGTTCCACGGCCGGTACGTTGACTTCGACCCGATGTTCTGCTGGCCCAAGCCGGTACAAGATCCGCATCCGCCCATTTACATCGGTGGAGACGGCCAGGCGGCGCTGGCCAGGGTGGCGGCGCACGGCGATGGCTGGATGCCGCACTCGGCGGACGACCCGGCCCGGGTCCGGCCCCAGTTGGACCAGTTGGCCGAGGTCGCCGGGGACGTGCCGGTGATCGTGGCGTCGGTGTCACCCGATCCCGAACTCATCGCCGCCTACGCGGAGGCGGGGGCCGACCGCCTGGCGCTTTCGCTGCCGACCCTGCCCGAGGACGAGACCTTGCACGTGCTGGACGAGTTCGCCACGCTCGTCAGCGACCATCTGTGACCACGCCGGCGCCAGGTCAGCCGCTGCCGGCGGGCCTTACGGCCCTCGATGGCCGGTCACGGTGGGCGTCTTCACAAGGCGCCGCGGACCGTGCCGCCGTCGACGCGGATGGTCGCGCCACTGATGTACCAACCGCGGCGGCACCGCGCCCACCCGTGCGGGCGGGCGCGGTGGGGACGGAGGGCGCTCAGATGATGGAACCCGTCCAGTAGGCGGTGGCCTTGAGGTAGACCCCGTACAACTCGCCGTCGAAGTACGGCGATATGCCGGTGTCGTACCGCCCGTCGCCGTCGGTGTCGGAAACGCTGACCGTGATGCCGTTGAGATAGCCCTTACGGCTGTCGTCGCTGTACCGGGTCAGCCACGAGGACCCGAGGGACCCTCACCGGTGAACGGTGAATCCACGCCGACAGGCCGGTCCATCCTGAACATCGTGACCTTCGCCGCGAAGGCCGCTCCGGTCGAGCGCTCGAGGGTCCCGCCGGTGTAGGGCAGGCTGCCGTCGGGGTGAGGGCCGGCGGGATAGCCGAGCACGTCCACCGTCGACGGGAGCGGCTGGTCGGCCTCGATCCCCTGCCCGCCGACGTTATCGCCCAGCCTCCCGACATCGCTCAGCGCGTCCGGCGACGCGGAGACGACCCCGTCGTACACGTTCACGAAGGCGTAGTCCCGGTCGTAGTCGCGAAGGTCGTCCAGGTCGTAGTGGGTGTAGGCACGCTTGCCGACATAGAGGCCGAACGGGGTCGTGCCGTCGGAGTGGCCGCCGGGGACGAAGACCCACTTCCAGAGCGCGCCCATCGGAGCCTCGACGTCCAGCACGCAGTGCCCCGCCGTCGCGACGACGTTCCTGAACTTCGCGTGCACGACCGTGCCCGTGCACCAGTGCGGCAGCAGATCGCTGCCGATGAAGAACACCTTGCCCGAGGTCGGGGGCGTTTCGCCCTCAGGCGAGGCAGGCCCCTCCAGCGGCGGGATGGACGCCGGAGGACCGTCCGGGACGATGTCGGCGGAAAGCCGTTCGCCGCCGGTCTCGGTCTCCACGGTGTACGGCGTGGCGTTCCTCAGATTGGCGGCCCCGTCGGCCAGCCAGAAGCTCGCGACCTGCTGAGCCGCCGTCACAGTGGAAGCCAACGGCACGGCCAGCGGACTCGCGGCCCGGGCCGGACCTGCGACGACGGTGGACCCCAGCAAGCTCAACCCCATGCCCATCGCGATCAGCGCACGCCTCAAGCTCGATCTCCCGTCCGGTCGGCGGGGCGTCTTCCCGCCCCGTCAGCGTGGAGAGCCGGCCGATCGACCCGGCCGACCACCACCAAGATCGTAACCTCGATCTAAGCCCTGCTCCCAGAAGTTTTAGATCACATGTTCGATACAGAGAGCGCCGCCGCTCAGAAGCGCACGGCGCCAAAGCCGCCTTGAGCCGGCCGCCTCGGTCGAGATGAGGCCGGAACGGCGCGGGCACCCTCCCTTAGGCTGGCCGTCTCATCCGACGCGCCGCGACGAGGATCAGCCCATGCGCAGCAGCACCTGGATCCGCCTGATCGAGCCCGCCGACGCCGCCCCGATAGCCGCGCATCGGGTGCGCGACCTCGAGGCTTTCCGGCCGTGGGAACCCGCCCAGCCGGCCGACTTCTTCACCCCAGAGGGCCAAGCGAAGCGGATTGACGGCCTGCTGGCCGGATACCGGGCCGGCACGGTCTGGCCGGGAGTGGTGCTCGCCGACGACCAGGTGATCGGGCAGGTCACCGTCGGAGGCATCCTGCCGCAGCCGCATCTGCGCCGCGGCTCCGTCGGATACTGGATCGCCAGCGTCGCCCAGAATCAAGGGCACGCCGGACACGCCGTCGGGCTTGTACTCCGGGTCATGACGGACGAACTCGGGTTGCACCGCGCCGAGGCTTCCACCAATCTGGAGAATCTGCCGTCGCAGCGAGTGCTGCGCCGTAATGGGTTCAGCCCGTACGGCGTCGCGCACTCATCGATCTTTCTCGACGGGAGCTGGCGGGACGGGCTGCTGTGGGAGCGCGTCCTCGGCGACTGATCAGGTGTCCTCTGATCTTCCGCCGCACCTGACCGCCGGATTCCTCGTCAGAGCCGGCCTTGGGATTGGGCTCGACACGCGATGACCTGGCTGGTCGCACTAGGGCGTGTATCGGACGTGGATCAAGTCGTAGTGGCGAGTTCGATGAGGTGCCGGGCTGTGCCAGCAGGATCGATGATCTGATGGAGGTGTGCGCCGGGCAGGTGTGCCACACGCCAGCCGCGTTCACGTGCCTCGGCGGCAATGTCGTCATACGGAGGGCCGAACAGCAAGTAGGAACAGGGGTGATCGTCCCAGCCGTCGGGCACCGGGATGTGCTGCTCGTAGTAGGACAGCGGCAGGGTGGGCTGCTCCTCAATGACTGTCTGCCGCACCATCGGATCAGAGAACATGGGTGCGACGTCTGCCTCGTCCCACCAGTCGGTCCAGCGTGGCAACCTGCCGTTCACAGCCATCGGGCGGAGGAACTCCAGCAGCTCGGGTGAGGCGACGGGGGTCGGTCCGATCCGGGCCGGTAGCGCGGCATCGACGAAGATCGAGCTGGTCACCGGCTGGTCGAGGCCCGAGCGAATCGCCGGGAGAAACAACCCTGCGTTGCTGTGGGCCACCAACGTGATAGGGCTGTCGGCCGAGACCTGCCGGAGGTCGTTGCGGACGGCGTCGACGATGGGGGGCCAGAAGGGCGGAGCACCGGCGCCTATGCGGAGCAGGGACGGCACCCGCACCTGGTATCCCGCTGCCGTCAGGTGTTTGGCAACCGGGTGCCAGGTAGAGGGACCTACGGACGGACTGTGCACGAGAACGAAGATCGGCTGCATGGTGACGATCCTGTCGCCCACGCCCTCGGAGGCGCGACCGTCTTGGCCGACAGCAGAAAGCTTGGCTTCGAAGAAGCTCACGCGCCGTCACAGCACGGACGTTCACGACCATTCGTTGATGGCGGCGATGAGGACGGTGGCTTCGTAGCGGACGGCGAGCTTGTCGTACCTCGTGGCCACGGCCCGGTGCCTTTTGAGGCGGTTGATGCCGCACTCGACCGCGTGCCGAGCCCTGTAGTCCTGCGGGTCGAACTTCGGCGGCCGGCCGCCACGCGAGCCGCGTTTCTTGCGGTTGCGGGCCTGGTCGGCCTTGTCCGGGATGGCGGCGCGGATCCCGCGCCGCCGCAGGTAGGCGCGGTTCTTCCGGGAAGCGTACGCCTTGTCGGCGCGCACGCGATCGGGCCGGGTGCGCGGCCTGCCCGGCCCAAGACGCGGGACACGGACCTTATTCAGGACAGGCTCGAACTGCGGGGAATCGCCCCGCTGACCTGCCGTGATCACGATGGACATGAACTTCTGGCCCTGTTCGACGGCCAGGTGCAGCTTGGTGGTCAGGCCGCCGCGCGAGCGCCCAAGCCCGTGGTCGTCCGGCTCGACGGTGACGCCGCCGGGCGGCTCCTTCTGGAGGCCCCCCTTTTGCGGGCCCCGGCGGCGTGCTGGTGGGCCCGGCATACCGTGGAGTCAACGTTGATGTCCCAAGTGATCAGCTCTTTCGCGTCGGCCTGGGCCTGAAGTTCGGTGAAGGTCCGATGCCAGGTGCCGTCCCGTTGCCAGCGGCGGAACAGGTCGTATGCCCGGCCCCATGGCCCGTACTCGGCGGGGAGGTCACGCCACGGGACGCCGGTGCGGACCCGGAACCGTATGCCGTCGATCAGCTGCCGCCTGGTCCACGTCGGCGGCCGTCCGGGCTTCTTGCCCTTCGGCAACAGTGGTGCCAGCGCCGCCCATTGCGCGTCCGTCAGATCTCCACGTGCCACAAACCATGATCATCTCACGTTCAAGATCCACTTTCGATACACGCCCTAGGTGTCTTCAGAAGGCGCCGCGGACCGTGCCGCCGTCGACGCGGATGGTCGCGCCGCTGATGTACTCGGCGTAGGGGCCGCACAGGTAGGCGACGGCGCCCGCGATCTCCTCTGGCCTGCCGTAGCGCACCCGGTCGTTGGGCACGATCTCGCGGACCGAGTTGTACTCGATCTCCTCCCAGGTCTCGCCCCAGCCGCGCCCGGGCGCCAGCTTGACCAGGAAGTCCCGCACGGCCGGGACGAGGATCGCGCCGGGTGCCACGACGTTGGAGGTGACGCGGGTGCCGGCCAGGTCGCGGGCGAGGGAGACGGCCAGGTTGTGCCGGGCCGCGAGGGAGGCGTTGTAGTGCGGGTGGCTGTTGAACGGTTGCGTGCTCAGGCCGCCTCCGATGGTGACGACCCGCCCGTAGTCGCGCTCACGCATGGCGGGAACCAGGCGCTGGATCATCCGCACCCCGGACACGACATTGACGTCGTAGGTGTCCTGCCAGATGTCCGCGGTGGCGTCGGCCCAGTTCAGGTGCTCGTACGCGCCGGCGTTGTTGACCAGGATGTCGACGTCACCGCCGGCCAGAGCGTCCTCGGCCGTCGCGTCCGCACCGGCATCGGTGGCCAGGTCGCCCACCGCGATCGACGCCTTTCCGCCGTCGGCGGCGATCGAGTCGGCGACCGCCTGTGCCCGCTCTGCGCTGCGGCCATGGACCACGACCGCGGCGCCTTCCCGGGCGAGCAGCCGGGCGGTGGCCTCACCGAGTCCGGACGTCGACCCGGTGATCAGGGCGCGACGTCCGGTGAGTTGCAGATCCATCAGAACTCCTTGGGTCGAGACTTTGTCTACAGTCGTAGACTACCACGACAAGTTGTCAGCTGTAGACTTGCTCGCCATGACGCACCCCACCGCCCGGCCCCGCAACGCCGCGGCCACCCGGCAGGCCATCCTGACCTCGGCGATCACGGCCTTCACCCGGCACGGCTACGACGGGGTGGGCGTCCGCGACATAGCCGCGGACGCCGGAGTGACGGCCATGCTCGTCAATCGCTATTTCGGCTCCAAGGAAGGGCTGTTCACCGAGGTGGTGGACGTCTCGTTCGCCGAGCCCACAATGGTCCCGGCCGATCCGGCAGATGTGACGGCCGAGACCGCCCGCGCGCTGGTGGACCGCACCGCCCCGGAGACGGACCACCTCGGACCGTTCGAGCTGATGCTCAAGTCGGCGGCCAACCCAAGAGCCGCGGAGATCATCCGAGCCGGCATCGAGAAGCACGTGGGGGCCCGTTTCACCGCCGCCCTGCACGGCTCCCACGCGCGAGAACGCGCCGAACTGGGGCTCGCCCTGCTGGCCGGCACCTGGCTGCTGCGCCGCCTCATCGGTACCTCGGCGCTGCGCGACGCCGATCCGGATCTGCTGACGGCTCAGGTCACCCGCATGCTGGCGGTGGTCGTCGAGCCACCGGCCTAGCCACGGCAGCGGGTTTCGGGGCCGGGCCGACCGCCACGCGAACCGGCGGCGGCCCCGTCGCCGGTCAGCCGTGTCGGGTCGGCCGGTAGGTCAGCACCTGCGTGTGGCGGTCGAAGGTCCGGGCCTCGAGCAGTTCGAGGTCGAAGTCGTCCGCGCCGTCGAAGATCCGGTCCACGCCGGTCGCCCCGGAGATCACCGGGAAGACCGTCACCTCGATGGTGTCGACCAGGCCGGCGTTCAGCAGCGCCCGGTTGAGCGTCAGGCTGCCGTGGGAGCGCAGCGGCACATCGGATTCGGCCTTGAGGCGCGTGACCACCTCGACGGGATCGCCGGACTCGATGGTCGTATCCGGCCAGTCGAGCGGCTCGGTCAGCCGGCTGGACAGCACCGTGACCGGGGAGGCGAACATGCGCGTGATCCACCCGTCGAACACGCTGCGGTCGAAGCCCGCGTCGAGGAACGGCGCGTTCGACGCGTAGGTCGTGGCCCCGAGCACCATGCGCAGCGGGTCGCGGTAGGCGGCGGCGCGATGCGCGAGGAACTCGGGGCCCTGCTTGCCCCAGTAGCCGCCCCAGTCACCGTCGTGGTTGGCGAAGCCGTCAAGGGTGGAGAAGATGTCGAAGGTGTACGCGGCGGTCACGGTGTCTCCTCGCGGGAAGTCGGTCGCGCGCCTTGCGGCGGCCTCACCACTGCAACGAACACCACCGCCCCGATCCGACACGCCTCCCCGGATCTCTCCCAGAACTTTCCGGGCTCATCGGAACGCCCCGAGCGTCGCTCGCGCGAAGCGCGCCGGATGCTCCTGCCATGCCCTCACGCACGTCGTCAGAGCCAGCCTTGGGATTGGGCTCGCTGGACGGCTTCTATGCGGTTGCGGGTGTGGGTCTTCTGGATGGCCGTGGACAGGTAGTTGCGGACGGTGCCCTCGGACAGGTGCAGGCGCAGGGCGATGTCTCCGATGGTCGAGCCGTCGGCGGCGGCGGACAGCACGTCGCGTTCCCGCGGGGACAGCGGATTCGGGCCGGCGCTGAGGGCGGCGGCGGCCAGGGCCGGGTCGATCACCCGCTCCCCGGCCAGCACCCGCCTGATGGCGGCGGCCAGCTCGCGGGCCGGGCTGTCCTTGACCATGAACGCCACCGCGCCGGCCTCCATCGCCCGGCGCAGGTAGCCGGGCCGGCCGAACGTCGTCAGGATCATGACGCGGCACCCGGGCGCCACGCGGACGATCTCGGCGGCGGCCGTGATGCCGTCCATCACCGGC
Source organism: Sphaerisporangium rhizosphaerae (assembly GCF_042665155.1). NCBI lineage: Bacteria > Bacillati > Actinomycetota > Actinomycetes > Streptosporangiales > Streptosporangiaceae > Sphaerisporangium > Sphaerisporangium rhizosphaerae. Next base: position 54,775 of record NZ_JBHTCG010000020.1, on the reverse strand, counting down.
ATCTCGATGTCCAGCAGAGCGATGTCGGGCCTGGTCTCGCGGACGACGGCGACGGCCTCCTCTCCGGTGGAGGCCTCACCGACGACCTCGATGTCGGCCTCCAGGCCGAGCAGGGTGGACAGGGCGCCCCTGACCATCGCCTGGTCCTCGGCCAGCACCACTCTGATCACGTGCCGCTCCCAGGGGTGCGAAGGCCGGGCGGTGGCGTGACGCGGCCCGGGTGGGGTGTGCGCCAAGCCATGCGCAGGTGGTCGGTGAGCCGGGTCACGCGCGGGTTCCCACCGGGGCCGGGACGGTGACGCGCAGGTGGAAGCCGCCCCCGGCGGAGGGGCCGGCGTCCAGGGTGCCGCCGGCGGCCTGGACGCGCTCGGCGAGCCCGGTCAGGCCGCTGCCCGGCTCGTAGGTGCCGTCCCCGTGGCCGTCGTCGGTGACCTCGAGACCGGCCTTGCCCTCGTGGTAGGTCACGGTGATCTCGCACCTGCGGGCACGGGCGTGGCGGACGACGTTGGTGATCCCTTCGCGCACCGCCCAGCCGAACAGGCCGTCCAGGGTGTCGGGCAGCGGAGTGCCGGTGGTGCGCACCACGACGTTCACCCCCGCCGCGTCGAGCGCGGCGCGGGCGCTGTCGAGCTCCTCCGACAGGCCGCGCTGGCGGTAGCCGGTGACCGCCTCGCGGACCTCCTGCAGGGCCATGCGGGCGACCGACTCGATGTCGCGGATCTCGCCGGTGGCCTTGGACGAGCCGCTCTCGGCCAGCCGTCCGGCCAGCTCGCTCTTGAGGACGATGAGCGACAGGCTGTGGCCGAGCAGGTCGTGCAGGTCGCGGGCGATGCGCAGCCGTTCCTCGCCGGCCGCCAGTCGGGCCACCTCGCTCTGCGCCCTGTGCAGCCGGTTGAGCAGAACGCGGGTGTTGCGGACGCTCATGAACAGCACGCCGAGCGTGACGACCTGCATCACCAGCAGCGCGATGGCTCCGCCGTCGGCCCCGGAAAGGCGGCCGTCCACCACCACGACGCCGGCCATTCCCGCGATGCCCGCCAGGGCCACCCGGCTGGGCAGGCCCATGCTGATCACGACGGTGACGTAGACGGGCAGCGCCACCCAGCCGCCCCCGAAGATGATCGGGAGCACGATGGCCATCAGCACGAGCACCGACAGCAGCGGAGCGGTCCAGCGTCCCGGCTCGCCGTAGTCCTTCGGGCTGAGCACCGTGGCGATGTAGCAGGTGACGAAGGCGACCAGCGAGGCGACCGCCCAGTACGCCTTGGTTCCGGTGATGGCGCCCGAGGTGACGTCCGAGACCGGGTAGAACAGGTAGACCAGGCCGAAGGACGTGCCGAGCAGGCGCCTCCAGCGGGACGGCTTGTCGCCCACCCCGCCGAAGGTGAACACGCTGCTGAGACCGCTCATGACTCAGGCCCGCACCGTCGCCCTGCGGTAGGCGAACACCGCGACGGCGCCGAGCGCGACCGCCCAGCCGAGGATGCCGGCCACCGACGCCCCCGAGGGGGTGTGACCCGCGACGATCTCCCAGCCGATGGAGGCGTAGTCGTAGGACGGCAGGACGTGCGCGACGGTGCGCAGGGCGCTGGGGAGCATGTCGACGGGGAACCACAGGCCACCGAGCAGCGCGAGGCCGAACATGCTGATGATGGCGATCGGCTGGGCGGTGTCCGGGCGCACCAGCGAGCCGATGATGAGGCCGAGCGCCGCGAACGGGATCGTGCCCGCCCACATGACCGGGATCAGCGCGGCCCACTCCCCCGCGCTCAGCGACACGTGCTGGGTGAGCACCGCGGCCAGCACGACGAACAGCAGCGCGGGCAGCACCAGCAGCAGGGACGCGATGAGCTTGGTCAGGATGATCGACCAGCCGGGCAGCGGGGTGATCTGGAGCTGGCGCAGCCAGCCGCTCTGCCGTTCCTGCGCCCACGGGACGGCGGTGGACATGATCGAGGCGGCAAGGGCCCCGTAGGCGCCCATGGACACCATCAGGATGACGGCGGCCCGTGTGCCGGTCGAGGGGTCGGCCTGGTCGCCGTACAGGTTGGAGTACAGCAGGTAGAAGGCGACGGGGAAGGCCACGACGAAGATGATATAGCGCTTGTTGCGCAGCATCCGAAGCAGTTCGATCTTGATGTAGTGCGGCATGGTTCACGCCTCCGAGGACTGGGTGAGAGCGAGGAAGGCGTCCTCCAGATCGGCCCCGTTGATCTGCAGGTCGCTGATCTCCAGCGTGGTGCGGCGGTACAGCGCGGCCACGGTCGCGTCGGTGTCGGCGGTGCGCAGCGTCACCCTGCCGTCGAGGATGGTGACGCCGGTGACCCCCGGCAGGGCGTCCAGGCGGGCCGCCGACTGGGCGCCGAGCGAGAACTCCACCGAGCTGCCGCCGGCGCCCGCCTTGATCTCGGCGGCCGTGCCGTCGGCCACCACCTTGCCGCGGGCGACGACGATCACCCGGTCGGAGTTCTCGTCGGCCTCCTGCAGGTAGTGGGTCGCGAACAGCACCGTACGCCCCTGGGCGGCGTAGGCGCGCATGCCCTCCCAGAAGGCGCGCCGCGACTCGACGTCCATGGCGGCGGTGGGCTCGTCCAGCACCAGCAGCCGGGGCGACCCGGCGACGGCGAGGGCGAACCGCACCCGCTGGGACTGACCGCCGGACAGCCGGTCGGCGCGGCGCGAGGCCAGGTCGGTCAGGTCGGCCATCCGCAGCAGCTCGTCCAGCGGCAGGGGACGAGGGTAGAGGCGGCGGACGAAGTCGACCAGTTCGCGGACGGTCAGCTCGGGGATGAGCGTCCCTTCCTGGAGCATCGCGCCGATGTCGCCGGCGGCGACCGCCTGGTCGGGGGTGCGGCCGAAGACGCGGATGTCCCCGGCGGTTGGGCGGGTCAGGCCCAGCAGCATGTTGATCGTCGTGGACTTGCCGGCCCCGTTCGGGCCGAGGAGCGCGACCGTGCGCCCGGCCTCCATGGTGAGGTCCAGGCCGTCCACGGCGCGGACCTCACCGAAGCTCTTTCGCACGCCGGCGAGGGATATGGCGTTCATGTGCTCAACGCTAGGAGGGAACGCCGGAGATCCTCAGTGCCGACCATCCGGGCCTGGCGATGACATTTGTCAGAGCGGGATCATCGGGGCGGGATCAGCGTGGAATCACAGGCGGCAGGCGAAGATGGCGGTGACCAGGACGGCCTTGGCGCCGATCTCCCAGAGCTGGTCCATGATCTGCTGGTGGCCCTTGCGCGGGACCATCGCCCGGACGGCGACCCAGCCCTCGCGGTGCAGCGGGGAGACCGTGGGCCCCTCCATGCCGGGGGTGATCGCGATGGCCTCGTCGATGCGCTCGGCCCGGATGTCGTAGTCGATCATGACGTAGTCGCGGGCGACCAGCACGCCCTGCAGGCGCCGGACGAGCTGCCTGACCGCGGGGGTCTCCTCGGCGCCGACCTGCTTGATCAGGGCCGCCTGCGACTGCGCGATCGGGTCGCCGAAGACCTCCAGGCCGACATTGCGCAATGTGGTGCCGGTCTCGACCACGTCGGCGACGGCGTCGGCGACGCCGAGCCTGATCGCGGTCTCCACCGCGCCGTCCAGCTTGATCACCCGGGCGTCGACGCCCACCTCGGCGAGATACTTGCCGAGCAGCCCCGCGTAGGAGGTGGCGATGCGCATGCCCTGGAGGTCGTGGATCGAGGTGAACGCGCCGGGCTTGGCGGCCAGGCGGAAGGTGGAGACCCCGAAGCCGAGCGGAATGATCTGTTCGGCCGGGGCCCCGGAGTCGGCCAGCATGTCCATGCCGGTGATGCCGACGTCCAAGGTGCCCTCGCCGACGTAGACGGCGATGTCGCGCGGGCGCAGGAAGAACAGCTCGCAGGAGTTCTCGGGGTCGACGACCACGAGTTCCTTGGAGTCTTTGCGCGAGCGGTAGCCCGCTTCTTTCAGGATGGTCTGGGCGGCCTCGTTGAGCACGCCCTTGTTCGGTACGGCGAGACGGAGCATGGCTTGCCGTGGTCCCTTTCGGATCGGAGAGGCATCGGGTCGAGGACGAGGTCGGTCGGCTGCGGCCGGGTGGTCCGGCCTAGAGATGCTTGTAGACCTCGTCGAGCCCGATGCCCCGGGCGATCATGAGAACCTGGACGTGGTAGAGCAGCTGGGAGATCTCCTCGGCCGCCCGGTCGGTGGACTCGTGCTCGGCCGCCATCCAGCTCTCGGCGGCCTCCTCCACGACCTTCTTGCCGATGGCATGGACACCGGCGTCCAGGGCCGCGACGGTGCCCGACCCGGCGGGACGGGTGCGCGCCTTGTCCGAAAGCTCGGCGAACAGCTCTTCGAAGGTCTTCATGGTCTCTCTCACGTCGGTGTGCCTGCTCGTCAAGAGTAGTCGGCGGCGGGCGCGAGGCGTGCTAGGCACCCGCCCGAGAGCCGCCCGGCGCGTCAAACAGACCAGGACGGGACCCGGCCATGCGGCGGGCAGGCCATCGGGTGGCCATCTGCCGGCGGCGCCGGTGAAGGTGACGGCCGCGGATCCCACGTGTTCCGCCTTTGATGGGAAGACAGATGCTGAACCGGATAAGCAACATGCGACCACGGCCCGTGCGTATGCGGTCGCAACGGGGTCGCCACCGTGCCCGTCCCGTGGATTCCCCGCGCCGATCGGGTGAGCGCCCCGCACACCGGGCGGCCGCCCGGCCGTGGGAGACCCCGTTCCACCTGCAAGGAGCGTAGTAAGGTACTGGGCAGACACGGTTGGTCTAGACCGGTTCAGCAAAGGGGCCGCTGTGAAACGTCCGACGATCGCCGACATCGCGCGGCAGGCCGGGGTGTCCAAAGGGGCGGTGTCCTACGCGCTCAACGGGCAGCCAGGGGTGTCGGCGTCCACCCGGGCGCGCATCCTGGCGATCGCCGACGAGATCGGCTGGCGGCCCAACAGCGCGGCCCGCGCCCTGAACGGGGCCAGGGCCAACACCGTCGGCCTGGCGCTGTGCCGCCCGGCGCGCTTCCTCGGCGTCGAGCCGTTCTTCATGGAGCTCATCAGCGGCATCGAGGGCGAGCTGTCGGCGCAGTCGTACGCGCTCATGCTCCAGGTGGTCGCCGACCACGACGAGGAGATGGCGGTCTACCGCCGATGGTGGGGCGAGGGCCGCGTCGACGGCGCCATCCTGGTCGACCTGCACTCCGACGACTCCCGCGTGAGCGAGATGGAGTCGATGGGCATGCCGGTCGTGGTGTTCGGGCAACCCTCGGGGTCGGGGTCGCTGCTGCCGGTGTGGTCCGACGAGGGCACGGCCGTCCGCGAGACCGTCGAATACCTCGCCGCGCTCGGCCACCGCCGCATCGCCCGGGTCGCCGGCCTGCCCCGGCTCCTGCACACCGCGCTGCGCGACGAGGCGTTCACCGCCGTCTGCGCGAGCCTCGGCGTGAGCGAGGCCGTCACCGTGCACACCGACTACACCGGCGAGCAGGGCGCCCGCGCCACCCGCAGGCTGCTCAGCTCGCCCGCGCGGCCGACCGCCGTCGTCTACGACAACGACATCATGGCCGTGGCCGGGCTGTCGGTCGCCCAGGAGATGCGCCTGGACGTCCCCGGCGACCTGTCCATCGTCGCCTGGGACGACTCCCCGCTCTCGCAGGTGGTCCGGCCACCGCTCACCGCGCTCACCCGCGACATCCCCGCCTACGGCGCGCACGGCGCCCGCCGCCTGCTCTCGCTCATCGCCGGCGACCACGTCACCGCCTACGAGGACCAGGCCGCCCGCCTCACCCCCCGAGGCAGCACCGCTCCCCCACCGGCCTAGATCATCTCTTGTCCTGACATACGGTCCCCGCGAATGACGAAGGCGCACCCGCACGGAGCGGGTGCGCCTTCGTCGATGGGTCAGCGGGCGGCGCGGCCGGGGGTGTGGTCGCGGCGGTCGGAGGCGGGGCGGCGGGGGCCGCCGCGGGCGTCGCGCGCCGGGCGCTCGCCCTGGTAGCCGCGCGAGGGACGCTCGCCCTGGTAGCCGCGGGCGGGACGGTCGCCCGAGGCCGGGCGCTCGCCGCGGGGGGCGCCGTCGCGGCGGTGGCCGTCCTCGCGGGGACGGTCGTGGAAGCGGCGCGGGAGGCGGTCACCGCCGCCGTGGCCGCCCTCGCGGCGCGGGCGCTTGGCGACCGGGGCCGCCGGCTCCCACACCGGGATCTCCACGCCGCTCGGCCGCTGCGCGCCCGCAACCTCGGCCAGGCGGGGGTGCCCCGGCGTGGCCTTCAGGCGGAACGGCTGGACGCCCGCCCGGCGGGTCATCGTCTCGGTGGAGCGGCGCTCGTTGGGCAGCACGAGGGTCATGACCGTGCCGCGCTCGCCGGCGCGGGCCGTGCGGCCGCCGCGGTGCAGGTAGCTCTTGTGGTCCATCGGCGGGTCCACGTGCAGGACGAGGCTGACGTCGTCCACGTGGATGCCGCGCGCGGCCACGTCGGTGCAGACCAGCACGCCGATGGCGCCCTCGCGGAACTCCGACAGGATGCGCGTGCGCTGGTTCTGCCGCTTGCCGCCGTGCAGGCCGCCGGCGCGGACGCCGACCCGGGCGAGCTGCTTGACCAGCCGGTCGACGCCGTGCTGGGTGCGCACGAACATGATCGTGCGGCCTTCGCGGGCGGCGATCTCGGCGGTGACGGCGAACTTGTCGTCCCTGGTGACCTGGAGCACGTGGTGCTCCATCGTCTCCACCGGCGAGGTCGCCGGGGCCAGCGAGTGCGTCACCGGGTCGTTGAGGAAGCGGCGGACCAGCTTGTCGACGTCCCCGTCGAGCGTGGCGGAGAACAGCAGGCGCTGGCCGTCGGAGGGGGTGCGCTCGAGCAGGGCGCTGACCACCGGGAAGAAGCCGAGGTCGCACATGTGGTCGGCCTCGTCGATCACCGTCACGCGCACGTCCTGCAGCGAGCACTCGCCCTGCTGGATGAGGTCGGTGAGCCGGCCGGGGGTGGCGACGACGATCTCGACGCCGCGCCGCAGCGCCTCGATCTGCCGGCCCATGGACATGCCGCCGACGACGGTCTTCATGCGCAGGGACAGGCCACGGCCGAGCGGCTCGAGGGCGTCGGTCACCTGCATCGCCAGCTCACGCGTGGGGACCAGGATGACGGCGAGCGGCCGGCGCGGCGCCGCCTTGACGCCACCGAGCAGCGCCATGGTGGGCAGGCCGAAGGCCAGGGTCTTGCCCGAGCCGGTCTGGCCGCGGCCAAGGACGTGGCGGCCGGACAGGATGTCGGGGATGGTGGCCCGCTGGATGGGGAACGGGCTGGTGATGCCCTGCCGGGCCAGCGCGGAGATGAGCGGCTTGGGCAGGCCGAGCAGGGAGAACTCCGCCGGCGCGTCGGCGGCGGACTCGGGGAGGCTCTCGCCGTCGGCGGGGACGGCCTGCGGCCGGGTCTCGGCGGGGGCCGTGGACGCGGAGCCCTTCGGACTGGACACCGCCCGCGCGGACCGCGCGGTCGGCGCGTCCTGGTCGTGCCCCGCGCCGGTCATGGCGTCGGCGGGCATGGCGGTGTTGATGATGGTCACGATTGGTCGTGCCTTTCGATCGAAGAGAGATGGCGCGTCACTTCTGCGAAAGGACGAGCCGGGGGCGTGCGGCCTGCGCCGCACTCGAACACGGGCACCCGGAAGGATGCGAAGCGGTGCGCTCATGGCACACGCGAGCACCACTCGAAACAGTGGGCGAACTGAAGTCTAGCCTATCCTCGCCCGGAGGCGATCAAGCGGGTCGCGGCCGAGGCTCCGCGACGGGCCGTACCAGGCGCGAAAAGGCGCGGATCGCCGTACCGAGGTGTCGCAGACAGGGAGAACGGCGTGCAAGAGGACGCCCCGCACCGATCCCGGCGACGGGGCGGCGGCCCGGCAGGGCCGGGCGCCGCGGGCCGGTCTCGTGGGGGCGTCGGGAACCGCGGTGGTCAGACGTTGAATCCGAGCATGCGAAGCTGGTCGCGGCCGTCGTCGGTGATCTTGTCGGGGCCCCACGGGGGAAGCCAGACCCAGTTGATCTTCACGTCGGACACCATGCCGTCGAGGGCCGAGTGCGCCTGCTCCTCGATGACGTCGGTGAGCGGGCAGGCGGCGCTGGTGAGGGTCATGTCGATGGTGGCGACCGGCGGCGCGCCGGGCTCGCCCTCGTCGAGGTTCACGCCGTAGACCAGGCCGAGGTCCACCACGTTGACCCCGAGCTCGGGGTCGACGACGTCCCTCAGGGCCTCGAGAACCTCCTCCAGGGTCGCCTCACCGTCGAACCCGGTGACGGGCCCCGTCGGGGTCTCCACGGGCTTGCTCACGCCGCCTCCTCGCCTTGCCTCGCACATGCCGCCCCGCGCGCGGGGCCGTCCAATCCAACCGGCCGCAGGACGCTCATGCCGAGCTCCTCGCCACGGCGTCCTTGTAGGCCATCCATGCCAGCAGGGCGCACTTCACCCTGGCCGGGAACTTCGCCACACCCGCGAAGGCGACGGCGTCACCCAGCACGTCCTCGTCGGGTTCGATCTGACCCCGGCCCTGCATGAGCCGGGTGAACTCGTCCACCACCGCCAGAGAATGGACAACGGTGGAACCGGTGGCCAGCTCGTGCAGGACGGAGGCGGCGGCCTGGCTGATCGAGCACCCCTGGCCGTCGTAGGACACGTCCTCGACCTGGCCGCCGTCGCCCAGCTTCACCCGCATCGTCACCTCGTCGCCACACGTGGGGTTCACGTGGTGCACCTCGGCGTCGAACGGATCGCGCAGGCCACGGCCCTGCGGGTGCTTGTAGTGCTCGAGGATCAGCTCCTGGTACAGCGACTCGGCGATCATCTTTTATCCGAACACCTTCTGGACGTAATGGATGCCCCGGACCAGTGCGTCGATCTCGTCCGTGGTGTTGTACAGATAGAAAGACGCCCGCGTCGACGCCGGTATTCCGAAGCGCAAATGCAGCGGCCGGGCGCAATGATGCCCGACGCGCACGGCGACGCCGAATTGGTCATCCAATATCTGCCCCACATCGTGGGGATGAATGTCCGGAATGGTGAACGACAGAAGGCCGCCGCGGTCCTCGGCCGTGGTGGGCCCGATGATGCGCAGGCCCGGGACCTCGGACAACGCCTTCAGACCGTACACGGTGAGCTCGTGCTCGTGCCGGCGGATGTCGTCCATGCCCACCGCGGTGAGATAGTCGACGGCCGCGCCGAGCCCGATCGCCTCGACGATAGGTGGGGTACCGGCCTCGAATTTGTGGGGTACCGGAGCAAAGGTCGAGTGGTCCATCCAGACCGCCTCGATCATCTCGCCGCCGCCCAGGAACGGCGGCATGGCCTCCAGCAGTTCCCGCCGGCCCCACAGCACGCCGATGCCGGACGGGCCCGCCATCTTGTGCCCGGTGAAGGCCACGAAGTCGACGCCGAGCGCCGCCACGTCGACCGCGCGGTGCGGCACCGACTGGGAGGCGTCGAGCATCATCAGCGCGCCGACCTCGCGGACCCTGGCCAGGATGCCGTCCACCGGGTTGACCGTGCCGAGGACGTTCGACTGGTGCACGACCGACACGATCTTGGTGCGCTCGTTGACCAGCTCCTCCAGGCCCGACAGGTCCAGGCGGCCCTCGTCGGTCACCGGGAACCAGCGCAGGGTCGCGCCGGTGCGCTGGGCGAGCAACTGCCAGGGCACGATGTTGGAGTGGTGCTCCATCTCGGAGATGACGATCTCGTCGCCAGGCCCCATGCGGAACCGATCGTCGGCGCAGGTCGGGTTGCCGAAGGAGTAGGCCACCAGGTTGAGCGCCTCGGAGGCGTTCTTGGTGAAGACCACCTCGTCGCGGTCCGGCGCGCCGATGAAGGCGGCCACCTTGTCGCGCGCGCCCTCGTAGGCCTCGGTCGACTCGCCGCCGAGCGTGTGCAGAGCGCGGCCGACGTTGCTGTAGTGCTGTTCCATGTGCTCGCGCATGGTCGCGATGACCTGCGAGGGCTTCTGGGAGGAGTTGCCCGAGTCGAGGTAGACCAGCGGCCTCCCCCCGGGCAGCTCGCGCGACAGGATCGGGAAGTCCTTCCGGATCCTGTCCACGTCGAACATGCCGTTTGTCATGCGGTCGCCTTCGTGTAGCGCTCGTAACCCTCGGACTCGAGCTGGTCGGCCAGTTCGGGGCCGCCCTCCTCGACGACCCTGCCGCCCGCGAAGACGTGGACGAAGTCCGGCTTCACGTAGCGCAGGATGCGCGTGTAGTGCGTGATCAGCAGCACGCCGGTCTCGCCGGACGCGCCGAAGCGGTTGATGCCCTCGGAGACGACGCGCAGGGCGTCGACGTCCAGACCGGAGTCGGTCTCGTCGAGAATGGCGATCTTCGGCTTGAGCAGTTCGAGCTGCAGGATCTCGTGACGCTTCTTCTCGCCGCCGGAGAAGCCCTCGTTGAGGTTGCGCTGGGCGAAGGCGGGGTCGATCGACAGGGCGTCCATGCCCTGCTTGAGCTCCTTGGTGAACACCCGCAGCTTGGGCGCCTCACCGCGCACGGAGGTGACCGCGCTGCGCAGGAAGTTCGACACCGAGACGCCGGGCACCTCGACGGGGTACTGCATGGCGAGGAACAGCCCGGCGCGGGCGCGCTCGTCCACCGTCAGCGACAGCACGTCCTCGCCGTCGAGGGTGACCGTGCCGGAGGTGATGGTGTACTTCGGGTGGCCGGCGACGGCGTAGGCGAGCGTCGACTTGCCCGACCCGTTGGGGCCCATGAGGGCGTGGGTCTCCCCCGCGCGGACGGTCAGGTTGACGCCGCGCAGGATCTCCTTGTCCTCCACGGCGACATGCAGGTCACGAATTTCCAGCGTGGACACTTAAGACTCCCCATTTTCAGCATGGTCTGCGCCGTCGAGCGAGACGAGCACGTCGTCGCCTTCGAGCTTCACTCGGTAGACAGGGACCGGGCGCACCGCGGGCGGCCCGGTGGGCTTGCCGCTGCGCACGTCGAAACACGACCCGTGCAGCCAGCACTCCAGGGTGTCGTCGTAGACGTCGCCCTCGCTGAGGCGCACCTCGGCGTGCGAGCACACGTCGTGCAGGGCGAACACCTCGCCGTCCTTGCGGACCAGCGCGACCGGCGTGCCCGCGACCTCGACGCCGACGACCCCGCCGTCGGGGATGTCGGAGATCGTGCAGGCCTTGATGAACGTCATGAGCCGAGCTCCGCCTCCACCGCGGCCAGAACCCGCTCGCGGATCTCCTCGACCTCGATCTTCTGGATGAGCTGGGCGAAAAACCCGCGGATGACCAGGCGGCGCGCCTCGTCGAACGGGATGCCCCGAGCCTGCAGGTAGAACAGGTGCTCGTCGTCCAGGCGGCCGGACGCCGAGGCGTGGCCGGCGCCGGCGACCTCGCCGGTGAGGATCTCCAGGTTCGGCACCGAGTCGGCGCGGGCGCCGTCGGTGAGGATGAGGTTGCGGTTGAGCTCGTAGGTGTCGGTGCCGGTCGCCTCGACGCGGATGATCACATCGCCGATCCAGACGGCGTGCGCGTCGTCGCCCTGCAGGGCGCCGCGGTAGTCGACGTTGCTGCGGCAGTCGGGGACGCTGTGGTCGACCAGCAGGCGGTGCTCGATGTGCTGGCCGGCGTCCACGAAGTACAGCCCGCTCAGGTCGGCGTCCCCGCCGCGGCCGGTGTAGGTCACCGACGGCGACAGGCGCACCAGGTCTCCGCCGAGGGTGACGGCGAAGCTCCGGTAGGTGGCGTCCCTGCCCAGGTGGGCGTGGTGCTGGGAGACGTGCACGGCGTCGTCGGCCCAGTCCTGCAGGCTGACGACCTTCAGCTTGGCGCCGTCGCCGACGACGAACTCGACGTTGTCGGCGTACACCGCGCTGCCCTGGTGGTCGAGCACGACCACGGCCTCGGCGAGCGGCTCGACGGCGACCACGATGTGGCCGTACACCGCGCCGCCGCCCTCGCCGCGCAGGCTGATGACGGTCGGCCTGGAGGTGACGGCCTCCTTCGGCACCGTGATCACGGTGGCCTTCTCGAAGGAGGTGAACGCCTGGGCGCTGACCCGGTCGGTCGGCGCGAACGCCTTGCCGATGCGGGGGTCGTCGCGGCCGACGGTCTCGACCGAGACCTCGGGCGCGGCGTCCACGTTGACGACGACCGTGCCCGAGCCCGCGGCGGTGCCGTCGTGCAGGCCGCGCAGCCGCGACAGCGGCGTGAAGCGCCAGGCCTCCTCGCGGCCGGTGGGGACCGGGAAGTCCTCCAGCTTGTAGGAGGCCTTGCCGTGCAGGGTCGACAGTGGCTTGGAATCCAGCCCCATGGTCAGCCCACCGCTCCTTCCATCTGCAGCTCGATGAGCCGGTTCAGCTCGAGCGCGTACTCCATGGGCAGCTCGCGGGCGATCGGCTCGACGAAGCCGCGCACGATCATCGCCATGGCCTCGTCCTCGTTCAGGCCGCGGCTCATGAGGTAGAACAGCTGGTCGTCCGACACCTTGGAGACGGTCGCCTCGTGCCCCATGGAGACGTCGTCCTCGCGGACGTCGACGTAGGGGTAGGTGTCGGAGCGGCTGATCTGGTCGATGAGCAGGGCGTCGCACTTGACCGTGGAGGCCGAGCCCGCCGCGCCCTCCTCGATCTGGACCAGGCCCCGGTAGGAGGTGCGGCCGCCGCCGCGCGCGACCGACTTGGAGACGATCGTCGAGGAGGTCTTGGGCGCCAGGTGCACCATCTTGGCGCCGGCGTCCTGGTGCTGGCCCTCGCCGGCGAAGGCGACGCTCAGCGTCTCGCCCTTGGCGTGCTCGCCCATGAGGTACACGGCGGGGTACTTCATCGTGACCTTGGAGCCGATGTTGCCGTCGATCCACTCCATGGTGGCGCCCTCGTAGGCGACGGCGCGCTTGGTCACCAGGTTGTAGACGTTGTTCGACCAGTTCTGGATGGTCGTGTAACGGCACCGGGCGTTCTTCTTCACGATGATCTCGACGACCGCGCTGTGCAGCGAGTCGGAGGAGTAGATCGGCGCCGTGCAGCCCTCGACGTAGTGGACGTAGGAGCCCTCGTCGACGATGATCAGCGTGCGCTCGAACTGGCCCATGTTCTCGGTGTTGATCCGGAAGTAGGCCTGCAGCGGGATCTCGACGTTCACGTTCGGCGGCACGTAGATGAACGAGCCGCCCGACCACACCGCGGTGTTCAGCGAGGCGAACTTGTTGTCGCCGACCGGGATGACCGACCCGAAGTACTCCTTGAAGATCTCGGGGTGCTCCTTGAGACCGGTGTCGGTGTCGAGGAAGATGACGCCCTTCTCCTCGAGGTCCTCACGGATCTTGTGGTAGACGACCTCGGACTCGTACTGCGCGGCGACGCCGGCGACCAGGCGCTGCTTCTCGGCCTCGGGGATGCCGAGCTTGTCGTAGGTGTTCTTGATGTCCGCCGGCAGCTCGTCCCAGGAGGCGGCCTGCTTCTCGGTGGAGCGGACGAAGTACTTGATGTTGTCGAAGTCGATGCCCGACAGGTCGGACCCCCACGTGGGCATGGGCTTCTTGCCGAACAGGCGAAGGCCCTTCAGCCGCAGGTCGAGCATCCACTCGGGCTCGTTCTTCAACGCGGAGATGTTTCGCACGACCTCTTCGGACAGGCCGCGGCGCGCGGTCGCGCCGGCCACGTCGGCGTCGGCCCAGCCGAACTTGTAATTCCCGAGGCCTTCAAGCTCCGGGCGGTCGGTGAGAGTCACCTTCCGGTCTCCTTGCTCTCGATCGCGTTCCGCGAAGTGCTTATGGTCACATCGCCGGAGTCGTCTGAGGTGTCCACGGTCGCGGTGCGCCGGGGGGTCACAGGTTGGTTCCGCTGTGCGGCCAGCGCCCTCGGGCTCACGTGGGTGGTGCACACCCCGTCGCCGTGGGCGATGGTCGCCAGGCGCTGGACGGGGGTGCCGAGAAGCTGCCCGAAGGCCTCGGTCTCGGCCTCGCACAACTGCGGGAACTCCGCCGCCACGTGCGCCACGGGGCAGTGGTGCTGGCACAACTGCTCGCCGCCCGACTTCGCCTGGCTGGCCGAGGCGGCATAGCCGTCTGCGGTCAGCGCCTCGGCGAGCACGCGCACCCGCTGGTCGGCGGGCACCTCGCTCATCGCCGGGGCCAGCCGCCGCACCAGGCCGCTCACCTGGGACCGGGCGAACTCCGCGACGGCCTCCTCGCCCGCGCGCTCGGCGAGGAAGCGCAGGGCGCCCCCGGCCAGGCCGTCGTAGGCGTGCACGAAGGCGCTGCGGCCCGCGTCGGTGATCACGAACAGCTTGGCGGGCCGTCCGCGCCCGCGCTGACCGCGGGGACGCACCGTGCGGGGCTCTATCATGCCTTCGGCGAGCAGCGCGTCGAGGTGCCTGCGCACCGCCGCCGGTGTCAGCCCGAGCCGCTCGCCCAGGGCGGCGGCGTTGATCGGGCCGTGCTCCAGGATGAGCCGTGCGACGCGCGCGCGCGTACCGCGCTCGGCGCCCTTCTCGGCGTTCGTCATCCCGGTCACGTTTTTCACAACATCAGTGTGCCGTAATTCCTTCCCGGCACACAACTCGACGTTCATGGGGTACGTCACGCAGGTAAGGCTTACCTAAGCTGGGGAAACGCCGGTCGCGGGCGTGCGGCGGCGCAGCCCGAGGAAGGTCATCAGGGCCGCCACGGTGAGCACCACCATGACCAGCGCCATCGGCAGCGCCGTCCCGGTGCCGCCAAGGCCCGCGAGCGGCGCGGACAGCCCGCCGAAGCCGAACTGCAGCAGGCCGAGCAGCGCGGAGGCGCTGCCGGCCACTTGGGGCGCCTGGCCGGCCAGCGCGAGCGCCCCCGACCCGGGCAGCGAGAGCCCGGCCCCGCACATCAGCGTGAACAGCGAGGCGACCACCACGGGCAGGCCGAGGCCGGCGAGCACGGCGCCGGCCAGACCGGCGGCGCCGATCACGCCCAGCAGCAGGCCGATCAGCACCAGCCGCGCCGGGGGGACCCGGCCCGCGGCCCGGCCGCCCACCTGGGCCATCAGGGTCAGGCCGAGCGCGTTGGTCGCGAAGATCACCGAGAAGCCGGTCGGGGACACCCCGTAGATCTCCTGGAGCACGAACGGCGACCCCGAGATGTAGGCGAACATGCCGGCGAAGCCGAGCCCGCCCGCCATCGCCGCCGCCATGAACGACCGGTCGCGCAGCAGCACTCCGAAGATCGCCAGAGTGTGCCGCAACCCGCCGCCGCCCCGCTCCCCGGCCGGCAGCGTCTCGCGCACCCCGGCCAGCACGGCCAGCAGCAGGACCAGCCCGGCGGCGCCGAGGGCGACGAACACCCCGCGCCAGGAGGTGACCCGCAGCAACTGGGCCCCGGCGATCGGGGCCAGGATGGGCGCCAGCCCGCTCACCAGCATCAGCGTCGCGAAGATGCGCGCGATCGCCGGTCCGTCGTAGAGGTCGCGCACGATCGCCCGGACGATCACCAGCGCCGCGCCGCCGGCCAGGCCCTGCACCAGGCGCAGCCCGACCAGCGCCCAGACCGTGGGGGCGAACGCGCACAGCAGCGAGGCGAGCGCGTAGGCGCCGACCCCGAAGATCAGCGGGCCGCGCCGTCCCCGCACGTCGCTCAGCGGCCCGGCGACGAGCTGGCCCACCGAGACCCCGACCAGGCAGGCGGTCAGCGTGAGCTGGATCTGGGCGGCCCCGGTCATCATCTCCCCGCTGATGGCCGGCAGCGCGGGCAGGTACATGTCGATGGACAGCGGCCCGATCGCCGACAGCGCGCCCAGGATGAGCACGAGCACTCCCCGCCGGCGCCTCTGGCCGGCGGAGCGATCCGCCGGGGCGTCTTGCTGCACAGCGGTCGCGCGCATGCGATCCCTTTCGTGAGCTGAGGTATCAAACAGCCCACAAGGGGGCGAGGAACCCCCAACCCCTACAAAGCCCGCCTAATTCCCGGTTCGCCATAACTTTCCGGTCCCCGTCTTCGCGGACGCCCTCGAAACGGACGCCCTCGAACCGGCCATGGACCGTCCGCGGGAGCGGGCGCAAAATCTCGCCGCCGGTGACGCCACGCTCACACGACTTCCGGGAACGCCTCGCGTGCCCCGTCGCTCGGCACGGAGGCCGGCAGAACCTGTTCGCACCAGATCGTCTTGCCCGAGGTGGTCTGCCTCGTCCCCCAGCCCTGGGTCAGCTGTGCGACCAGCAGCAGCCCGCGGCCACCCTCATCGAAGACGCGGGCTCGGCGCAAGTGGGGCGCGGTGCTGCTGCCGTCCGAGACCTCGCAGATCAGCGTGTTGCCGCGGATCAGCCGCAGCTGGATCGGGGGAGCCGCGTGGCGGATGGCGTTGGTGACCAGTTCGCTGACCACGAGTTCGGTGATGAACTTCATCTCGTCCAGGCCCCAGGCGTGGAGCTGGTCCATGGCCAGCCGGCGGGCGTGCGAGACCCGGGCCGGGTCGGCAGGGACGTCCCACGTGGCGAACCGGTCCGGAGAGAGGGCTCCGGTGCGGGCGAGGAGAAGGGCCGCGTCATCGGCCGCGCGACGACCGTCGAGCAGCGCACCGGTCACGAGGTCGCAGGCGTCTTCGAGCGACGCCGCCGGCATCGCCAGGGCACGGCGCAACTCGGCGAGCCCCTGCTCGATGTCGCGGTCGCGGACTTCGACCAGGCCGTCGGTGAACAGGGCGATCACGCTGCCGGGGGCCAGGAACAGCTCGGTGGTCTCGAAGGGCAGGCCGCCGATGCCGAGGGGAGGGCCGACGGGCCCGTTCACGACCTCCGTGGTGCCGTCGGGCATGATCAGGACGGGCAGGAAGTGACCGGCGGTGGCCATGGTGCAGCACCGCGAGACCGGATCGTAGACGGCGTACACGCACGTGGCTCCCAGCTCCCCGAAGACCGCCGCCTCGCCTTCGGACGCGCCGGGTTGCTGCTCGTTGAGCAGGTGGATGACCAGGTCGTCCAGATGGGTGAGAAGCTCGTCGGGCGGCAGGTCGACGTCGGCCAGCGTGCGCACGGCGGTGCGCAGCCGCCCCATGGTGGCGGAGGCGTGGATGCCGTGGCCGACGACGTCCCCGATGACCAGGGCGACCCGGCAACCGGACAGGGGGATCACGTCGAACCAGTCGCCCCCCACACCCGCCTGCACACCCGCGGGCAGGTAACGGTAGGCGATCTCCACCGCCGGCCGGTCGCACAGCCGCTGGGGCAGCAGGCTGCGCTGCAGGGTCAGCGCCGTGTCGCGCTCCTGGGTGTAGCGGCGGGCGTTGTCGATGGCGACGCCGGCCTTGGCGACCAGCTCCGCCGCGTAGGACAGATCCTCATCGTCGAATGCCTCGTGCGGATGCGAGCGCCAGAAGCTGACCACGCCCATCCGCATTCCATGAGCGGACAGCGGGGTCGTGATCAGCGAATGGCAGCCGCGATCGAGGATCCGCGCGGCCTCCTCGCCGTCCTGGGACCGCCATGCGGTGCCACCCCGCAGGTCGGGCTCGACCATGGTGATCCCGTGGCGAAGACTGTCCGCCTGGGGGGTGGACGGCCGCCAGGTGATCAGGCTGCCCGCCGGCTGGAAGGGGAGGACCTCCCCGCTGCCTCCCCTGGCCACCCGGCACAGTTGCTCCCACTCGGCCGGAGGGTGCTCCTCACCTCGCTGCACGGACACCGCCAGGTCGATGGTGACGAAGTCGGCGAACTCGGGGACCACCACCTGCACCAGTTCTTCCGCCGTCCGGCCCACGTCGAGCGTGGTGCCCACCGCCGTGCCGGCCTCGTACAGCAGCTTGAGGCGCATGTGCGCCTCGTCCGCCAGCCTGCGGCTCTCCTCCAGCGAACTCCCCATGCCGTTGAACGCGGCTTCGAGCTCCCCGATCTCGCCGGTGCCGGTTTCGGGCATGCGCGCCGAGAGGTCACCGCCGGCGAGCCTGGTGGCGACGGCGGCCGCCCGGCGCACCGGCCGGACGATCGCCCGTGTCAGATACCCGTTGTAACCGGCGATGAGGAGGACCGATGCCACCAGTCCGCCGGCCGCCGCCGCGGTCGCCCAGCGAACCTTGGCCTCGGCGGCCTGCTCCTGCGCCGCCAATATGGACCGCGCCTCGCGGTCGAACCGGTCGAACTGAGCCCTGAAGTGGTCGACGCGTCGTTTCCCTTCCACCGTCGTCGCCACGCTCCAGGCGGATGGATCGCCCCGCTTCGCCGCCTCGACCAGCGGGACCGAATAGTCGCGGAGGAAGGAATCGCCGTCACCGGCGATCTCGACGGCCTGGCGCCGCAGCTCGGTCGTGCGGGCGAGAGCGATCACCTTCCGCGCCTCCCCCGGGAAGGCCTCCCTGGCGGCCTCCCACGGCTGGAGGAAACGCTGCTGCCGGGTGATGAGGTAGCCGCGCGCCCCCGTCTCTAGGTCGAGGACGAGCTTCTGGAGGCCGTTCATCTCGACGAGCGTGACGCGGGTGTGCTCTCGCGCGTCCGTCGCGCGGAGCAGGTCGGTGATCGCCCAGAACGGCGCCCCGAAGACAAGCCCGACCAGCATCGCGAGCACGCTGCTCGCGATGAGCATGAGGGGTGTCAGCCCTCTTCCGACACTCCGTCCTGATCGGGTTGCGTTCATGGTGGACCCTGCCGGTAGCCCCGCTACCAGGCGATTCTACCCTCGGGGCGCAATCTGCCCGTTAAGAGGAGGTCCGCTCTCCCCGGACGAGGGGAGCGCCGGGCGGGCTCCGCCGGGAGGGCTCGGAGCCATGACGGCGAAGACGGCGCCGCACGGATCGGCGAGCACGGCGTGCCGTCCGGCGGGCAGGTCCCGCGGCGGGCTCACGACCGCGCCGCCGCACCGTTCAGCAAGGACGGCGGTGGCCTCGCAGCCGGCCACGGCGAAGACCGCCAGCCAGTGCGGCGCGTCCGGCGAGCACGGCGCCCCGCGGTCCGGCACGGACGGCGCCCCGCGGTCCGGCACGGACGGCGCCCCGCGGTCCGGCACGGGCGGCGTACCTGCCTCCGGCACGGACCGCGTACCTGCCTCCGGCACGGACGGCGCACCTCCCGGAGACGGCGCCACCCGCTCCCCCAGGGACGGCGTCCCGCGGCCGGGCGGGGAGGGCACTCCGTTCATGGCCCGCAGGCCGGCCACGGGCCTGCCGTCCAGCAGCCACTCGGCGCGGTCGCCGCCCCCGGGGCCCGTCAGGCTCCGGGCGCTCCAGCCGAAGACCTCGCCGTAGAAGGCCCTCGCCCCCTCGGGGTCGCGGCAGACCAGCTCGCTCCAGCAGAGCGCGACCGGCTCGTCCACGAGCTGCGCGCCTTGGTGCCGCACCGGCTCCCAGACCAGGAACGAGGCGCCTTCAGGGTCCTGGAAGACCGCCATGGTGCCCTCGTCGAAGACCTGGACCGGCCCGACGGCGACCCGTCCCCCCGCCTCCTTGACCCGCTCGGTGGCCGACTCGGCGTCCCCGGTGGCGAAGTAGGTGTTCCAGGCCGAGGGACGGTCAGGG
Source organism: Sphaerisporangium rhizosphaerae (assembly GCF_042665155.1). NCBI lineage: Bacteria > Bacillati > Actinomycetota > Actinomycetes > Streptosporangiales > Streptosporangiaceae > Sphaerisporangium > Sphaerisporangium rhizosphaerae. Next base: position 35,347 of record NZ_JBHTCG010000020.1, on the reverse strand, counting down.
GAGAACGTCGGGCCGATGCCCGCCACCAGCCTGCCCCCCTGGGAGAAACGGCCGTACACCCCCGCTTCCCCGCAGGTGTCGAACGCGGCCCGCCAGCCGAACAGCGCCTCGTAGAAGGCGACCGACGCGGTGAGGTCGGTGCTGGCGAGGTCCACCCAGCAGGGCACGCCGGGCTTGTAACCGGTACGCGTGGGCATGCCGGACCTCCTTGACGGCGGATGTTCACGCCCGAGCCGCCACCCGCGTCCGCGCGGGCGCGGCAGGGGACGAGCGTCAGCCTCACACGGCGACACGGCCGACATGTCCCGCGACCGCCCGCCTTGATGGGAAGTGCTGCGAAGCTTTACCGTCACGCGGCACGCGAAGCTTTACCGTCGCGCGGCACCGGACGCCCCGGTCGCCGCCGGGACCGCGGCGCGCGGTCCCTAGACTCGTCCTCATGAACGCCCCAGCCGTCGCGCTCACCGACCTGGTCAAGCGATACGGCCGCACGCTCGCGATCAACGGTCTGAGCCTCGTCGCCGAACGCGGCGCGGTCACCGCGATCCTCGGCCCCAACGGCGCGGGCAAGACCTCCACCGTGGAGATCTGCGAGGGGTTCCGGCGCGCCGACGGCGGCACCGTGCGCGTGCTCGGCCTGGATCCCGCGCGCGACGGGGCCGCGCTCAAACCCCGGGTCGGGGTGATGCCGCAGTCCGGCGGCGTGCCCCCGGCCGCCCGCGCCGGGGAGTGGCTGCGGCTGGTGGCCCGCTTCCACGCCGCCCCTCTCGACTCCGGCGCCCTGCTCGACCGGCTCGGCCTGACCGAGCACGCCCGCACCCCCTACCGCCGCCTGTCCGGCGGCCAGCAGCAGCGCCTGTCGCTGGCGGCCGCGATCATCGGCCGGCCCGAGCTGGTCTTCCTCGACGAGCCGACCGCCGGGCTCGACCCGCAGGCGCGGCACGCCTGCTGGGACGTCATCGCCGAGCTGCGCGCCCGCGGGGTCTCCACGGTGCTGACCACCCACCACATGGACGAGGCCGAGAAGCTCGCCGACAAGGTCGTCATCATCGACCGCGGCAGGGTCGTGGCCGAGGGCAGCCCCCGGTCGCTCACCGGGGCCGAGCGCCAGCTGCGCTTCCGGGCGCGCCCCGGGCTCGACCTGGACGAACTGCTGAACGCGCTGCCCACGGGGAGCACGGCCAAGGAGTCCCCGAGCGGCCACTACGTCATCGAGGGCCACGTGGGTCCCGAACTGCTGGGCACGGTGACCGCCTGGTGCGCCTCCGAGGGCGTCACCACCGACGACCTGAGCGTCGAGCGCCGCACCCTGGAGGACGTCTTCCTCGAACTCACCGGACGGGAACTGCGATGACCCCTCCGCGCTCGCGCGCCCTCGCCCTGGCCGCCACCGCTCGCGTCCCGGCCCCCGCGGGCATCGCGGTGCCGGGCGCCCACTCCCTGACCCCGATGCTCCTGAGGAGATCCCGGTGACCGCGCCCGTGCTCGACTTCACGCCGGCTCCGGGAGCGGCGCCGCTGCGCCGCATGGTGCTCGCGCAGGCCGGCGCGGAGATCCGGGCCGTGCTGCGCAACGGCGAGCAGCTCCTGCTCACGCTGATCATCCCGATCCTGGTGCTGGTGGGCTTCTCCGCGATCCCGTTGCTGGAGGTGCCCGGCAGGCGGGTCGACTTCGTCACCCCCGGCGTGCTCGCGCTCGCGATCATGTCCACGGCCTTCACCGGGCAGGCGATCGGCACCGGCTTCGAACGGCGGTACGGGGTGCTCAAGCGCCTGGGCGCCACTCCCCTGTCCCGGCCCGGCCTGCTGCTGGCCAAGACCCTCGCGGTGATCACCGTGGAGGCGCTGCAGGTCGTGGTCGTTGCGGCCGTCGCCCTGGCCATGGGCTGGCATCCCCGGGGCAACCCGCTGTGGGCCGCGCTGCTGCTCCTGCTCGGCACGGCCGCATTCAGCGGGCTGGCCCTGCTGATGGCGGGCACTTTGCGCGCCGAGGCCACACTGGCGGCCGCCAACCTCGTCTACCTGGTGCTGCTCGGCCTCGGCGGCGTGGTGGTGCCGGTGTCGGCCTTCCCGCACCCGCTGCGCGCCGTCGTGGAGCTGCTGCCGATCACGGCGCTGACCGAGGGGGTGCGCGCGGTGCTGTCCGGGGCGAGCGGCTTCCCTGCGCGCGACGTGCTCGTCCTGCTGGTGTGGGCCGTCGTCTCCCTGGCCCTGGCGTCCCGTTTGTTCCGCTGGGAGTGAGGCGCCGGACTACGCCGACCGGGTTCTGATGGGCACCCGGTGCGGTGCCCGGCAGGCAGTGGCGGCCGGGATGTGGATGGTGAAGGCGTCGGTGAGCCGGGTGACGTCCAGGACGCGCAGCAGGACGCCATGAACGCCTGTGAGCGCCATGGTGCCCTGGGCCTGCGCCAGGGCGCGCTGGGCCCGCAGCAACGCCCACAGTCCCGAGGAGTCGCAGAAGGCCAGTTCGGAAGTGTCCACGGTGAGGTGCCGATGACCGTCGTACAGTGCCGCCTCGACGGCGTCGTCCAGGTGGACGGCCGAGGTCATGTCGAGGTCACCGATCAGGGCGAGAGTGGTGCGGTCTTGTTCGTGCGCCATCTGAATCGACAGGGCTGTCACGATCGGATTCCGATCCCACGGTGCGAGAGAAATCGCCTATGCGCTCAAACCGGGCGCGAGCAAGTCACCGCTTCTCTCACCCTACGCGCCTCGCCGACCTTGTCATAGAAGTCAGGGCGCCCGCGCGTGGGCCGTGTCGGCCGGCGCGCGTTGCCCGCGGAACGCCGCGGTGGCGGCACGTCGGTCATCGGCGACGCCGGTCCGTCGACGACACCGGCGCCGACGGCCCGTGCGGCCCCGTGGCCGATCTGAGGAGTCCGGCGGCCTATGCTCTAACGCGCCGGAGTGCCGCCGGTGAGCGGCCGGCCGCCCCGCCTCCCCGACCGCACGCCCCGTGCGAGGAATCCGAGGACCGACGCCCATGACCGTGCACTCCCTGTCCTCCTCCGCCGGCCCCTTCCCCCGGGGCCGGGCGCGGCCGGGCGCCATGGCGCGCGCCGCGATCGGCGCCGTGCCCCCGTCCGGACTGGTGATCCTGGCGATCCTGTCGGTGCAGATCGGCGCCGGCCTGGCGAAGAACCTGTTCGCCGCGCTGCCGCCCAGCGCGGTGGTGTTCCTGCGCATCGCGGCGGGCGCGGCCATTCTCACCGTGGTCGCCCGGCCCCGCCTGCGCGGGCTGAGCCGGCGCGACCTGGCCGCTGGGGCGGCCTTCGGCGTGACGCTGGGCGTGATGAACCTCTCGTTCTACGAGGCCCTGGCCCGGTTGCCGATGGGCATCTGCGTGACCATCGAGTTCCTCGGACCGCTCGGAGTCGCGGTCGCCGCCTCACACCGGCGCAAGGACCTGCTGTGGGTGGCGCTGGCCGCCACCGGCATCCTGCTGCTCGCGCCGTGGGGCCAGACGAGCGGGCTGAACTGGGCCGGCATCGCGTTCGCCGCCGTGGCGGGCGGGTGCTGGGCCGCCTACATCCTGCTCTCGGCCGCCGTGGGCGGCCGGTTCCCGGGGACCTCGGGGCTGTCGTTCGCCATGCTGGTCGCGGTGGTCGTGATCGCGCCGATCGGGGTGACCAGCGGCGGCACGGCGCTGCTCACCCCCGAGCTCCTGCTGCTCGGAGCGGGCGTCGGCCTGCTGTCGTCGGTCATCCCCTACAGCGTGGAGCTGGAGGCGCTGCGGCGGATGCCCAAGCGGGTCTTCGGCATCCTGATGAGCCTGGAACCCGCCATGGCCGCCCTGGTCGGGCTCGTGGTGCTCGGCGAGGTCCTCCATGTGCGCGAATGGGCGGCCATCATCTGCGTCGTCATCGCCTCCGCCGGGGCGACCCGCAGCACGTGACCGCCCGCACCGCCTGACCGCCGCCCACCCGCCGCGCGCCCGCGTCCCCCGACGCCGGCGGCCTCGCCCGGCCGCCCGTCAGGCCTTCACCTCGCGGAGCCGGCCGGTCTCCACCTCGTAGACGAAGCCGCGGACCGAGTCCTTGACGGGGATGAACGGGTCGGCGTGGACGCGGGCGATGGACTGGCGGACGTCCTCGTCCAGGTCGGCGAACGCCTCGGCGGCCCACTCGGGCTTGAGGCCGGTCTCGCCGGCGATGGCTTCCTTGAAGGCGTCGTCGGTGAAGGTCAGCATGCCGCAGTCGGTGTGGTGGATGAGGATGATCTCGCGGGTGCCGAGCAGGCGCTGGCTGATGGCGAGGCTGCGGCGCCCGTCGGCGGTGACCACTCCGCCGGCGTTGCGGATGACGTGCGCGTCGCCCTCGGCGAGCCCGAGCAGCCCGTACACATTGAGGCGGGCGTCCATGCAGGCCAGGACGGCGACCTGCCGGGCGGGCGGCAGCGGCAGGTGCCCCTTGCCGAAGTCCGCCGCGTAGCGCTCGGCGTTGGCGAGCAGTTCGTCGGTGACGCTCATGGAGCCTCCACGGTCGTTCGGGAGCGGCCGGTCTCCGTCCCGTCCCAGCTTTCCCTGTATTACCTACTCAGTCAACATCCTTTAACGTTCGGTCACCGGACCCGGCCGGACTCTTGCGTCCTAGTTTGTGTACGACGTAAGCTTACCTTGTACACAAACTACATGGAGGCGCCATGACCACGCTCGCGATCCTCGTCCCGCTCGTCTGGCTGGCCTGGCTGGCCGTGACCGAGTGGGTGCCCATGTTCCCGCTCAACGACCTGGCCCCCGGCAACGTCGGCCGTCGGCTGGCCGCGGCGGCGATCAACTACCCCTTCCCCCTGCTGATCGCCGCGGGGGTCGCCCTGCACCAGACCTGGTCGCTCGCCACGGCCACCCTGCTGTGCTGCCTGGTCGCGGGCGGCCACCTGTGGAACTGGTGGGTGCCCTACTTCCGCCCCGCCTCCGCCGCCCAGCGGGAGACCTACCTGCGCGACTACGCCCGCACGCTGAAGATCCTGCCCACCGCCGGCCACGACGTCGTGATCGACGTCCAGCACATGGTGGTGGGCGCGCTTTCCCTGCTGATGCTCGCGACCACCCTCGCCGCTACCCTGACCGCATGAACCCACCAGCGGGGAGCCGGCCCCGCGCGGCCGGGCGCGGCGGCCGGCCCGCCGTGCTCAGCCGCGAGCGCATCGTGGCCGCGGCGGTGGAGATCCTCGACGCCGAGGGGCTGGAGGCGCTGACCATGCGCCGCCTGGGCACCCGTCTCGATGTGGCGGCCATGTCCCTGTACCGGCACCTGCCCAACCGCGACGCCCTGCTCACCGCGCTGGTCGGCCACCTGTTCGCCGAGGCGGTCGCCGAGCCCGTCCCGGCCGTCCCGTGGACCGAGGCCCTGCGTCTGTTCGCCCTCGCCTACCGGCGGACGCTGCTCGCCCACCCCGACGCCGTGCCCCTGCTGGCCACCCATCCCGTCGACGTCGACACCGGTCTCACCCTGCTGGCCGGCCTGCTGGAGCGCTTCGCCGCCTCGGGCGTCGCCCGGCAGGACGCCCTGACCGCCGTGCAGTCGGTGGGCGTCTACGTCCTCGGCCACGCCCTGGCCCAGGTCGGCCGCCCACTGGGGACGCGGCCGGCCGCCCCGGTCGCCGACCCCGCCGTGGCGGCGTTCTACGACGAGTGGTTCGAGGCCGGCCTGCTCGCCATGGTCACCGGCTTCGAGCGGCGCCTCACCGCGTAGACGGGCGGACGGGCGGGACGGGCCGCGGTTCCGGCGTACCGGCCTTGGGGCCCTTCGTCACTCCGGGCGGTCGGCCCAGATGCCCCGCACGTGCTGGATGTGGTGGTCCATGAGGGTGCGGGTGGCCTCGGCGTCGCCGCGGGCGAGGGCGTCCAGGATGTCCAGGTGCTCGCGGGCGGAGTCGGCCAGCGTGCCCCGCTCGGACATGGTCTTCAGGCCGTACAACCGGGCGCGGTAGCGCAGGTCGCGGGCGATCTCCACCAGGTGGGCGTTGCCGGCCAGGGCCAGCAGGTCCATGTGGAAGCGCAGGTCGGCGTTGACGTAGGCCAGCAGGTCGCCGCGCTCGGCCGCCGAGACGATCTCCTCGGCCACCGGCCGCAGCCGCTCGGCGTCCCCGGCGGCGGGGGCGCCCGCCAGCCGGGCGACCGTGGGGACCTCCAGCAACCTGCGGATCTCGGTGAGCTCGTCCAGGTCGCGCTCGGACAGCTCGGTGACCCGGAACCCCTTGTTGCGCACCGCCTCGACCAGGCCCTCCTTGGCCAGGTCGAGCATCGCCTCGCGCACCGGGGTGGCCGACACGCCGAACTGCGCGGCCAGCACCGGTGCGGAGTACACCACGCCGGGGCGCATCTCGGCGGCCACCAGCGCGTCGCGCAGCGCCTGGGCGACCTGCTCGCGCAGGCTCTGGCGCCCGCCCATGACGGGCAGGTCCAGCCTCCCCTCCTCGCTCACGCCCGACCACCCCGCCCGGAGAGCCCCGCCCGGACACGCTCCCCGGAGCCGCTCACGCGGTCATGCGGCGCGGGCGCGCACGCCCGGCCACCTCGCTCGGCCCTCGCCATGCCGGCACCCCTCCCCAGGCTCATCGGCCCGCCCACGCCTCGTGGACGGCGGCCGCCACGACCAGATCCTCCCAGGCCATGCCCACGCTCTTGAACACGCGAGGGCCGGGGCCCGGCTCGACGCCGCCCCGCACGAGCTCGGCGAGGTCGCCCGCGATGTGGCCGACTCCGATCAAGCCCGTCTTGACGGGGATGACCAGGTCGCCCGCCTCCGCGAGCGCGGCGGCCCGGGACTCGACGACCACGGTCGCCCGCGCGACCAGCTCACCGTCGATCTCGCGGGCGTCCGGCTCGTGCGACCCGACCGCGACGACGGTGGCGCCGTCGGCGACGAGCGCGCCCGGGAACAGCGGCTGTCTGGCGCTCGTGCAGCAGGCGATCAGGTCGGCGGACGCCACCGCCTCCTCCACCTCCGCCGTCCCCGCCGATCCGGCCCCACCGGCCGGGACGGCCCGACCGGCCAGGACGGCCCGACCGGCCAGGACGGCGTCGCCGGCGGGGACGGCGTCGCCAGTCGGGACGGCGTCGCCAGTCGGGACGGCGTCGCCAGTCGGGACGGCGTCGCCAGTCGGGACGGCGTCGCCGGCGATGCGCAGAGCCGTCGCGGCGAGGCCGAGGCCGGCGCACCGCTCGGCGAACGCGCGAGCGCGGGCGGGGTCACGGGCCACGACGGTGACCCGCTCGACGGGGCGGACGGAACGCAGCGCCTCGACGTGGCCCCGCGCCTGGGGCCCGGTGCCGAAGACGGTCAGCGAGCGCGCGTCCGGCCGGGCCAGGAACCCCGCGGCCAGCGCCGAGACCGCGGGCGTGCGCAGCGCGGTGAGCGCGGCCCCGTCCATCGCGGCCAGCGGGGCCAGGGTGTCCCCGTCGAGCAGCAGGTAGGCGCCCTGGATGCGCGGCAGCCCGCGCGCCGGGTTGCCGGGCGCCACCCCGGCGACCTTGACCCCCGCGTGCCGGCCGTGCCAGGCGGGCATCAGCAGGAGCTGACCGGCGGGCACGGCGGCCACGGCGCGGGGCGGGCCGCCGTCGGGGTCGAGCCCGGCGCGCAGCGCGTCGTGCAGGACGCGCACGGCGCGGTCCATCGGCATCAGCGCCCGCACGGTGTCCCCGTCGAGATACGGCAGCGCGCTCATCGCAGCGTGAACCCCGCCCCGAGGGCGTCGCGCGGGTCGATGGTGAACCGGTGGACGCCGGTCCGGTAGGCCATGCCGGTGATCTCGGGGATGACGGCGTCTTCGTGCTCCTCGGCCACCCGCCCGGTGAACACGCTCCCGACGATGCTCTCGTGGACGAGCTCCCCGGTGAAGCCGTCGGCGTGCAGCAGGGCGAGCCGGGCGGCGGTACCGGACCCGCAGGGCGAGCGGTCCACCTCGCCGTCGGCGAAGACGGTGACGTTGCGCTGGCGGCCCGGCGCGAGCTCGTCGTAGAAGATCACCCCGTAGATGCCCGACAGCCGGTCGTCGGCGGGATGCCGCGCGGCGGGGTGGTCGGCGAGGAACGCCTTGATCGAGCGGCCGAGGACGATCAGCTCGGTGAGGTGGCGCGGCTCCACGGCCAGCCCGAACGCGCCGGCGGGCACCGAGACGTACAGGGCTCCGCCGTAGGCGATGTCGACCTCGGCCTGCGCCGCGACGCCGCCGGCGGTGACGGCGATCACCGGCACCTTCCGGGCGGCGACGTGGGAGGCCACGTTGCGGAAGGTCACCGACTCGATCAGCCCGCCGGAGCGGCGGACGCGCGCGGTGACCCGTCCCGAGGGCACGTCGACGACCACGTCGGTGTCGCCGTCGGGGCCGGCCTCGACCAGCCCGGACTCCACGGCGTGGACGCCGAGCGCGATCGTGCCGTGGCCGCAGGCGGTGGAGTAGCCGTCCTTGTGCCAGAACAGCGCGCCCAGGTGGGCGCCGGGGTCGTCGGGCGGGACCAGGAAGCAGCCGTACATGTCGGCGTGGCCGCGCGGCTCGTGGCACAGCAGCCTGCGCACCCGGTCGATCGCGGGCGCGCGGGCCGCGTCGCGGCGGTCCAGGACCGTGGCGCCGGGGATGCCTTCGACCCCGGCGGTGACGACGCGGAACGGCTCGCCGCCGGTGTGGTAGTCGACGGTGTGGATCTCGGCGCCGTGGGCGGGCGGCTCGGGCGTGGCGGTCATGTCAGACCCCTCCCAGGTAGGCCTCGACGACGCGGGAGTCGCCGGCCAGCTCCGCCGCCGACCCGGCCAGCACGCACCGGCCGTTCTCGATCACGTAGCCGCGGTGGGCGATCTTGAGCGCGGCCTTGGCGTTCTGCTCGACCAGCAGCACCGAGACCCCTTCGGCGTTGACCTCGCGCACCAGTTCCATGACCGAGGCGACGACGAGCGGGGCCAGGCCCATCGATGGCTCGTCCAGCAGCAGCATGCGCGGCCCGGTGACCATCGCGCGCCCGATGGCCAGCATCTGCTGCTCGCCGCCGGACAGCGTGCCGCCCTGCTGGGCGCGGCGCTCGGCCAGGCGCGGCAGCAGCGCGTACACCCGCTCGATGCGCCGGCGGACCTCCGCCTGGTCGCGCACCAGGTAGCCGCCGACCTGGAGGTTCTCGTGCACGGTGAGGGTGCTGAAGACCCTGCGCCCCTCGGGCACGTGCACCAGGCCGGCGGCGACGATGGCCTCGGGCCTGGCGCGGGTCACGTCCTGGCCCCGGAAGGTGATCGTGCCGGCGGTCGGGCGCACCAGGCCGGAGGCGGCCGACAGGGTGGTGGTCTTGCCGGCCCCGTTGTTGCCGAGCAGGGCGACGACCTCGCCCTCCCCGACGGTGAGCGACATCCCGCGCAGGGCGTGGACGCCGCCGTACTGGACGTCCAGCCCCTCGATCTCAAGCGCCGCCATCGTGGCCTCCCCTCGCCGTCCCGCCGCCCGCGGCGTCGGCGTCGTCGCTGCCGAGGTAGGCCTCGATGACGGCCGGGTCGCGGCGCACGTCCTCAGGACGGCCGTCGGCGATCTCGCGGCCGAAGTTCAGCACGACGACCCGCTCGGACACCTCCATGACCAGGCCCATGTCGTGCTCGATCAGCACGATGGCGACGCCGAGGCCGCGGATCCTGCGGATCAGGTCCAGCATCTCGGCCTTCTCGCCGTGGTTGAGCCCGGCCGCCGGCTCGTCCAGCAGCAGCAGGCCGGGCCTGCGCGCCAGGGCGCGGGCGATCTCGACCCTGCGCTGCTCGCCGTAGGGCAGGTGGCGGGCCTCGCCGAACCGGTCGCCGCGCAGGCCCACGAAGTCGAGCCAGTGGTGGGCCTGCTCGGTGGCCTCCCGCTCGCCGCGGCGGTAGCGCGGGGTGTGCAGCAGAGCGTCCAGGAAGTTCTGCCGCAGCCACAGGTGGGCCCCGGCGCGGACGTTGTCCAGCACCGACATCTCGCCGAACAGCCGCAGGTTCTGGAAGGTCCGCGCCACCCCGAGTCCGGCGATGCGGGAGGGCCGCAGGCCGGTGATCTCCCGGCCGGACAGCACGACGCGCCCGGCCGTGGGCTTGTAGAACCCGGTCACGCAGTTGAAGGCGGAGGTCTTCCCCGCCCCGTTGGGGCCGATCACCGAGACGATCTCGGCCTCGCCGACCGTGAACGACAGCCCGTCGATGGCCAGCAGGCCGCCGAAGGACAGCCGCAGATCCTCCACCGCCAGCAGGGTCATGAGCTCGCCTCCCTGGACCGGTGCGGCCACAGCCCCTGCGGGCGGAGCAGCATGACGACGATGAGCAGCACGCCGAAGGCGAAGAACCGGTAGTCGGCGAAGTCGCGCAGCACCTCGGGCAGCAGGCTGATGACGATGGCGCCGATCACGACGCCGGGCGTCGAGCCCATGCCGCCCAGCACCACGGCCATGAGCACCAGGGCCGACTGCAGGAAGGTGAAGCTGCCCGGCGAGATGGCCGACAGCTGCGCGGCGAACAGCACGCCGGCCAGCCCGCCCCAGATGGCGCCCGCGATGTAGGCGGCCAGCTTGACCCGGTAGGTGTGCACGCCCATGGCCTCGGCGGCGTCCTCGTCCTCGCGGACGAACCGCCACGCCCGCCCGAGGCGGGAGCGGCCGAGCCGGGAGGCGCCGATGACCGCGAGCGCCACGATCGCCACGGTGAGGTAGTAGAAGACGACCGGGCCGCCGCCGAGGCCGGGGATGCCGTAGATCCCCGAGGGGCCGCCGGTGACGTCCAGGTTGTTGGCGGTGATGCGGATGATCTCGCCGAAGCCGAGGGTGACGATGGCCAGGTAGTCGCTGCGCAGCCGCAGGGTGGGGGCGCCGATCACGACGCCGGCGACCACGGTCACCGCGATGACGGCGGGGACGGTGACCAGCAGAGGAAGGTCGAACCGCGTGCTCAGCACGCCGCTGGTGTAGGCGCCGACGGCGAAGAAGGCGACGTATCCGAGGTCGAGCAGGCCGCAGAAGCCGACGACGATGTTCAGGCCTGAGGCCAGCATGACGAAGATGGCCGCGCTGGTCATCACCGACAGCGCGTACGGGGTGGCGATCACGAACGGGGCCAGGGCGGCGACGGCCAGGCCGGCCAGGCCCGCCCACTTGCTCTCCAGCAGCCGCGACGCGGCCCGGCCGACGGGCGTCCCCCGCCCGCGCGCCTTGGCGCCGGTCGTCATACCCGCTCCGTCACGCGCTCGCCGAGCAGGCCGGTCGGCCGCACGGACAGGAACAGGATGAGCACCCCGAAGGCGAACACGTCGCGCCACTCGCCGCCGAGCCAGTAGGTGCCGAAGGACTCCAGCAGGCCGAGCAGCAGGCCGCCGAGCATGGTGCCGGGGATATTGCCGATGCCGCCGATCACCGCCGAGGTGAACGCCTTGAGCCCGATGAGGAACCCCATCAGGAAGTCGATCTTGCCGTAGTAGGCCCCGGCCATCACCCCGGCCGCGCCGGCCAGCGCCGAGCCGAGGAAGAAGGTGCGGGAGATGACGGCGTTGACGTTGATGCCCATCAGCGCGCTCGTGCGCGGGTCCAGGGCGATGGCGCGCATGGCGCGTCCCTCGCGGGTGCGGGTGACCAGCAGGTTCAGCCCGGCCATCAGGGCGACGGCGACGATGATGAGCGCGATCTGCTGCAAGGTGACACGGGCGCCCAGCACCTGGACCGCCGTGCCGCCGAGCCGCAGCGGGTAGACCTGCGGGTCGGCGCCCGCAGCGGCCCGCATGCCGTACTCCAGGGCGAAGGAGGCGCCGACGGCGGTGATGAGCAGCGAGAGCCTGGGCGCGTTCCGCAGGGGGCGGTAGGCGACGCGTTCGAGGACCACGCCGGACAGGCCCGTCACGGCCATCGTGACGACGAGCACGCCGAGCAGCACGGGGAGCGCCATGCCGGGCGAGACGCCGCCGACCGCGCCGAGGACGGCGAAGCCGGTGAAGGCGCCCAGCATGTAGATGTCGCCGTGGGCGAAGTTGAGCAGCTTCATGATCCCGTAGACCATGCTGTAGCCCAGCGCCACCAGCGCGTAGAACGAGCCGACGAACAGGCCGTTCCAGATCAGCTGTGACATGTGAGGTTTCCTCCGGGGCCGGCGACGGCCGGCGCGGCGCCGGCCGTCCCTGGGTGTCGCTCGCGCACGGTCACTTGAGCGCGTCCTGGAGGGCGAACTTGCCGGACTTCACGACCAGGATCTGGAAGCCGCCGGTGGACAGGGTGTGGTCGGGGGTGAACTTCAGCGGGCCGGAGAACATCGCGAACCCGTTGACGGCCTCCAGCGCGGAGATGACCTTGGCGCCGTCGGTGGACCCGGCGTTCTTGACGGCCTCGGCGGCCAGGCGCACGGCGTCGTAGGCCTGGTTGGAGTACGGGCCGGGGGGCGAGCCGAACTTCTTGGTGTAGTCGGCGATCCAGGTCTCGGCGCCCTGGAGGGTCTCGGGGGTCTGGGTCATCGTGGCGTAGACGCCCTCGGCCGCCTCGGCCCCGGCGATCTCGGCGATCTTCTCCGACACCGAGCCGTCGCCGACCATGATGGCGCCCTTGTACCCGGCCTGCCGGAGCTGGCGGATGATCAGGCCGCCCTCCTGGAAGTAGCCGGTCCAGTACACGAAGTCGGGGTTCTTGGCCATGATGTTGTGGATGTTGGCGCTGTAGTCGCTCTCCTTGGGGGTGACCGCCTCGAGGATCGCCGTCTCGGGGCCGCCCTGTTCGTCCAGGAGCTTCTGGGTGCGGACGGCGATGTCCTTGGAGTAGCTGGTGTTGTCGTGCACCAGCGCGACGCTCTTGGCGCCCTGCTTGGTGATCCACGCCATGGCGGCCGTCGCCTGCTGGGTGCCGGTGCCGTTGATCAGGAAGACGTGCTTGAGGTGCTGGTCGACCAGCTCCTGCGAGTTGGCCGCAGGGATGATCATCGGGATGTTCGCCTTGCCGAAGACCGGCAGCGTGGGCAGCGTGGCCCCCGAGCAGTAACCGCCGACCGACACCTTGACGCCCTCGGTGACGAGCTTGTTGGCGCCGGCCACGGCGGTCTGGGCGTCGCAGGCGTCGTCGGCGACCTTGAGCTCCAGCTTGCGGCCGAGGACGCCGCCCTTGCCGTTGATCTCGTCCACGGCGAGCTGGGCGGCGTTCTTCATGTACGGGCCGATGGCCGCCTCGCTGCCCGACTGCGGGACGAGCATGCCGAGGGCGATGGGGCCCTTGTCCCCGCCCTCCTCCGAGCCGCCGCCGAGCAGGCCCTGGCCGCATCCGGCCGTCAGCATGCCCACGGCCGCCGCCAGCGACCAGACCAGCGCTATGCGCGATTTGCCCATCGTGTATCTCCTCGCGAGTGCTGCACGGCTCAGATGATGTGTGACATTGCACACGTGCCGACAGCGCCCGTCAAGGCCCCGAGACCAGACCGTTGCAACCCTGGCGAACGCCGATATGCCCGGTGAGACTGGACATCTCCGCCCGGCCGGAGCTCCGCCGCCCAACCGGCGAAGTACCTGGCCTCGGAATCACCGAAACCGGACGCCGATGACGCCGGACAAGATCCGACCTTGGTGACCAAGGCGCATATCGAGTCGTTCCAGGCGTGATCTTGCGGGGGACGCCTGTCGCGATCTGCTTGGCGGTGAATCGTCCGAGGCCGTGCGCGATCGCGTTACGGACTAGACGGAGCTGAGGTGCAGCACGAGCGCCTGCACCGGCCACAGGGTCGGCAGCTGCAGCCCCACCTCGGTCAGCACCCGGCCCGGTACGACGACCGGCGGCTTGCTCATCCACGCCGGGGTGACCCAGCCCCATTCGGCCGGGCCGATCTCGTCCCGCAGGCGCAGCGTGTATCGACGCTCGGGGTCCAGGCCGACTAGACGCAGCCGCTCGGTCAGGGCCTCCTCGATCGAGGCGACGGTGACGATGGTGAACACGGCCTCCTCGCGGTTCGCGGCGATCACCCCACGCACGCGCAGCGCCGCGTCGAGCACGTCCGGGTGCACCACGGTGCCGGTGTGCAGCAGGTGGCGCAACTCCTTATAGAGGCCGGCGAACGCGGTGACGGCGTCGAGGTCCTCCTCGGTGCAGCGCGTGATGTCCCACTCGAAGCCGGCCGAGCCCTGAAGCGCGGTGGCCATACGGTAGGACAACGCCGTGCGGCGACCGGACGAATGTGACGGTGAGGGACCGACATGGGCGCCGACGAGTTCGGGTGGCAGGACGAGCTCCGTCCAGCGCTGAATGTCCTGCCGCTCGACCGGGTCGTTGGAGTCCGACGCCCACACCCGGTCGGCGAACTCCAGGATGCCGAGGTCGGTGCGGGCCCCGCCGGAGGAGCACGACTCGACTTCCAGGCCTGGATGGTCGGTCTTGAGGCGCTCGATCAGCCGATACACCGCGAGGGTCTGCGCGTGCGTGCCCGGCAGGTGTTCGTGCACCGGTTCGACGAGATCCCGATTGTGGTCCCATTTGATGAAGTCGATGCCCAACGTCCGGACGAGCGTGGACATTCGGGCGCGCACATGTTCCCAGGCTTCGGGGAGGGCGAGGTTGAGAACGTACTGGGAACGGAAGGACACGTCGGCGGGCGACGGGACCGATCGGGGATCGGCCAGCAGCCAGTGCGGGGCGGTGCGGGCCAGGTCGGAGTCCAGGTTGACCATCTCCGGTTCGAACCACAACCCGAACTGCATACCGAGCGAGTGGACAAGGTTCGCGAGCGGTTCGAGGCCATCGGGCCACACGTCCGGGTCGGCCACCCAGTCGCCGAGCCCCGCGGTGTCGTCCCGGCGGCCGCGGAACCAGCCGTCGTCGAGGACGAACCGTTCCACGCCCACGGTGGCGGCGTGCCGGGCGAGCTGCTCCAGGCGCAGCGGTTCGTGTTGGAAGTAGACCGCCTCCCACGTGTTGAGCACGAGTGGCCGGACCGTGCGGGGATGGTGGGGCCGGGCGCGCATCCAGGTGTGGAAGCGGTCGGCGATCCCGTCGAGCCCGGCCGGCGACCACGCGAAGTACGCCGTCGGGCTGCGGTAGGACTGCCCGGGCTCCAGGCGCACCTCGCACGGGCGCAGCAGCTCACCGGCGCCGAGCAGGGTGACATGTTCGGTGACCCGGTCGAGACGATGGCGGACGTCGGCGCTCCACCCGAGGTGGACCGCCCAGACCTCGCCGTGCCGGTTGAGTGGTCGCCCGTCCGACGCGAGCGTCACCCAGGGGCCGTCGTGCCCGCCGCGGCCGCGGCGGGACTCGCGTGTGGTCGTTCCCCGCGGCATCGGCATGGTCAGCGGCGACTTCTCCCGTGTCCAGCGGCCCGCGAAGGTGGTGACGTGGCCGGCGGTCTTCGGCACCGGCAGGGTGGCCTCCAGCCAGGCCAGATCGACGGGGGTGGCGCCCTGGTTGGTCAGCTCGTGGTGCAGCAGCACCAGCCCGCCCGCGCCGATCTCCAGGCAGGATCGCAGGTGGAGGCCGGTCTCAGCGTCGCTCGCCACGGTGTACATCGACCGCGGGCCCTGTTGCTGCACCCGCGAGGTCCACCGTGGGAACAGCAGCCGGCCGTCACGGCTGACGAGCAGGCCCGGGCGGCCGGACCAGCCGTCACCCTCGAGAGGCACGAGCGGCAGGCGCCAGGCGGCGTCCAGCGTCCCGGGCGGCGTCTGCCGGCTAGTGGCCAGGTCCACGGCCTTGAGGTCCGCGGCGTCCAGGACGCCGAGGTCGGCGCCCCAGTGCAGGACCGCGGGCAGGCCGGTCACGGGGTGGGCGACCACGACGGCGACGCCGTCGTGGCGCAGGACGGTCCAGCCGGCGTACTGCGGCGAGGGTTGGTCGGGCGGCATGTCTCTCCAGCTCGTGTGGTCGTGTCGGAGGTGGCGGGTCGTATCGCCCGGGCCCGGACGTGGATTCGGCCAGGGACCGGGGCGACCCCGCGCGGGACAGGGAGCGCACCGCCCATGGCGGCGGCGTCGTCTGCAGCGGCGACGGCGGACGGCCGAAGATGCCGAACGTCCTCGAGGTCGGTCCGCGGTTGCGGGACCGGTTCGCACCAGCGTCACCGCACCACATCCGCGCCGGTGAGCAGGCCGAGCTCCGCGCGCGTCGGCAGACCCTCCCAGTCACCCGTGGTGGACACCGCGAACGCCCCGCAGATGGCGCCGCGGGCCAACCTGCCCGCCGGGGGCAACTCGTCCAGCAGGCCCGACAGGTAGCCCGCGACGAATCCGTCGCCCGCCCCGACGACGTCCACGGCCGTCACCGCCACGGCCGGCACCCGCGCGACGTCGCCGCCGGCCAGCACGAGGGCGCCCGCCGCCCCGAGCTTCAGCACGACCTCCTCAGGGCCGAGCTCGGCCAGGCCGCGGGCCAGCTGGACCGCGTCCACCGGCCCCGGCCGATCGAGCACGAGGGCGGCCTCCTCGGCCCCGGCGAACACGGTCGCAGACCTCTCAACCAGTCGGCGCAGCACCGGCCGGGCCTCGACCGCGGACCACAGGCGACTCCGGTAGTTGACGTCGAAGGTGATCCGGGTGCGGGCCTGGCCGGCCGCCGCCATTAGGGCCTCGACCGCGGCGCGTGGTCGTTCCCCGAGCGCCGGGGTGATTCCGGTCAGGTGCAGCACGCGCGCCGCCGGCAGCGCGTCGGCGGGAACGTCGTGCGGCCCCACCGCCGCCCCGGCACCGCCCGTGCGGTAATAGGCCACCGCCGCCCGGTCCGCGGTACGCCGATGACGGACCAGCAGACCGGTGGGCCGGTCCGCGTCGCGACCGACCGCGTCGACACCGACGCCTTCGGCGCGCAGCGCGGCCAGGATCATGTCACCGAAGGCGTCCGAACCCAGACGCCCGATCCACCGCGCCGAGTGGCCGAGCCGCCGGACCCCGATCGCGACCGTCGACTCCGCCCCGGCGAACGACAGCTGCGCCGCGGCGCCGGGCCGCGGCGGGCCGACGTCCGTGGCGCGCACGACCGCCATGGCCTCGCCCAGCGTGACCAGATCAGGCATCGGCCGGCTCCGGGCGGAGCGTCCGGACCAGAGTCTCGGCTCGGCCGGCGAGCGCGGCGAGGTCACCACCGTCGGCCGCGTCGCCGACGAGCGGCCCGCCCATACCGACCGCCCGGGCCCCCGCCCGCAGATAGCCGACGCTCTCGGCGACGGAAATGCCCCCGGTCGGCACGAGCGGGATGTCCGGCAGCGGCGCACGCACCGCCCGCAGATAGCCGACGCCGCCGACCGTCCCGATCGGAAACACCTTCACCAGCGCCGCGCCGGCCCGGGCGGAGGCGAGGATCTCCGTGGGGCTCAGTGCGCCGCACACGACCGGAACACCGGCGTCGACGCCGGCCGCGATCACATCGGGCACCACAGCCGGCGTGACCAGGTACCGGGCACCGGCATCCACGGCCGCTCGGGCCTGCGCGGCATGCAGCACGGTGCCGGCCCCGACGACGAGCCCCGGCGTCGTGGCGGCACCCTCGATGGCGCGCAGCCCGCCCGGCGTCGTCAGGGCCACCTCGACCGCCGTGACCCCGGCCCCGGCCAGGACATCGAGCACCGCAGGGACGTAGCGGACCGACCGCGCGCGGACGATCGCGATCGCCGGACACCGGGCCAGCGCACCGGCCAGCGCGCTCACGACACCACCGTGCGCGGTACCGGCACGAACGCGACCGACCGCACCTGAAGCGCCGTAGCGGGCGCCGAGGGCCAGGTGATCATCACTTACCGGCCGAGTCCAGGACCGCGGCGCGACGCAGGACCGCTACGCCGCGCGGTGCCAGGATGGCGGTCCCGGCGCCGAGCCGTTCGCCGCCGACGGCGGAGATGTCGAGGAGCTGCCCAGTACGGTTGATCAGGAACCAGTACGGTCCGCGTACGGCCAGTTCGACGCGACCGCGCAGGCCCGGCGGGAGTTCGCTGTGGATGCCGGCTCGTTCCGCCAGGTCGGCCAGGACGACGGCGAGCCCGGCGGGCCGCAGGCGGGTGGAGACGTAGGCGGCGGATCCGGACTCGACGGCCCGACGGGTGATGGCCGGGCGGCCGGTCTGGCCGCCATTGCCGTACCGGGCCAGGACCTCGGTCGCGGAATCCGTGAGGTCGATGCGGTCGGTCCACAGGGTGCCCACCGTGCCGTTGTCGAGTTCGACGCTCTGCTCGTCGGGCAGGGGGGCGAACTCTTCGATCCGGATGCCGAGCAGATCGCGCAGGGCTCCCGGGTAGCCGTCGAGCCAGACATGGTCGTGCTCGTCGACGATGCCGGAGAAGTAGGTGGTGACGAGGTGGCCGCCGCCGGCGACGTAGCCGCGTAGCCGGTCGGCGAGCGCGCCGGGCACGACATGCAGGATCGGGGCGACGAGCAGACCGTAGCGATGCAGCGGCGCGTCGACGGGGACCACGTCGGCGCGGATACCGAGTTCGAGAAAGGCGGTGTACCAGTCGAGGGCCTCCTGCCGGTAGCGGAGCCGGTCGCTGGGGTGTGCGTCGTGTTCGGCCGTCCACCAGGACTCCCAGTCGAAGACGATGGCCGCGCCGGCCGGCCGGCGCGTCGTGCCGGCCACCTCGGCGAGATCGCGCAGCGTGGCGCCGAGATCGGTGACGGCGCGGAAGATGGTGCTGTCGACGCCGGCGTGGGGCAGCATCGCCGAGTGGTACTTCTCGGCGCCCGCCGCGGACTGGCGCCACTGGAAGAAGCAGACCGCGTCGGCGCCGTGCGCGACGTGCGTGAGCGAGTCGCGGGCCATCTCGCCGGGCGCTTTGGCGAGGTTGATCGGCTGCCAGTTGAGCGCGCTGGTGGAGTGCTCCATGAGGTACCACGGCCGCCCGCCGGCCAGATTCGCGGTGAGGTTGGCGGAGAACGACAGTTCGTCGTGCGCCTGCGGGCCCGGCGTCGTGTAGTGGTCGTTGGCGACGAAGTCGACCTCGGCGGCCCAGTCGGCGTAGTTGATGGCCTTGGACCAGCCCATGACCATGAAGTTGGTGGTGACGGGAATGTCCGGGGTCACTTCGTACAGCACTGATCGTTCGGCGCGCAGGTGGTCCTTGAGCGCATCGGAGGAGAACCGCTTGAAGTCCAGTTGCTGCGTCGGGTTGGGGTGCGTGGTCGCCAGCCGTGGTGGCAGGATCTGCGTCCAGTCGCTGTACTGCTGTGACCAGAAGGTGGTCGCCCAGGCCCGGTTGATAGCCTCCAGGGTGCCGTATCGGAGGCGCAGCCAGTGCCGGAACGCGGTCGCGGCGTCGTCGGAGTAGTCGTAGGCGTTGTCGGCGCCCAGTTCGTTGCTGACATGCCAGGCGGTCAGCGCCGGGTGGTCGCGGTACCGCTCGGCGAGTGCGCGGGTCAGGCGGAGCGCATGCGATCGGAAGATCGGCGAAGTCGGCCGCCAGTGCTGCCGGGCACCGGGCCAGATGGTGCGGCCGTCCCGGTCGACCGGCAGGATCTCCGGGTGCATCGTGCTCAGCCAGGGCGGCGGGGATGCCGTCGCCGTGGCCAGGTCGACGGCGATGCCGTGCGCGTGCAGCAGGTCCATGACCTCGTCGAGCCACGCGAAGTCCCACACGTCCGCCTGCGGCTGGATCCGGGCCCAGGAGAAGATCGCCAAGGAGACGATGTTCACGCCGGCCGCCTGCATGGCCCGGACGTCAGCGTCCCAGATGTGGCGTGGCCACTGCTCGGGGTTGTAGTCGGCGCCGAACGCGAGACGGCTCCGGGACGGCTCCGATGGCCAGCGCAGCCATCGGTGAGTGGGGTGCGGCTGCATGCCGGTTCTTCCTTCGCGGTGCTGGTGATGGTGACGTGAGCCCGGCCGCCACCGGGTCGGCTGCGCCCCGCTCATCCGCTGAGCGGCTTGGCGGCGAATCTCAGCTTTTCGGCCTCATGGAAAGCCTGGCCCCCTTCGTGGCCGTTGAACGGGTAGACACGGATCTGCTTCGGTCCGGCGTAGTGGTTGTACGAGGCGTACACGGTCGAGGGCGGGCAGATCTGATCCATCAGCCCGACGGAGTAGAGGGCTGAGGCGTCGGCCCGTTTGGCGTGATTGACCGTGTCGAAGTACGAGAGGGTTCGCAGCACCTGATCCTTTTTGTCCCGGTGGACCTTGAGATAGCCGGTGATCTCGGCGTACGGCGAGGCGTCGGTGATGGCCAGGGCACGGGAAAAGTCGGCCAGGAACGGAACGTCGGGCATGGCGGCCACGAGACCTGACGCGAGGCCGGCCGCGGCGGTGGCGATCCCGCCGCCTTGGCTGGTCCCGGTGACGGCCACCCTGCTCGGGTCCACCGCTGGCAGTTGCCGT
This sequence comes from Sphaerisporangium rhizosphaerae, assembly GCF_042665155.1. NCBI lineage: Bacteria > Bacillati > Actinomycetota > Actinomycetes > Streptosporangiales > Streptosporangiaceae > Sphaerisporangium > Sphaerisporangium rhizosphaerae. Next base: position 15,115 of record NZ_JBHTCG010000020.1, on the reverse strand, counting down.
ACGGCGTCGATGGCACGGACCGCGTCGGTGAAGACCCGGCGGTAGTAGTAGGTTTCCGGACTGGCGATACCTCGGGTGGTGAAGCCCAGGGACGCGGGGTCGCCGGTGGGGTCGGGATCGGGTGTGTCCCCCTTGGGGCCTTTGGCGCCCTGACCTCGAGTGTCCATGATGAAGTGGGCGTAGCCGGCCATGGCCCACAGAGGTCTCTCGTGCGGCAGGCCGCGGCCTCCGCCGTATCCGACGTACTCCACCACGGCGGGCAGTGGACCGGTGCGGGTGACGGGCAGGTGCAGCCATGCCTTGACCGGGTCGCCGGCGTAGCCGGCGAAGGTGACGTCGAAGGTGTCGATCAGCGCGAGCCCGTTGTCGGCCGGTGTGACGGTGAGGTTCAGATGATGGGCGCGCGCTTCCTGGAGCGTCGCGGTCCAGAAGCCGTCGAAGTCCTCCGGCTCCGCGACGTCGGGCCGGTAGCTGAGCAGAAGGTCTTCGGGGAGGTCGAACAGTGCCATGTCATCTCCACGGTGGCTGGTCGGTCGGGCGCGGGATGGGTCGTCACCACTCGGTGAACGCGCCGTCCGGGTCGCGCCAGATGGGGGAACGGAACCGGTGGCCTCGTGCCGCCGCTTCGCGCACCGCCTTCTCGTCGACGTCGATGCCGAGGCCGGGTGCGTCGAGTCGCTCGACGTGCCCGTCGCGCAACCGCAGGACGTCGGTGTCGACGAGATAGTTCAGGCCGTCCTGGCCGTGGTGGTGGTGGAGGCCAAGAGCCTGTTCCTGGATGAGGAAGTTGGGTGTGGCCAGGTCGATCTGCAGGCATGCGGCCAGTGCGATGGGGCCGAGCGGGCAATGCGGGGCCAGGACCGCGTCGTACATCTCGGCGACCGCGGCGATGCGCCGGACCTCGGAGATGCCTCCGGCGTGCGAGAGGTCAGGTTGAACGACGGCCACACCGGCGTCCAGGACGTCCCGGAACTCGCGCCGGGTGTAGAGCCGCTCGCCGGTGGCGATCGGCGATGAGGTCGCCGTGACGATCCGGGCGATGTCGCTGGAGTACTCCGGTCGCAGCGGTTCCTCGACGAACAGGGGCACGTACGGCTCCAGCAGTGGCAGGAGGCGACGGCTGGCGGGGATCGAGGCCCGGCCGTGCAGGTCGATCGCCACGTCGTTGTCGGGGCCGATCGCGTCGCGGACCTTGGCCAGGAGATCGACGACGGATCTCAGGCCCGCGGGGGTGTCCAGGAACGCCATCGGGCCCGGCGGTGCGATCTTGACGGCTGTGTATCCGGCTGCGATCGCCGTCGCGGCGGCTTCGGCGACTTGTCCGGCCGTCTCGCCGTACGCCCATCCGTACATCCGGACGCGGTCGCGTACCGGCCCGCCGAGCAGTTCGTGGACCGGCGCCCCGCGGACCTTCCCGGCGATGTCCCACAGCGCCTGGTCGATGCCGGCGACGGCGCTGGACAGTACGGGGCCCCCGCGGTAGAAGCCACCGCGGGTGAGAACCTGCCAGTGGTCCTCGATGCGCATCGGGTCGGCCCCGATGAGCAGGTCGGACAGCTCACCGATCGCGGCCCGGACGGTCTCGGCGCGGCCTTCCACGACCGGTTCGCCCCAGCCGACGACGCCGTCGTCGGTGGTGATCTTCAGAAAGAGCCAGCGGGGCGCTACGAGGAAGGTTTCGACGCGGTCGATCTTCATGGGGCCACGATCCCGCCGTCGAGTTGCCGCACCTGGGCCGACCACCGTTCGTGGAGATGCTCCACGGGCGGGTACTTGGCCGCCTCCGGCTCGTCGAGGTCGATGCCCCACCCCGGCGCGTCCGACGGGAAGAGGTAGCCGTCGCGGGGTGTGAGCGTGCCCGGGAAAACCGCGTGGACGGCCGATGAGTACTCGTGACCCTCCTGGATGACGAACGCCGCGCTGGTCACGTCGAGCGCGACGTTCGCCGCCGCGCCGACCGGGGACACGTCGGCCGGTGAGTGCCAGGCGGTGCCCACACCGTGCAGTTCGCACAGGGCGACGAGCTTGCGCGCCGGGCTCAGGCCGCCGATCGAGGAGATGTGCAGACGCAGCAGATCGACGCCGCCACCGGTCACGAGCCGGGCCGCGTCGGCCACCGACGCCACCTGTTCCCCGGCGGCGATGGGCATGGGGGCGGCCGCGCGGACCTCGCCCAGCCGGTCGTAGAACTCGGGGGCGATCGGATCCTCCAGGAAGAACAACCGGTACTCCTCGAGCCGGCGGACCAGTCCGACGGCCTGCTTGACGGTCAGCCGGGAATGGACGTCGTGCATCAGGTGCGGCTCGGGCCCGAGCACCGCGCGGGCCTGCGCGAACAGGTCCGGAGTGTCGCGCAGGTAGCGATGCACGTCCCACCCGCCGGGATGCGGGGTTCCGGGGTACTCGCCGGGCGTGGCCGGAGCACCGTAGGTTCCGGCGCCGGGGCTGCCGACCTGTAGCCGGACGTGCCGGTAGCCCTGGGCGAGCAGGACCTGGGCCTGCTGCAGGGTGGCGTCGACGGTGGCCCCGCCGGCGTGCAGGTACGTGTCGGCCGCCGCTCGGACCCGCCCGCCGAGCAACTCGTAGACGGGCATGCCGGCCCGTTTACCGGCGATGTCCCACAGCGCCTGGTCGACGCCGGACAGGGCGTTGTTGGTGACCGGGCCGCTGCGCCAGTACGACGAGAAATGGATCATACGGAAGATGTCCTCGATGTCGGCCGGGTGACGGCCGACGAGCAGCGGCGCGACATGACGCTCGACGGTGGCCGCGACCGCGTGGAACCGCTGGGTGAACGTCGCGCATCCGAGCCCGTACAGGCCGGGGTCGTTGGTGTCGACCCGGACGACGACCAGCGGTACGCCCTCCGGGGCGGTGACGATCGACCGGACGCCGGTGATGCGCAGCCGGTCGCGGCCGGGCCAGGGCACCTGCGTCTCCGGCATGGGATTGAGGGTCACGGACGTGACCTCCTGTTCGAGGATCGGTGGACGGCGGACGGCGGACGGCGGACGGCGGACGGTCAGGCGTACGCCCGCACGGCGATCAGCTGGGCCGAACCGGTGCCGTTGGTGGCGGTGACGACGACCCTGATCCGGTCGGTCACGATCGGGGCCGCGAAACTGTGCGTGCGGCGCCGCTGCCGGTTGCCGGCCACGGATACGAGCGGTTGCCAGCCGGCTCCGGCGGCGCGGGCCTCGATCCGGTAGTCGCGCACGAGCGTCGGCATGAGCGTGAACGGCATCCGGTGATGGGGCAGGTTGATCAGGTCCTCGTTGACGTCGTCGTTCGCGATGATCTCGATCCGGCTCACCGTCACCGGCTCCGCCCAGGCCAGCTGCAACCACGGCTCGCCGTCCGTGGCGAGGGGCCGCGACGTCCACAGGTGCGGTCCGGCGAAGGGGCGCAGGTACCCGTCGACCACCTTGTCGGCCGAGTAGGCCGCGGTCGGACCGGTGCGCAGGCAGAAGGTCCGGCGGCGCAGGGCGGCGCTTTTCCACTCGAGCACCGGTTGCCGCTCCGTCGGGTCCGTCGCCGGCGGCACGTGGGTCAGGGAGAGCACGCCGGGGACGGCCGTGTCCGCGACGTGCAGGGTCACAGCGCGGTTGGCCCGCAACCGCAGGAAGGCGTTGCGCGCGGTGGGCGGCGTCCACTCCAGCGGAAGGCGGACCCACTGCCGGGCGCCCGCCACGACCGGGACCTCCGCGGTGTCGATCAGCGTGCCCGGTACGTAGTTCTGTCCGAGGCCGGGATCATGGAGTTCCACCACGAGCGTCGTGGTCTCGGCCGCGTCGGCGAGGAGTTCCAGGCCCGTCAAGACGGGATCGACCGGCAGCACGATGCCGGCGTCGGCGGTCAGCGGCCACGGTTCACCCGGTTCGGTCACATCGATCCCGTCCAGCGTCGAGGACGCCGTCACCAGCGCCGCGCGGGCCTGATCGGCGGGGTCGGCGGCGGCCACGCCGATGAGGGACGCGTCGGAGCGCAGCAGGGACTGCTGCAGTTGACCCACGTCGAGTTCGCGGGGGGCCACCTGCCGGTCGAGGCACAGGACGGCGGCGGTTCCCGCCACCTGGCCCAGCGTCGCGCAGGTGGCCATCACCCGGGTCGACCCGAACGCGATGTGGCTGGCCGAGATGTTGCGTCCGGCGAACAGCAGGTTCGTGGTGTTCACCGAGTACAGGCAGCGGTAGGGGATGTGGTACACGCCGTCCGGGTGCAGGTGTTTGGAGGCGGCCTCGGTCGCGTACATGCCCTGCGGGGGATGCATGTCGATGGACCACCCGCCGAAGGCGATCCGGTCGGGGAACTCGGTCTGGCCCATGATGTCGTTCTGGGTCAGCACGTAGTCGCCGATGAATCTCCGGTACTCCCGCTTGCCGGGGACGGCCCCGACCCATTCCAGGGTCATCGTGTCCGCGTCGAACCGGCCCGAGTTCTTGATGTGGTCCCAGATGCCGTAGATGACCGACCACAGTTCGTCCCGGATGACATCGTTGTCGTGGACGGTGTCCAACTCCCCGCCGTACTCGATCCACCAGTACGCGGTGCCGTTGTCGCCGGCCCGGATGAGGCGCTGCTGCGGGATGCTCGTCCGCGTGATGTCCTTGGCGAACGACGGCGCCACATAGGTGACCGGCTCGCCGGCGTCCTTGGTGTAGAAGAGCAAGGTGCTGCCGAGGGTGATGTCGTCGGCCTCGGCGGGCGCCCAGGGCTCGCCGTACTCGCCGCCGGCCTCACGGCCGATGCGGTACTCGGCCCCGGCCAGGTGTCCGATCAGGCCGTCGCCGGTGCAGTCGAGAAAGATCGGCGACGAGAAGTGGATGAGCCGTTCCGAGCCCATCATCCATCCGGTGACGGCGTGGATCCGCCGCGCCTCGGGCGGCCCGCCCGCGTCGACGTCACGGACGTCGGTGTTGAGATACAGGGAGATGTTCGGTTCCGCCCGGACGGCGTCGAGCACGACCGTGTCCCACACGTACGGGTTGCCCTGCGGGTTTCGGTACTGGTTCTCCACGAACAGCTCACCCATGATCCCGCCTTCGCGGGCGTAATGGTTGTCGCCGTGGCTCGTGGCACCGACCACCCAGACCCGGACCTCGCTGCTGGAATTGCCGCCCAGCACCGGCCGGTTGTTGATCAGCGCGACCGTCCGGCCGAGGCGGGCGGCGGCGATGGCGGCGCACACACCGGCCAGACCACCGCCGACCACTGTGATGTCGTGCCCGGCGTGTTCAACACGCATTGCTGTGAGCCTCCGTCGGTGTCACTTGAGCCCGGTGCGGCTCAGCGCGGACAGGAACTGGCGCTGGAACACGAGGAACACGATGATCATCGGCACGACCGACGAGGTGGCGGCGGCCATGGACAGGCCACCGGCGAGGCCGCCGTCGCCGTCGACGAAACGGGTCAGGCCGACGGGAAGCGTGTAGTTCTCGTCGGTGGACAGCATGATCAGAGGTGTCTCGTAGCTGTTCCACGACCACACGAAGCCGAGAATCGCCAGTGCCGCGAGGACGGGCCGCGCCATCGGCAGGTAGATACGCCAGTAGATCGACCACTCGCCGGCGCCGTCGAGGCGGGCGGCCTCGGCGAGTTCCCCGGGCACGGTGGAGAAGTGCTGGCGCATCAGGAAAGTGCCGAAGACGGTGAACATGCTCGGCAGGATCAGCGCCCACAGGGTGTCGTACAGGCCGACGGCCTGGAAGAACATGAACCGGGGCACGAGCAGCAACTGGGTCGGCACGATCGAGGTCGCGATGTAGAGCAGGAAGAGACGGTCGCGACCTTTGAACCGCATGCGGGCGAAGGCGTACCCGGCGAGAGAGGACGTGAACAGCTCGCCGACGACGGCGACGGTCGCCACGATCACCGAGTTCCCGAAGTAACGCAGCAGGGGCGGGTCGCCGGCCCACACGTTGAAGTAGTTGACCCACTGCACCGGGTCGGGAATCCACTTCACCGGAAGCGTGAACACGTCGATGTTGCGTTTGAGCGAGGCCGAGATCATCCACAGCAGCGGGAGGGCGAAAAGCACCGCGACCGCCCACATGACACCGCTCAGCATCCAGGTGCGCGGGCTCCGGGCACTACGACTGCGGGTCATGTGTAGAGCCCCCGTCCCTTCTGGAACCGCCACATCAGCAGCGTCAGCAGCAGCACCGCGGCGAACGTGACGACGCCTATCGCCGCGGCGTAGCCGAACTTGTAGGCCTGAAATCCGGACTGGTACATGTAGTAGGCCAGCACGGTGGTGGAATCTCCCGGGCCGCCGCCGGTCAGGAAGGCGATCAACCCGAACCCCTGCGACGTGCTGATGAACGAAGTGATCCCCAGGAAGGTGGTGGTCGGCATGAGGCTCGGCCACGTGACGGTGCGGAACCGGCGCCACGCGCCGGCGCCGTCGATCATCGCCGCCTCGTGCAGGTCCTGGGGCAGTTCCTGCAGGGCGGCCAGGTAGATCACCGCTTGGTAGCCCATGCCGGCCCACACCTGGACGAGCACGAGCGCCGGCAGAGCCCAGTCCTCGGACACCAGCCAGGTCGGCGGCTCGGACAGACCCAGGAACCGCAGGGCCTGGTTGAGCAGCCCGGCGCTGGGGTTGAGCACGAGCAACCAGACCATGCCGATGGCGACCGTGTTGACCATGCTGGGTACGAAGAACACGACCCGCAGCGCGGCCCGGCCGGCCAGCGGCCGGTTGAGGGCCAGGGCGAGCAGCAGGCCGAAGGCGATCGACAACGGAACGCCGAGGCCGGCGAAGAACACCGTCCGGCCCAGGGCTTTCCAGAACTTGGGGTCGGCGAACAGGTCGGCGAAGTTGTCCAAGCCCACCCACTCGATCCCGCCCAGGCCGGACAGCACGTTCCATTTGGTGAACGCGATGCCCAGCCCGGCCAGCATCGGCCCCAGGGTGAAGGCGATCAGTCCGAGAAGATTGGGAGTGATGAACAGCCACGGCAACCAGGAACGGACCCCGGCCGGCAGGCGCCTCTTCTCCCGCGCGGCGGGCGGTACTACCGGTGACCGGGCCGGGCCGGCCAGAGTCTGCATGTGTCTCTAACCCACCTTTTTGATCGCCGCGTCGCACTGTTGCTTGGCGGTCCGAGCCCACTCGTCGAGGCTGATGCTTCCGAGCAGGACCCGCTGGTTGAGCCCGTTCATGATCGTGGCGATCTCCGCGTGCGCCGTTTGGATGGTGTCCACAGGGATCCGCGCGTCCGAGGTCAGCAGGTTGGTCACCAGTGACCGCTCGTCGAACAGCTTCGCCGCGTCGGGTCCGCCCAGATCGGCGGCCAGTACGGCGGTGTCACCGCCGGGCAGCGACGGCAGCCTGCCGCCGGGCACCATGCGGGCCGCGCCTTCGCCGAGCCAGAACTGCAGGAGCGTGAAGGCGGCGTCCTGGTGGGCGGACTTCTTGGTGATGGCCACGTTGTCGCCGTAACCACCGGTGTTCCAGAACGGCACGCCCTTCTGCGGCGCCGGCAACGGCAGCAGGATGGTCTGGAAATCGTGCGGATATTCCTTGGTGTCCTTGATGTAGCGCAGGACGAACGGCTGGGAGATCCACATGCCCACCCTCCCCGTGAGGAACGGGGTCTGGGCGAACGCGTCCCACTTCTGCGCGACGATCTCGGTCATCGGTACGGCGGATTTCTCGGCCATCATGTCCAGCCGGAGCTGGAAGTTCTCGCGGAACGCCGGGTCGTCGAAATTGGACTCACGGCCGCCGGCCTTGTAGGTGAAGTCCGGGCCGAGCCTCTGGCGGGCCAGGTCCGGCGGGGTGAGACACCCGTACACGTCCTTGCCTGAAAGCTCTTTCGCGATCGCGCGGAAGTCGGCGGCCGTCCAGTCCTCCGGGACGGTGATGCCGGCCTTGTCGAGCAGGCTCTTGTTCGCCAGCACCGTCTCCACGCTGCGACTGGCCGGGACGGAGTACGCCTTACCGTCGAAGAAGTTGTTGCTGGCCGGTTCCGCGCCGGGGGCGAAGGCCTTCAACGTCGCGTCACCGGCGATCCGGTCGGTGAGGTCGGTGAGCAGACCCGCCTCGACGCGTTTGGCCAGGGCCGAGCGCGCGTACGACACGACCACGTCGATCTCGAGACCGCCCTGCAGCGCGGTGTCGAGCTTGAGGTTGCCCTGATCGTCGTTGACGTAACGGGTGTACTTGACCTTGATGTTCGGGTGCTTCGCGGTGAACGCGGCGAACAGGGCGTCGGGTCCGCTCTCCGGTGGGACTCCGCCCCACACGTTGAGGGTCACCGCGCCCGTGTCATTGCCCGTGTTCTTGGACTCGCTGTCTTTGCCGCAGGCCGCGAGCAGGGCGGCGGAACCCAGTCCGGCCGCGCCCGCGAGCAGGCGCCGACGGCTGATCGTGTTCGTCATGGCGTCACTTCCTGATGGGGGGTGGTGGTGCCTGTCCGGGTAGGGACAGCGGGAAGAGGTGCTCAGGGGTGAAGCCGAGTAGCCGCGTGGCCCGACCGGTGTCGATGGCGACGCTCCGGCCGGTCCATCGCATCCGCCGGGGCACCCCTGGCAGGTGTTCGTCCAGCAGCGCCTCCGTGTCGGTGGCGCTGAGGGTGTCCGGGGCGGCGACGAACACCGCGTGGAATCCCGTCACGGGGGCGGTGAGGGCCAGCAGTCCGGCGCGGGCGGCGTCGCGGGTGTCCAGATACGCCCACAGCTCCTTGGCCCCCCACTCCGGGTGTTCGGCGTAGTAGCGGGCGTAGGTGTCGAACTGATCGCCGGGACCACCGAGCAGCGGCAGGCGCAGTGCGACGACGCTCATCCCGTGCCGGCGGGCCATCATGGCGCCGGCCGCCTCGTCGGTCTGCTTCGACAACGCGTACGGGTCGGCCACCTGCAGCGGCATATCCTCGTCGATGGGCAGGTAGGCCGGTGTCCGCGGATGCGGCGACCAGGGCAGACCGGTCACCGACAGGCTGCCGGCGATCACGGCCCGCATGACGCCCGCCTGGGCCGCCTCCTCCAGCACGGTGAACGTCGCCCGGGTGTTGGTGGTGAACACCTCGTGCGGTGTGCCGAGAGTGGGCGCGGGGATCGCCGCGCAGTGGAAGACGGCGTCGACCCCCGCGAGGGCGTCACGCACCACGGTCGGGTCCCCGGCGGATCCGGTCACCATCCGGCCCGCCCGGGTGTCGCCCGGGTCGTGCAGGTCGAGGCCGGTGGTGGGGATGAGCCGGTCGGCGAACAGGGTCAGCGCCGCCCGTCCCAGCCGGCCGGCCGCACCGGTGACCAGGATCCGCCGAGGCCCGCTCACGGTGCCATCACCTGCACCGGCCGCATCTCCGCGGTGTTCTTGGCCAGGACGATGCCGCCGCCCCACTGGATCCAGCCGGCCCGGCCGATGCCGTCGTCGTCATCGTTGACCACGAAGGACAGGGCGACCGGTGCGGTGGGCGGACCGGTGAACCCGAGCGCGGACCAGGGCACCGACACGCGGTAGGAGGTGGTGGTCCCGGTCCGGACGATCGCCGCCGTCGCGCCGGGCGTCGCCCCGGCCGCTCCGCCCGCCGGTGGCGTGAAGGTGTACACGGCCGGACCGGTGCCCAGCAGCGCCGCGCCGATCTCGACGCGGGCGGTCGACCGCCCCGGAAGGTCGGGGCTTATCGCGAGCTGGATGGAGTCGCCGTCCCACATGCTGCCGGCCGTCTTCGTCTGGGCGTGGACGTTGTCGGTCACGTCGGCCGTCAACCACAACGCGTCAGCGGTGCGGGTGAGCTTGACGGTGCCCGACAGGTCCGACACGCCGCCGTAGGGAACCCGCCGGTAGTCGACCGCGCCGTCGGCCGCCAGATTCACGGGTGCGACGGCGTTCTGCCCGTCGGCCTCGATCGGGTTGAAGCCGACGGTCCCACCGGCTCGGAACGCGCCCAACTGTGCCGTGTCGACGCGCACCGACATGTCGTAGGACTTCCACGGGACGATCCCCGCGACCGGGATGTCGACCGAGGCGACGGAGTTCGGCGGGACCGGGGCGACGCCGGTCGCCGTGCCGCTCTGCGTCCCCACCGTCCAAGCGATCTGGGAGACGTTCAGGGGCGTCGCCGATTTGTTGTTGGTGATCTTCACCCGCAGCGAACCACCGACCGGCCCGACCGACGTCACGATCGGATCGACGGTCGCCACCACCGGATCGGTGATCATCGCGTCGTCGCGCAGCAGGATCGACGCCGATCCCCCGGAACCGGCCCGCACGAGCACCGTTCGCGGGCCCTTCACCGTGCTGCCGGGGACGGTGACGGTCTTCGTTCCCGTCTGCCCGGCCGGCGCGTTCACCGCGTAGGTCTTGTCCTGGATCTGGAAGTTGGTCCACGTGCCTCCCCCACCGTGGGTCCGGTCCACCTTCAGCGTCACCGGGATCTCGTCGCCGACCGCGACCGTGTCCGGAACCGAGACGGAGTACACCACCGGGTCGGCCACCGCGACGGCCGTCGGCTTGCCCCGGGTGAAGACCGGGTGCTCGGTCAGGTCCAGCGTCACCTTGCCCTGCAGGGGTTCCAGGGTGTTGGACCGGCCGTAGGCGTTGGTGACCGTGAGGGGGGTGGTGGTGCTCAGCTCGACCTGGGTCGGCGTGGTCGCCCACATCACCCGGACCGGCGCCTTGCCGGTTCCCCCGGTGAATTCGTACGAGTAGACGCCCGACCCCAGGTTGTCGGCGGCATGGAAGTCCAGGCCGGCCAACTGGCGGATCATCACCGACTGCGCGACCAGTGCCGGTTTCGGGGTGTAGGCGGTCATTCCCAGGTACCCGGGCCGGCGCATCACGCCGAAGTTGTACTCCTGGTTCGACGCGGTCGTGCCGTCGTTGAGGAAGTCGTACCAGTAGTAGCGGCTCGCCCCGTTGGCCACGGCCAGGCCGGCCGCCCGGACGAGGTAGTCGCCCTGCTGCAGTTCGGTGACGCCGCCGCCGGTGTGGGTCGGGAATCCGTTCTCGGTGATGTCGATCGGCATGTCGCGACCGTTGTTGTAGCGGCGGATCAGGTCCCTGAACGTCGGGATCAGGGTCAGGCCGCGGATCTCCGGCGGGGCCGGGAAACCGTAGAGGTGCGCGCTGAAGCGATCCATGTACTGCAGGCCGCCGATCTGGAACAGCTCTTCCCACCACGCGGGTCCGCCGCCGGCCGGCGCGACGACCTCGGCCTGCGGGTGGTCGGCCTTCACCTTGGCGTAGGTCGCCTTCAACAGGGGCAGGTAGCACTGCGGGGTACGACCGCACAGGCCGTTGTTGAAACCGCCGTCGAACTCGTTGTACACCTCGACCTTGTTGGTGCCGGAGAGCTTGAGCACCGCTGAGGCGTAGGCGGCGAAGGCGGCGTGGCCCTCCGGTGTGCTCGGCGTCTTCCCGCCGTCGTAGAGCGGATTGGCGAATGCCGCGACCAGAAGAGGCTGCATGCCGTTGGCGGCCAACCCGTTGATGAACGGGGCGCCGTAGCTGGGCATGGTATAGGTGCCGGCGGTCTTCTCCACATGCTGCCAGGACAGGGCGTCGCGGACGTGGGTGTAGCCGACCTTCGCCATCGTGGGGATGAGACCGGGCGGGTCGCTCTGGGAGAAGTGGGTTCCGACCCCCCACGGCGCCCCGGGCCGCCGGGCGTCGGCGGGAAGCGCGTCCAGCAGTGCCACCGGCGTGTACCGGGTGACCGGGAGTCCACCCACCTCGGCCGTGACGCCGAGGGTGTAGTAGCCCGGCTTGACCGCGGCGAGGTCGACCGTCGCCGTGCCGCCGGACACCGCGGCCGTGCCGCCGGCGGCCGGCACGCCCTGCTCGTCGGCGGCCGTCCAGCTCACGGTGGCCGCACTGGAGGTCACCGGGATCGTCCGCGGCTCGGAGCCGCTGAAGACCAGGTTGCTCGCGGTGATCCGGACCGCTTCCGCGGTACTGAAACTCACCGACACGTCGGCCACGCACAGATCGGTGGCGGACCGTCCGAGCTTGCTGTCCCAGGAGGCGATGCGGAAGTCCGCGCCGGACGGCATGTCACCTTTGAACTCGGCGTCGGCGAGCTGGAAGACATAGGACCGCCAGACGTTCCCGCCCGTCAGCGGCACGGCATCGCCGGCTTTGAACTGATTCGTGGCGTCGTACTGGATCGTGAAGTGTCCGGGGCCGGCGTCGAAGTAGCTGACCTTGACGAAGGCGTACCCGGTGGTGGCCGGTTGCCGAGCGGCGTCGACCCGGAAGTAGAGGAAGTCATTGGCGATCGGCGTCTGCGTGGTGGTCCAGCAGGGGCGGCCGCCTCGCTCGGTGGCCGCCGCGGAGACCTGGCCGGAGGCGTCGCCGGGATTGCCCGCCATACCGTTCCACTGCGGGGTCGCCGAGAGCACCGCGGAGGCCGCGGGCGTGTCGGCTAACGCTGGACGCGCGACGCCGATCAGGGGCAGGCCGATGAGAACGGCCAGTCCCATCGCGACGCGCATCCACCACCTAGGGGAGTGCGCGTTCGAGAGTCGTGTCAAGGTCATCACCTCTCGGCTCAGCCACGGTCCGCTCGTCGGCGCAACGTCGTCCCGTGACTTGGATGCGTGGCGAGCCCGACCGGCTCGCCACGGTTCGCAGCGTGTGGCGCCCTTCCGTCCATGGCGGCAGCCCGCGGACCCACTCCGTGATGGGGGAAACCGACCCGGGCAGCGGTCATCGCGCCTGCTAGGGCAGGGTCAACTGCGGCTTCAGGCGAGATCGTTGGTCAAGTGCGGCGAGCGTAATGGTGCAGTAATAGCACCGTCAAGATGCTTCGCCGAAACCCCCGCGACACGATCTCGTAGCAAACTCGGCCGTAGTGATGCTATAAATGCAACATGCTGCCGTCTCAGCCGAACAAATCACTCCTGGATGGACTCGACTGCCTGCAGTTGCTGGCCAGTTCCGCTGAGGCCCTCGGCTCACGCGAAGTCGCAAGACGGCTCGGGCTGGAACCTTCCCGCGCGAACCGGCTGCTCAAGACCCTCGCGCACGTCCGGCTGATCGAACAGGACGAGCGGCGCCGCTATCGTCCCGGCCCGGGAATCCATGCCCTGGCCGCCCAGAGCCTCTTCGGGTCCGGCCTGATCCGCCGCGCGCTCGGGCCGCTCGGCAAGCTGCACGTCCACGGTCACACCGTGGCCATGGGCGTGCTCTGGCGCGACCATATGTCGTACCTGTACCACGCCGACCCGGGCATGGACACCAGCACGGCCCTCGGCCGGATCGGCCTGTTCCCGGTCACCCGATCCGGCCTCGGGATGGCCCTGCTGGCCTGCCAGGACGACGAGAACGTCCGCGCCATGTGGGCCACCAGCGCGAACGAGACCCCGGTCGAACAGGTCCTCACCGATCTCGCGGAGATCCGTGAAGCCGGTTTCGCCCTGCGCGTCGGCAGAACCGAACGCACCGTTGCCGTCACCGTCGGCTCGGCACCGTACGCCGCGGTCGGCATGTCCGGCCGCTTCACCGACGCGCACATACCTGAACTCGTCAGCGCACTCCGGCACGCGGCAGAAATGATAGAGAAGAAGGGCTGAGGCGGACCGGGCCGGACCGTCGCGTGGCCCCGTACGCCGATCGGCGGTCTCCGGAGTCACCCCCGCGCGAACAGGAGGAGATGTCGGCCGCCGAGGTCATCAGGAGGGCGGCGACCGCACGGACGGGCAGCAACGCCATGCCCACAGGGCAGGCGTGGAGGGCACCATCGCCCAGGGCGTCAGAGGCTTCGGCCTGCGGCGATCCCGCTACCGCGGGACCGCCGAGACCCATCTCCAGCACATGCTCATCGCGGCGGCGATGAACCCAACCAGGCTCGACGCAGGGCTCACGGGAACACGGCGGGCGGGGGCTCCAGGACCGGGTACACGCGATGGCGTGCCCGGGACTCCGGGCCGGGCGCCGGGAGGCGGGGCGGGGCCTCCCGGCCCGGGTCGCGGAGCCGGTCAGGCGCCGGCGGGGCCCAGGGCGATGGTGTGGGTGGAGGTGTAGAACTCCTGCGCCGCCTTGCCCTGCTCGCGCGGGCCGTAGCTGGAGTCCTTCTCGCCGCCGAAGGGCAGATAGAAGTCCACGCCGCTGGTCGGGTTGTTCACCTTGACCAGCCCGCTCTCCAGCCGTGAGGAGACCTCCAGCGCCCGGTCCAGATCGCGGGTGTAGACCGCGGAGGCCAGCCCGTAGGGCACCCCGTTGGCCAGCGCCACCGCCTCCTCCACCGACCCGGCGTCCTGCACCAGGCAGATCGGCCCGAACACCTCGTCACGGGCGAGCACGTGGTCGGCGGCCACCCCGTCGACCAGGGTCGGGGCGGCGAACCACCCGTCGCGGTCGAGGGCCTGTCCGCCGGTGAGCACCCGGCCGCCCTCCGCGGAGGCCACCACCCGGTCGCGGGCGGACTCCTCGATGACCGGCCCGACGGCGGTGCCGGGGTCGGCGGGGTCGCCCACGCCGAGCTTGGCGACGGCGGCGACCAGCGCCTCGCGCACCTCCCCGGCGTTGCCCACCGTGATCACCCGCTTGGTGGCGGTGCACTTCTGCCCGGCGTACCCGAACGCCGCCGCGGCGATCTGCGCGGCGGCGGCCTCCAGGTTGGCGTCGTCCAGCACGATGCTGGGGTTCTGCCCGCCCATCTCGGCCTGCACGGGGACGCCCCGGGTCGCCGCGGCGACGCTCACCTTGCGGCCCACGGCGGCCGACCCGGTGAAGGACACGACGTCCGCCGCCTCGATGAGCGCCACGCCCTCCTCGGCGTCCCCGGGGACCACCTGGAACAGCTCCTCGGGCAGGCCGAGGATCTCGGCCAGGCGCAACGCGGTGCCGAGCGCCTGCGGAGCGGGCTTGAGCACCACGGCGTTGCCGAAGGCAAGAGCGGGCGCGGCCTTCCACAGGGGGATGGCCAGCGGAAAGTTCCACGGCGTGATCAGCCCGGCGACGCCGCGCGGGCGCCTGCGGGTGTAGGACAGCCCCGCGCCGGACGGCTCGTACAGGGCGCCCACCGGGTCGAAGACCTGCTGGGAGTAGTAGCGCAGGATGGCCACCGCGCGCGCCACCTCGCCCTTGGCCTCGGTGACCGGCTTGCCGACCTCCCGGACGGCGAGCGCGGCCAGTTCGTCGGCGACGGCGGCGACGTCCGCGATC
>NZ_JBHTCG010000019.1:0-154057 GCF_042665155.1 Sphaerisporangium rhizosphaerae | reverse complement strand
TCGAAGGAATCAGCATCAGCGGCGTCGGCCACCAACTCCCCATGACCGGCCAACTCGCCTACGCCATCACCTTCCTCGGCCTCGACGGAACCTCCACCAACCCCACCCCCACACCGACCCCCACGCCCACGCCCACGCCGACCCCCACTCCCACGCCCACGCCGACTCCCACCCCGACGCCGACCCCCACGCCCACGCCCACTCCTACGCCCACGCCGAGCGGCGGACCGGGTGCCTGCCGCGTCAGCGACACGGTCAGCGCGTGGAACACCGGGCTGACGGAGAGCATCACCATCACCAACACCGGCTCCTCCGCCGTCAACGGCTGGTCGCTGGCCTTCACCCTTCCGGGCGGGCAGACGATCACCTCCGGATGGAACGCCACCTACACGCCCACCAGCGGCCAGGTCACGGCGAAGAACGTCGACTACAACGGCTCGCTGGCGCCCGGCGCCTCCACCACCATCGGCTTCCAGGCCACCCACACCGGTAACAGCGGCGCTCCCACCGCCTTCACCCTCAACGGCGCGACCTGCTCGGTTTCCTGAGCGAACCGGAGGCGTTCCCCGGACCCGGAAGGCGCAGGACGACCTGCGTCCCCCGGACTCCGGGGGACGCCTCCGGCGTCATTCGAGCGTCGTCGCCCGCCCTCCGGGGCCGCGGATGCCGTCGAGGACGAGCTGGAGATGGCGTCGCCAGTCGCGGTGGCCGCCCGGTTTGAAGTACATCGTCGAGATGACGCCGCTGGCCACGACGGTGAAGTCGGCCAGGGTGAGGTCGGCGCGCACCTGGCCGGAGGCCACGGCGCGGTCGATGACGCGGGTGACGGCCGCGGCGAACTCGGCCTTCTGCCGTCCGATGCGCTCCCATTCGAGGTCGTCGGAGCCCATCAGCGCCAGTTGGAAGGCCGCGTCGCCGTCGGCGGCCTCCAGGTAGCCGCGCAGCATCGCCTCGAAGGCGTCGCCGGGGTCGGTGATCTGCTCGGCGGCGCGCGCCAGGTCCGCCATGCCGTGGAACCGCTCGCCGACCATCGCGATGAGCAGCGCCTGCTTGTTGGGGAAGTGGCGGTAGAGGGTTCCCATGCCCAGGCCGGCGCGGGCCGCGATGTCCTCCATCTGGGCTTCGCGCCCGTGCCGGGCGAACAGCTCGCCGGCGGCGGCCATAATCCGCTCACGGTTGCGGCGCGCGTCGGCGCGCAGGGGTCGTTCGATCTCAGTCATCGCTCACATGTCTCGGTCGCCGCTTGACAACCGGAATCTTAGTTCCGTAACGTGCGTGGCGCTAACAGGAAGAGTAGTTCCGGTTCCGCTAAGCCCACAGCGAGGTCTGAGGTCTCATGATCGTCATAACCACTCCCACCGGCCAGATCGGCCGCGAGGTCCTCCAGAACGTCCTGGACGGCCCAGAGCCGATCCGGGTCATCGCCCGCGACCCGTCCCGCCTCTCCCCCCAGGTGCGCGAACGCGTCGAGATCGTGCAGGGATCGGCGGACGACGCCGGCGTCGTCGACAAGGCGCTCACGGGCGCTGACACCGTGTTCTGGGTTCTCCCCCCGAACCCCCGCGCCGAGAGCCTCCCGGCCCACGTCCTGGACTTCGTCCGGCCGCTGTGCGACGCGATCGGCCGCCAGGGCGTCAAGCGGGTGATCGGCGTCTCCAGCCTGGGCCGAGGAACGGCGAGGAAGGCCGGGCAGATATCCGCGATCTTCGCCATGGACCATCTGGTCGAGAGCATGGGGGTGAGCTACCGCTCACTGTGCCCGCCGGGGTTCATGGAGAACATGCTCAGGCAGGTCGCGCCGATCAGAGACCGGGGCGTGTTCTCCCTCGCGATCTCCGGCGATCGCAGGGTCCCGATCTGCGCCACCCGCGACATCGCCGCAGTCGCGGCGGACCTGCTGCTCGACGGCTCCTGGACCGGGCAGGAAAGCGTGCCGATCCACGGCCCCGAGGACCTGTCCCACGACGACATGGCACAGATCATGTCCGAGGTGCTGCGACGGCCGATCCGCTACCAGCAGGTGACCGGCGAGGAGTACAAGGCCACCCTGATCCGGCACGGCGCGACCGAGGCGTGCGCCCAGGGCATCGTCGACATGTCCGCCGCGGTCGACCAGGGCCTCTACGACACCGACCCCCGCACCCCCCGGTCCACCGGCCCCACCACCTTCCGCCAATGGTGCCAGGACACCCTCAAGCCCGCCGTCCTCGCCTGAAACCCAAGGACGAATCCCCCGGGGCGGCGCACCCCGCGCCGCCCCGGGGGTGTCGGGTCAGTCACCGAGGAGGGCGTCGGTGAAGACCTCCGGGTCGAAGGGGGCGAGGTCGTCGGGGCCTTCGCCGAGGCCGACGAGCTTCACCGGGACGCCCAGCTCGCGCTGGACGGAGATCACGATGCCGCCCTTGGCCGTGCCGTCGAGCTTGGTCAGCACGATGCCGGTGATGTTGACCGCCTCGGCGAAGACCTGGGCCTGGCGCATGCCGTTCTGGCCGGTGGTGGCGTCGAGGACCAGCAGGACCTCGTCGACCGTGGCCTTCTTCTCGATGACGCGCTTGACCTTGCCGAGCTCGTCCATCAGGCCGGTCTTGGTGTGCAGGCGGCCCGCCGTGTCGACGATGACCGTGTCGACCTTGTCGTCGATGCCCTTGGACACCGCGTCGAAGGCGACGGAGGCCGGGTCGGCGCCCTCGTCCTTGCGGACGACCTCGGCGCCGACGCGCTCGCCCCAGGTCTGGAGCTGGTCGGCGGCGGCGGCCCGGAAGGTGTCGGCGGCGCCCAGCAGCACCTTGCGGCCGTCGCCGATCAGCGCGCGGGCGAGCTTGCCGGTGGTCGTGGTCTTGCCGGTGCCGTTGACCCCGACGACGAGCACGACCGCCGGCCGCTCACCGTGCGGGGCGGTGTGCAGCGTACGGTCCATGTCGGGGTTGATCAGGGCGAGGAGCTGCTCGCGCAGCAGGCCGCGCGCCTCGTCGTGGCTGCGCGAGCCGAGGACCTTGACCTTGGTGCGCAGCTCTTCGACCATCGTGCGCGTGGGGCTCACGCCCACGTCGGCGGTGATGAGCGTGTCCTCGATCTCGTCCCAGACCTCGTCGTCCAGGCGGTCGCGCGACAGCAGCTCGAGCAGGCCCTTGCCGAGCGTGCTCTGTGAGCGGGCGAGCCTGGCCCGCAGCCGCACCATGCGGCCGGCGGACGGGGGCGGGATCTCGATGGCCGGCGCGGGCGGCGCGACGGGTTCGACCGGCTTGACCGGCGGCGGGACGGTGGTCGTAAGGGTGTCGTCCTCGATGACACCGGTGGCCGGAGGCCGCCTCTCCTCCGGGATCGTCGGCGCCTCCGGCGGCGCGACGGGCGGAGCGTGCCTCTGGCTCGGGCGGAACAACAGGAACATCCCGCCCGCCGCGAGCAACGCGACGACGATGACGATCAGAATGATGCCGAGGTACCCATCCACAAGAAGTCAGTTTTCCAGACGGGCGGCCATGCTCACGCCCCGGCTTGCCCGCGCCGCGCCGGTTACACCGATATGAAGCGTTCAACGCCCCTCATCCCCACCCTGCCGCCCGGCGCTCCCCCACCCCCGGCGCCCCGCGCGTCCCCTGAGCGTGGCCGCAGCATGCACACGGGAGAACCGCCGGGTGGGGTCAGGCGGGTTCGCGTTCGCGGAGGCGCTGGCTGACGACCTGGGTGACGCCGTCGCCGCGCATGCTGACGCCGTAGAGGGCGTCGGCGATCTCCATGGTGCGCTTCTGGTGGGTGATGACGATGAGCTGGGAGCTCTGCCGCAGCTCCTCGAACAGGGTGAGCAGCCGCTGGGTGTTGGTGTCGTCCAGCGCCGCCTCGACCTCGTCCATGACGTAGAACGGCGACGGCCGCGCCTTGAAGATCGAGATGAGGAACGCCACGGCGGTCAGCGAGCGCTCGCCGCCCGACAGCAGGGACAGGCGCTTGACCTTCTTGCCCGGCGGCCTGGCCTCGACGTCGACGCCGGTGGTCAGCATGTCGGAGGGGTCGGTCAGCAGCAGGCGCCCCTCGCCGCCGGGGAAGACCCGGGTGAAGATGGTCTCGAACTCGCGGGCGACGTCCTCGTAGGCGGCCGTGAAGACCTGCTCGACCCGCTCGTCGACCTCCTTGACCACGGTGAGCAGGTCGCGCCGGGTCTTGCGCAGGTCTTCGAGCTGGGAGTTGAGGAAGGCGTGCCGCTCCTCCAGCGCCGCGAACTCCTCCAGCGCCAGCGGGTTGACCTTGCCGAGCTGGGCCATCTGCCTGTCGGCGACGCGGGCGCGCTTCTCCTGCTCCTCGCGGACGTAGGGCACCGGCTCGCCGTCGCCGACCGGCACGGGCTGCTCGGGGCCGTACTCGGAGATCAGGGCGTCCATCTCGACGCCGTACTCCTCCATGGCGCGCTGCTCCATCTGCTCAAGGCGCAGCCGCTGCTCGGTGCGGGCCACCTCGTTGCCGTGAGCCCGGTTGACCAGCTTGTCCAGCTCGGACGCCAGCTCGCGCACCCGGACGCGCACCGCCTTGAGCTCGGCGTCGATCTCGCCGCGCGCCCGCTCGGCGTCCTCGCGCTCGTCGGCGGCCAGGGTCAGGGAGGTCTCCAGCACCCCGAGCGCGCGGGCCGCGCCCCGGACGACGGCCTCGGCCACCTGGGCCTGGGCGCGGCGGCGCTCGCGCAGCGCGGCGGCCCCGGCCCGCTCGTGGCGCTCGCGCTCGGCCGCCCTCATGAGCTGGTCGGCGCGGCCGGCGATGCCGCGGACGCGCTCCTCGGCCGTGCGGACGGTCAGGCGGGCCTCCATCTCGGCCTGCCGGGTGACGTCGCGGACCCCGGCCAGCTCGTCGCGGGTCTCGGTGGTCGGCTCCGCGGCCAGCTCGTCGGCGTACTCGGCCTCGGCCAGGCGCTCCTCCAGCTCGACGACGCCGGCGAGGTCGCGGTCGCGCGCCTGCTCGGCGGCGGCGACGCTGCGGGCCAGCCGGTCGCACTCGTCGCCGGCGGCCCTGGCGGCGGCGTCGAGCTGGGCCAGGCGCCGTGCCGCGAGGGCGACCCGCTGGTCGGCCTCGCGCTGCCTGGCCCGCACGCGGTCGAGCTCGCCCTGCGCGGCGTTCACGCCGGCCTGGGCGGTGTTGACGCCGGTCTGCGCCTGCGCGGCGCGCGCCTGGACGGCCTCCACGGCCTGCTGGGCGGCGCGCTCGGCCTCGGCGGCGCGTTCGAGCTCGCCCGCGGCGCTCTCGGCGGTGGCGCGGGCCTGCTCGAGATCGGCGACGGCCTGGTCGAGGGCGGCGCGCACCTGGAGGGCCGAGCCCGCGCCTGCGCCCGAGCCGCCGTGCGCGAAGAACGCGCCCACCAGGTCGCCCGACCAGGTGACGGCCCGGACGTCGGGGCGCTGCTCGACGATCTTCCTGGCCACCGGCACGTCCTCGACGACGACCACGCCGGCCAGCAGGCTCTCGACGGCGGGGCGGAAGGCGTCGGACACGCTCACCAGGTCGCAGACCCACTCGGCGTCCTCGACGGGCACCGGCCTCGCCACGGCGGCATCGGAGGCGACGACCAGCGCGGCCCGGCCGGCGTCCTCGGCCCGCAGCAGCTCCACCGCGTCCACGACGGTGGACAGCGACTCCACCGCGACGGCCTCGGCGGCGGCGCCCAGCACGGCGGCCACGGCCACCTCGGCTCCCGGCCGCACGGTCATCATCGCGGCGAGCGGCCCGAGCACTCCGGACAGGCCGGCGGACATCAGCGCCGCGCCGCCGTCGGCGCCCCCGGCGAGCCCCATGCGCAGGGCCTCCCCGCGGGCCTCCAGGGCGGCGATCGCCCGCTGGGCCTCCTGGTCGGCGGCCCGCGCCGCCCCGACGGCCGCGCGGGCCTCCGCCAGGGCCCTGCGCGGGGGCTCGGCGGCGGCCTTGGCCTCCTCGACGGCGGCCCGCGCCTCCTCCACCGCGGCCTTGGCCTCCTCGACGCCCTGCTGTGCGCGCGCCAGCTCGTCGGCGAGGGCGGGGTCGGCGGCGGGCTCGGCCTCCTGCTGCGCGTCGTGCTCCTCGCGGGCCCGCTCGCTCCTCTGACGGGCCTCCCCCAGGGCCTTGGCCAGGCGCCCGATCTCCTCCTCGGCGGCCCTGGCGCGGCCCCGCACGGCGGCCACCTCGCCGCGCAGCCTGGCCAGGCTCTCGCGGCGGTCGGCGGCCTCGCGCGCGGCGGCGGCCAGGCGGCGCTCCTCGACGGCCAGAGCGCTCTCGGCCTCACCGCGCCGCCAGACGGCCTGTTCGAGGATCTCCTCGGCCTGCTCGAGCTCGGCCTTGAGCGCCTCCTCGCGCTCGCGCACCTCGGCGGCCTCGCGCTCGTACTCCTCGGGGTCACGCCCGCGCCGCTCGATGGAGGCGGCCTCGACGGCGTGGCGGTGCCGCTCGGCGGCCAGCGTCTCCACACTGTGGAAGCGCTCCTTGAGCGCGGCCAGGCGGTAGTAGGTCTCCTGGGCGACGGCGAGGCGCGGCTGGGCGGCGCTCTCGGCGGCCTCCAACTCGGCCTCGCGGCCCTGCCCCTGTTCGAGGCCGGCCTCCACCTCGGCGCGCCTGGCGCGGACGGCGGCCTCGTCGGCGGCCTCACGGTGGAGGTGGTCACGCAGGCGGACGACGTCGTCGGCCAGCAGGCGCAGCCGCGCGTCGCGAAGGTCGGCCTGGATGACGGCGGCCTTGCGGGCGATCTCGGCCTGGCGGCCCAGCGGCTTGAGCTGGCGGCGCAGCTCGGCCGCGAGGTCCTGCACGCGGGTGAGGTTGGCCTGCATGGCGTCCAGCTTGCGCAGCGCCTTCTCTTTGCGCTTGCGGTGCTTCAGGACGCCCGCGGCCTCCTCGATGAACGCCCTGCGCTCCTCGGGGCCGGCGTGCAGGACGGTGTCGAGCTGGCCCTGGCCGACGATGACGTGCATCTCGCGGCCGATGCCGGAGTCCGACAGCAGCTCCTGGATGTCCAGCAGCCGGCAGGTGTCGCCGTTGATGGCGTACTCGCTCTGGCCGGAGCGGAACATCAGCCGGCTGATCGTGACCTCGGTGTAGTCGATCGGGAGGGCGCCGTCGGTGTTGTCGATGGTCAGCGTCACCTCGGCGCGCCCCAGCGGAGGCCGCGAGGAGGTGCCGGCGAAGATGACGTCCTCCATCTTGCCGCCGCGCAGGGACTTGGCGCTGTGCTCGCCCATGACCCAGGCGAGGGCGTCCACGACGTTGGACTTGCCCGACCCGTTGGGGCCGACGACGGCGGTGATGCCGGGCTCGAACTTCAGGGCGGTGGCGGAGGCGAAGGACTTGAAGCCGCGCAGCGTGAGGTTCTTGAGATACACGCGCGCCGACCTCCCCGTTCCGCTCGGGGACCGCCTTCCTGCCTCCCGGGTCCCTTCCGCTCTTCGGGGCACACTACCGGCTCGGGACGCCCTCGGGTGTGCTCACCGGGTATGCGGCCTGCAACGGAGCACGCGGAACCGGCGCGCGCAGCGCCGAGCCAGTGCCGAGCCAGTGCCGGGCCGGTGCCGGGCGCGCGGGGACGCCGGACCGGGCGGGGCCGGCCGCCGGAGGTGTGCGGCCGGGCGAGGCCGGCCACCGGAGGTGCCGGAAAATGACAAGGGACGCCTTTGCGGGGCGTCCCTGACAGTGTGTTGCCGTCCGTACCGAACCTCAGGTGAGGGCCGGCTCGCGATCTTGCAGGCGAGAGAACGCCTCATCTCGCGACTGGGCCGCGAGAGCGTCGTTCTGGGCCTGGAGCCTTGTGAGCTCTGCCTCCAGATCCCGGATTCGCTGCTGGAGACGGCGCATTTCCGAGACCATTCGAGGGTCGAGACCGCCGACGTGGCCGAGTAGAGCCTTCGCCATGGTTAAGGGTCCTCCACGCTGAGTGACCAAACTGGTTCGCGCACTTCTTGCCGCGGGAGGGGTGCGCGTGTTTCCTATCAAGAGTCGCACCGGCAATGGAGGCGGTCAAGTTGAACGCTCTCCATGAATGCGCCAATGGGCACTCCCGACATGTAAATATACCGCATTTAGGGGGTTTAAGGGAAGCGCCTACCGCTCCACGAATCCACCAAAACCACCGCGAACCGGTGACCAGCGCTCCACCACGGTATCTACCCGCCCCGGGGTGTCACCACCCCTGAGCAGGGCGAGAAGCTTCTCACAGGCCTCGCGCGGCCCCTCGGCGACGACCTCGACCCTGCCGTCGGCAAGGTTCGACGCCGACCCGACCAACCCCAGCTCAAGAGCCCGGGACCGCGTCCACCAGCGGAAACCCACCCCCTGCACGCGACCGCGCACCCATGCGTTGAGACGGATGTCACTTGCGCCGGGCGCGGCGTCCCCGCTCATGTCGCCACCCGGGGTTGACAACGGGGGCAACTGTAGGAGGACCTGTTCATGAAAGCCTCCCGGACGACCGGTGCGCCACAGCGGGGGCACGGCTCGCCCTCCCGGCCGTACACGTTGAGCGACCGGTCGAAGTAGCCGCTCTCGCCGTTGACGTTGACGTACAGGCTATCGAAGGACGTGCCGCCCTGGCCGAGGGCCTCGGTCATCACCGCGCGCGCCGCCGCCAGCAGCTCTTCGACCTTGCGCCGGCTCAGCGACCGCGTGGGCACGCCGCCGTGCAGCCCCGCCCGCCACAGCGACTCGTCGGCGTAGATGTTGCCCACCCCGCTGATCAGCGACTGGTCCAGCAGCGCCCGCTTGACCTCGGTCTGCCGGGTGGCGAGCCGCATGGCGAACATCTCCTCGTCGAACGCCTCCTCCAGCGGATCGGGCGCGATGTGCGCGATCGGCTCGGGGACCGGCCGCTCCAGCGGCAGCAGAGGAGCCACCAGCACGTGGCCGAAGGTGCGCTGGTCGACGAACCTCAGCTCAGGGCCGCCGTCGGAGAACCCCAGGCGCACCCGCAGGTGCTTCTCCAGCGGCGAGCCCGGGTCGACCACCAGCAGTTGGCCGCTCATGCCCAGGTGCGCCAGCAGCGCCTCGGACGCGCCGTGCCGGGCCTCTCCCGCCGGACCGGCCTGAGGAAGATCCGCTCCGGCGTCTCCGCTGTCCTGCGGGAGATCCGCAGAGCCGCCTGCCGGGGCCTCGGAGCCGTTCAGCGCCTCGGCCAGGGGCAGCCACAGGTATTTGCCCCGCCGCTCGGCCGAGACCAGCGTGCGGCCCGCCAGCCGTCCGGCGAACTCGGCCGACCCGGGCGCGTGCCTGCGGATCGCGCGAGGATGCAGGACCTCGGCGAAGGCGATCGTGCGCCCGGCGACCCAGCGTTCCAGCCCGCGCCGGACGACCTCGACTTCCGGCAGCTCCGGCATGGGTCAGCTGGCCTTCTTGTCCCGGGCCTCGGCGGCCGCGCGGATGGCGTTCCAGGCGGCCTCCGCGGCCTGCTGCTCGGCCTCCTTCTTGCTGCGCCCTGCGCCCGAGCCGTACTCCTGGCCGCCGACCTTGACGATCGCGGTGAACGACTTGGCGTGGTCGGGCCCGCTCTCGTCCACGTGGTACTCGGGCACGCCCAGCATCTCGGCGGCGGTGAGCTCCTGCAGGGAGGTCTTCCAGTCGAGGCCCGCGCCGAGCGAGGCCGACCGCTTGATCAGCGGGTCGAACAGCAGGTGGACCACACGGAACGCCTCGTCCAGCCCCTTGTCGACGTAGACGGCGCCGATGAGCGCCTCGAGGGTGTCGGCGAGGATCGAGGACTTGTCGCGCCCGCCGGTGCCCTCCTCACCCCGGCCGAGCCGGGTGAACCGGCCGAGGTCCAGGGCGCGCGCGACGTCGGCGAGGGCGCGCATGTTGACCACGGCCGCCCGCAGCTTGGCGAGCTGGCCTTCGGGAAGATCGGGATGCCCCCGGAACAGGGTGTCGGTGACCACCAGGCCCAGCACCGAGTCGCCGAGGAACTCAAGGCGCTCGTTGGTGGGCAGGCCACCGTTCTCGTACGCGTAGGAGCGGTGCGTCAGCGCCCGCTCAAGAAGCTGCTCGTCCAGCTTGACGTCCAGGACGCGCTCGAGCTCGTCCCTGGCGATCTCTACCGGTATGGGCTTCCCACCTGCGGCCACGTCTCCTCCTCGGACGGTGTCTCTCTGGCCGTCACGCAGCACGTCACGACCATGGTCGCGATGGCGGATGGAACGCGGGTGCCCGAAAACGTGGTGGACGCCGGGAGATTGCGGCGGCCCCGGCGCCCACCACGGCCGCGGGCGAACCGCCACCGCACGCCTTTGAACGGTGGACGGTCGTCCCGGCCGGATGCGGGGCATCCGGCCGGCTCACCGGCCACCGCAGGCGTGATCAGGCCGACGGCTCGATGACCTGTCGGCGGTTGTAGGTGCCGCAGGTCGGGCATGCCACGTGCGGCAGCTTCGGCGACCGGCACTGGTTGCAGCTCACGAGCGCCGGCGCGGCGGTCTTCCACTGCGCGCGGCGGGAGCGGGTGTTGCTCCGCGACATCTTCCGCTTGGGGACGGCCACGTCAACCCTCCTGGGTCTTGTTGTTCTCGATGTTCAGGCCCTGCAACGCCGCCCAGCGGGCGTCGGTCTTATCGTGCCGGTGGTCCGGGCCGGCTTCCGCCAGCTTGACCCCACACTCCACGCAGAGACCGGGGCAGTCTTCACCACAGACCGGGCTCAACGGCAGTGCGAGCACCACCGCGTCGCGGAACGTCGGCTCGAGATCGAGGAGTTCACCGTCGAGGAGTGAGTCGTCCTCGGCGGCGTCTTCCGCCGAGTAGAAGAAGAGCTCCTGGAAGCCGACCTCGATCTGCGAGGTCAACGGATCCAGGCACCGCGAGCACTCGCCGGTGAGCGGGGCTCGCGCCGTGCCCGTGACGAGCACGCCTTCCATCACTGCCTCGAGCCGGATGTCCAGCTCGATCTCGGCGTCCACGGGGACGCCGATCATGCCGACGGTGAGATTCGCCGGAGCCGGGAGGGAACGGGAGATCTCGCGCATGGACCCCGGCCGTCGTCCCAGATCATGGGTCGAAATCACCCAGGGGGCCCGGGGGTCGAGGCTATGCAGCGTCTTCCTGCTCTCTTGAGGCATGGCGAATCACCGCCGTCGTACAAGGCCGATGAGAAAGAATACCAGCACTCAGCCGCGGAGCCGTTCGACCAGCATCCGGTGCACCAGATCCGGCACGAGCCCCGAGACGTCCCCACCGTACCGGGCGATCTCCTTCAGCCTGCTCGACGACAGGAAGGAGTACTCGGGGTTGGTCGACATGAACAGCGTCTCGACGCCCGACATGCGGTAGTTGAGCTGGGCCATCTGCAGTTCGTAGTCGAAGTCGCTGACCGCGCGCAGGCCCTTGACGATCGTCGGGATGCCCTGCTGCTTGCAGAAGTCGACCAGCAGCCCGTAGAACTTCTCGACCCGCACGTTGCCGTACTCGCGGGTCACCTCCTCGAGCGTCGCGATGCGCTCGTCCACGGTGAACAGGCTCTTCTTCTCGACGTTGATCAGCACGGCGACGACGACCTCGTCATACAACCGGGACGTCCGGCCGATGATGTCGAGATGGCCGTTGGTGACGGGGTCGAACGACCCCGGACAGACGACGCGACGCAAGGCGTACCCCCAGTTTCACTGGTTCCCGGCGGCGCGACCGTACCAAACGGACGCTTCGCCATAGCGACGGACCCTCTCCTCGCTGAATCCCGAGGGCCAGACCAGGTCCTTCCCCCGCGACTCGCGCTCCACCGCGACCAGGGCGTCCGAAGCCAGCCAGCCGTTGTCGCGCAGCCGTTCGAGCACCTCGGCGACGGCCTCGTCCTTCACCGCGTACGGAGGGTCGGCGAACACGAAGTCGTACGGCTCGGCGCACGGGAGCGCCACGACGCGCTCGACCCGGTCGCCGGTCACGACCGCCCCCGGCAGGCCCAGCGCGGCGATGTTCTCCCTGATCGTGCGCACGGCCTTGACGTCGGACTCCACCAGCAGCGCGTGCGAGGCTCCCCGCGACAGCGCCTCCAGGCCCACCGCCCCGGACCCGGCGTACAGGTCGAGCACGCGGGCGCCGTCCAGCGGGCCGAGCAGGGAGCCGACGGTGGAGAACAGCCCCTCCCTGGCACGGTCGCTCGTCGGGCGGGTGCCACGGCCGGGGGGCACGGCGATGCGGCGTCCGCCGGCGGTTCCTGCGATGACTCGGGTCACCCGCCCATTCTCGCCGCAGCCCGAGCCGCCCCCGCACCGGCCGGGACACGCGGTACGCCCCCACGCCCACCGCGGCCACGCGCAGCCCACGCCCGCCAGAGCCGCGGGGCCGCGCCCGCCGGGGCCACGGGTACGCCCACGCCCGCCGGGGTCACAGGTACCCCACGTCCGCCGGGGTCACGGGACGTCACACGCCCGCCGGGGCCCGAGATGGGGCCCTCGGCCGGCCCGAGAGCCAAGGTCAAGAGTGGCCAAGTGTCGTCGACGAATGCGCAAGGGTCGTTCCGCACGGCGGCCTGAGCCCACATGATGAGTTCTGCGGCCTTCATGGTGACCCAGGGGAAGGCCGACCGGCGTGATCGTGAGCCCTTCCGCGCGCCGGTGCCCTCGGCACCTGACCCGAGGGTGGGCCCAGCCGGGGACGGCATTCGGGGGGAGGCCGTCCCAAGGCTGGGCCCTGGGTCATTTTCTGTGTTGCCGTGTTGCTCGGCCTCGCTCCGCTCGGCGGGCTCGGGGCGCCTTTGAGGCGGCGCCGTTCGTCGTCGTTCACGAGCGCTCGTACCTCGCACTCGCTCTCTCCTCCTCACAGCACCGCCGCGCCCCGAGCACACCCTTGTGGCCGGGCGGACCGTCCCTCATCACCGGTCAAAGCGGTCCTTTCTGCCGGCGCCGGGTCGGCGGGTCGTGGTACGGCGAAGCCGGCGCCACACTACGTCGAGCAACTTGGGCCGTTCACCCACCTCTGGCAGCGATCATGCCTTTTCGAGGTATTCGGCGCGGTCGTCGCCGAGGAGGCGGTCGATCTCGGCGCGGAGCGCCGGGTGGGCGGACAGGTCGGGATCGGCGGACAGCAGCAGCCCGGCCTCCTCGCGGGCGTCCCTGATGACGTCCTCGTCGCGCAGCAGCCGCAGCATCTTCAGCGACGATTTGCGCCCGGACTGGGCCGCGCCCAGCACATCGCCCTCGCGCCGCTGCTCCAGGTCGACCCGGGACAGCTCGAACCCGTCGAGCGTGGCGGCGACCGCGTCGAGCCGCTCGCGGGCCGGGGTGCCCGCCGGGAAGTCGGTCACCAGCAGGCACAGGCCGGGCAGGCCGCCCCGGCCCACGCGCCCGCGCAGCTGGTGGAGCTGCGACACGCCGAACCGGTCGGCGTCCATGATCACCATGACGGAGGCGTTGGGGACGTCCACGCCGACCTCGATCACCGTGGTGGCCACCAGGACGTCGACCTCGCCGCGTGTGAAGGCGCGCATCACGGCGTCCTTGTCCTCGGGAGGCAGGCGCCCGTGGAGGACCTCGACGCGCAGGCCGGCCAGCGGCCCGCCGGCCAGCAGGGGGGCGACCTCCATGACGGCCAGCGGCGGGCGGCGCTCGCCGTTCCCCTCCCCCGCCTCGGCGGCCTCGCTCAGCTCGGCGAGGTCACCGGGCCCGGCCAGGTCGCTCAGATCGCCCTCGTCGCCCTCCTGGTCGCCGATGCGGGGGCAGACGATGTAGGCCTGGCGGCCCAGGCCGACCTCCTCGCGGATGCGCTCCCAGGTGCGTTCGAGGAAGTGGGGCTTGTCGGCCGCAGGGACGACGTGCGTGGTGATCGGGGCCCGGCCGGAGGGCAGCTGGCTGAGCGTCGAGACCTCCAGGTCGCCGAACACCGTCATGGCCACCGTGCGCGGGATCGGGGTGGCGGTCATCACCAGGACGTGCGGCCGTCCGCCGCCGGCCTTCTCGCGCAGCGCGTCACGCTGCTCGACGCCGAAGCGGTGCTGCTCGTCCACGACGACCAGGCCGAGGTCGGCGAACTGGACGTGCTCCTGGAGCAGGGCATGGGTGCCCACGACGATGCCCGCCGCGCCGGACGCGGCCTCCAGCAGGGCGGCGCGGCGGCCCGCCGCGCCCGTGGAGCCGGTGAGCAGCGTCACCGCCGTGCCGCCGAACATGCCGCCGGTGCCGAGGTCGCCGAGCATGCGGACGATGGAGCGGTGGTGCTGCTGCGCCAGCACCTCGGTGGGGGCGAGCAACGCCGCCTGGCCGCCGGCGTCGACCACCTGGAGCATCGCCCGCAGCGCCACGACGGTCTTGCCCGCGCCCACCTCGCCCTGGAGCAGACGGTGCATCGGGTGCGCCAGCGCCAGCTCGGCCGCGATCTCTTCGCCGACGATGACCTGGCCCTCGGTGAGCTGGAAGGGCAGCCGGCCGTCGAAGTCGGCGAGCAGCCCGTCGTCCCTGAGGGGCCGGGGGGTGGCGGGCCACGCGGCGGCGGCCTGGCGGCGCTGGGCCAGCACGGCCTGCAGCATGAACGCCTCGTCGAACTTGAGCCTCTTGCGCGCCCTCGCCACGTCGCCCTGGTCGCGCGGCCGGTGGACGGCCTCCAGCGCCTCGGCCAGGCCCGGCAGCCGGTGGCGGGCGCGCAGGTCGTCGGGCAGCGGATCGGGGATCGGGCCCAGCGTGTCGAGCACGACGCCGATCGCCCTGCGGATCACCCACGAGGTGATGCCGCCCGCCGCCGGGTAGATCGGCACCGGCGCGGCGGCGAACTCGGCCGCCGAGGACGACGAGGACTCGACCTCCTCGAACGGCTCGAACTCGGGATTGCTGAGCTGCCACTTGGCCCGCTCGCCGTGCCCGAACCGCCCCACCTTGCCGGAGAACATGGCGCGGGTGCCGGGCTTGAGCCGGGTCTCCACCACGTGGGACATCTTGCCGAAGAAGGACAGATAGATCTTGTTGCGCCGCCCGTCGACGACCTCGACCTCCAGCCAGGTGCCCGACCGGTTGCGCATCGGCTTGCGCATGAGGCGGGAGACCTCGCCGACCACCGTGACGTGCTCGTCGACCTCCAGGGCGTCGAGCGCGGTGAGCTCGCCCCGCTCGGCGTAGCGCCGGGGGTAGTGGCGCAGGAGCTCGCCGACCGTGGTGATGTTGAGCGAGCCCTCGAGCGGCTTGGCCGTCTTTGGATCGAGCGCCTTGATGAGCGGCTCGTCGAAACGCGTCACGTCAACCAGTTGTACCGCTCGCGGCCGACAAGAACCCCCGCGACGGCCCCGCTCGACGCCGTACGCGCGGCGCGGCGCCCGTCGGCTCGGCCTGGCCGCCCAGGGCGCCGCGGCCGGGCCGGGCGGGCACGGGGGCGCCGCGCACGCCGGCCCGGCGGCCTACTCGACGCCGATGAGCAGCGGGTAGCCGCCCTGGCCGCCCTCGTGGACGACCGTCTCCAGGTCCGGCCGGGCCGAGGCCAGGTGCTCACGGACGGCCCGCGCGGGCCGATCGCCGTCCGCCCCCAGGATGAGCGTCACCAGCTCGCTGGCGGCCGACAGCATGCGGGAGGCGGTCGTGACGGCGACGGCCTCGACGTCGGAGCCGATCAGGGCCACGTCGCCGTCGATCACGCCGAGCACGTCGCCCGGACGGCACAGGCCGGCGCTGGTCATGGCCTCGCGGTCGGCCACCCAGACGTGCCCGTGGCGGGCGTGGCCGGCGCTGTCGGTCATCGCCACCACGTCGTCGTCGAAGCGCCGCAGCGGGTCGTGGACGGCCAGGGCCGCGAGCCCCTGGACGGTCGCCTTGGTGGGCAGCACGCTGACGACCACGCCCTCCTCGCGGGCGATCGCCGCCGCGCCCATGGCCACCGCGTTCACGCCGGTGTCGTTCGGCAGCACCGCGACCTCGGTGCCGGCCTGCCGGATCGCGTCCAGTACGGCCCCGAGCGCGGGGCTCGAGCCGGGCTCGCGGCGCACCACCACGGCTCCGGCCCGCTCGAACAGGCGCGCGATGCCGTCGCCCGCCGCGACGGCCACCACGCCGCGCCCCTGGCCGCGCCGGGGGGCGTGCGCCGCGGCCTCCAGGTAGGCGATCTTGACGCGATGCGGCCGCCCGGCCCGCATCCCCGCCTCGACGGCCGCCCCGGCGTCGTCCACGTGGACGTGCACGTTCCACAGGCCGTCCCCGCCGACGACCACCAGCGAGTCGCCGAGGCGGTCGAGCTCCTCGCGCAGCGCGGCGACGGCGGCCTCGTCCGCATCCAGGAGGAACATCACCTCGTAGCCGAACTCCTCGACGTGCCCGTGCTCGCCCGGCCCCACAGGGGTGAACCGCGCGGCCGGCGCGGGCACCTCGTACCGGCCGACATAGGAGTCGGTGATCACGGCGGCCAGGCTCTCCAGGACGACGGTCATCCCGGCGGCGCCCGCGTCGACCACCCCGTTGCGGGACAGCACGTCGAGCTGCTCGGTGGTGCGGCCGAGGGCGGCGCGCGCGGCGGACGCGGCGCTCCTGGCGACCTCCGCCAGCTCACCGGCGGCGTCCAGGCCGTCCGCCGCCTCCTCCGCCTCCTGCGCGGCGCGGGCCGCCGCGCTCAGCACGCTCAGCACGGTGCCCTCCACCGGGCGCGCCACCGCGCTCCTGGCCAGCTCGGCCGCCCTGGCCAGCGCCTCGCGCAGGTCGCGGCCGACGCCCTTGGCGGGTTTGAGCACCTCGGCCATGCCGCGCAGGGCCTGGCTGACGATCACCCCCGAGTTCCCCCGCGCGCCGATGAGCGCGCCGTGCGCCAGCGTGCCCCAGGTGGCCTCGGCGTCCGCGTCGTGCGGCAGCCCGTCGAGCGCCTCGGCCGCCGACAGCATCGTCAGGTGCAGGTTCGTCCCGGTGTCGCCGTCGGGGACGGGGAAGACGTTCAGCGCGTCGATCTCGGCGCGGACCCTGCCGAGCGCCTCGGCGCACAACCTGGCCCAGCGGCGCACCGCGGCGGGGTCGAGGATCCGCAGCGACTCCCCGGCGTCGGCGGGCTGCGAAGGCATGGGGGGCTCCCTCCTGCGCGCGGCGAATCGACCCCGCGCGGCACGTCGCACGGTGGTTCGCGCGCACGGGACCGCGCCGGCTCCGATGATGCGCTACGGTTGGTGATACGAGATTATCCCCGTTCGCCCGCCCCTCCGTTTGGTGAGCACCGGGCGACATCGGATACCCTCGTGTGGCCAGCCGGTAGTCCCGGCATGCCCGACCGCCGCTTCTACCTCGGTTTCGGGCCTATTGACTGATCTAAGGAGCGATGACCGTGGCTTCCGTCTGCGACGTTTGCGGCAAGGGGCCGACTTTCGGCAACAACATCTCGCACTCGCACCGCCGCACCCGCCGCCGCTGGAACCCCAACATCCAGCGTGTGCGCGCCATGGTCGGTAGCACGCCGAAGCGGCTGAACGTGTGCACCTCCTGCATCAAGGCGGGCAAGATCGCCCGCTAGCACCGGCTTCGATGGCCCGCCACCCACCATGGGTGGCGGGCCATCGCCGTTCCCGGACTCCCTCGGCCAGCGCCCGTGCGCCTGCCGGGCGCGCCCTGTGCCTGCGGGCGCGCCTTTGTGCACTACGGCGCGTCCCCTGGCGCTACGGGCGCGTCCTGAGACGGTCAGGCGAGTGAGCAGACGCTCCTGAGCCCGCTGGCGTGCCCCCGAGACGGTTCTGGTGGGGTGTGCAGGCGCCCCTACGCCCCAGGTGCGCCCTGAGAAGTCCAGGCGAGTGAGCAGCGGCTCTCTACGTCGGCAGGCGCGTCTTGAGCGCCTCAAGGGAGCGGGCCAAGCGCCGCGTGTGTCTCCGCGGGCGGGTTCTCGGCCGGATCAAGGCCCGTGCGGCCGGATCAGGCCCGTGTGCCCCCGCGCCAGCGCCAGGCGTGGTCGACGGGGCCGATGCCCGCGCCCAGGGGGAACCCGTGGGCGATCGCGCCGGTGACGTACTCCTTCGCCTTGGCCACCGCGCCCGGGACGTCCTCCCCCAGCGCCAGGTGGGAGGCGATGGCGGAGGCCAGCGTGCATCCGGTGCCGTGGGTGTGCCGGTTGTCGAGCCGCTCGGCCGAGAAGCGGTGCTCGGTGACGCCGTCGGTGAGCAGGTCGACCGGGCGGCCGGGCAGATGGCCGCCCTTGATCAGCGCCCAGGCGGGCCCGAGGGCCAGCACCGCCTCGGCGGCCGGCCGCAGGTCGTCCTCGTCCTCGACCTTGAACGAGGTGAGCTGCTCGACCTCCCACAGGTTCGGCGTCACCACGGTCGCCACCGGCAGCAGGCGCGAGGTCACCGTGTGGACCGCCTCGGGGGCGAGCAGCGGGTCGCCGTGCTTGGACACGCCGACGGGGTCCACGA
Organism: Sphaerisporangium rhizosphaerae; assembly: GCF_042665155.1. NCBI lineage: Bacteria > Bacillati > Actinomycetota > Actinomycetes > Streptosporangiales > Streptosporangiaceae > Sphaerisporangium > Sphaerisporangium rhizosphaerae. The sequence goes on along the minus strand of NZ_JBHTCG010000019.1, from coordinate 135,796 downwards.
CCACGGGGACCTCCACGCCGGCGAGCACCTCGGCGACCACCTCGACCAGTCGCGGGGAGGCCAGCATGCCGGTTTTGACGGCCTGCGCGCCGATGTCGCCGAGCACCGAGTCGAGCTGCGCGCGCACCGCCTCGGGCGGCAGTTCCCAGTAGCCCTGCACGCCGAGGGAGTTCTGCGCGGTCACCGCCGCGATCACGCTCATGCCGTGGACGCCCAGCGCCAGCATGGTCTTCAGGTCGGCCTGGATGCCGGCGCCTCCGCCCGAGTCGGAGCCGGCGACCGTGAGCACGCGGGGAGGAGTCACGCGTCCATCAAACCAAACTCCCCCTCCGTCCCGGGGCCAGGAGGGGCCGCTATGCCGCTGGGAGCCCGCTGGAGGGGGGAGAGGAGGTGGCTTACTGAAGGGAGATCTCGGGGGCGACCTCGGAGGAGAAGGCGTCGTCGGTGCGGAGGCGGCAGCTGCCTCCGGTGAGCTGGCAGGTCTCCGGGGAGGCGGAGTCGCCGTCGGCGGTGAACGACACCACGACCGTCTCGCCCTCGCCCAGCGTCGCGGCCGAGGACAGCACCAGGAGGTCGCCCTTCTGCGTCCATTCCGCCCCGTCGGCGCCGGTCACCTCGCCGCCGACCGGCACACGGACACTCCAGCCGTCCAGCGCGGCCCCGGTGTTGGTGATCGTCAACCGGCCGGTGTACCCGGCGGGCGTCACCGCCGACACGCCGAAGTCGACGGCCACCCGGCCCGGCGCGACCAACGGGTCGGCGTCATCGGCCTCAGGCGTCGCTTCGGGCGAGGTGGTGATGTCGGTTTCCTCTGGGTCCGGCGTGGGGTCCGCGGTGTCCTCCTGCGGGCTCGGCCGCCCGGTGGGGGTCGTCCGGGTGCGCTCCGGCGTCGGCCGGGCCGAAGGCTGCGGCGTCCGGTGGGCGGGCGGACGGCTCGCGCCGGAGGTGGGCGCGGAGGAACGGCGGGACGACGAACTGGGCGACCCGGCGCTGGGGGAAGCGGACGCCTCGTCGGAGGGGGCGCCGGTGTCGGGCGTCTCGGTGTCGCTGGGCGGGGTGTCCTGCCGCTGTGGCTTGCCGGGGGCGATGGCCGCGCAGACCTGGCCCTTGGGGCAGTCCGGCGGCCGGACCAGGTCCACCTGGCCGGAGGACAGCTTGACGCCGATCACGGCGGTCGTGATGGCGGTGACCACGGCCACGGCCGACAGCGCCGCGAGGCGCCCCCGCCGGGGCTTCGGGCGGTCCTCGCCGTCCTGGCCGCGCCGCCGGCCGCGCCTGCGGCCTCCGCCGTCGTGCGGGCCTTCGGTGGCGGGGCCGCCGGAACGCTCGTCACCGCCCGGCGCCAGCCCGACCCGCAGGATGTCATCCTCCGAACGCGGCCCCGGTCCCACGCGCGGAGGGTCGCCTTCCGAGCTCGGCCCCGGGCCGACGCGCGAAAGGTCGTCCTCCGACCTCGGCCACGGGACGACGCGGGGAAAGTCGTCCTCGTAGCCGGCCCCGGGACCGGCCCTCAGGCTGTCGCCGGAACCGGCCGGGTAGCCGGCACGCGGCGTGTCCCCGCCGGCGGCGGACCAGGGCGACATCCGCGCCAGGTCCTCCCCGAAACCAGAGCGAGGCCCTCCGGCCGGCACGTCCTCGCCGGGAAGCGGCCCAGGGACCACCCTCGGCATGTCCCCGGCGGGCGGCGGCGCGTGGGCCGTTCGCGGCGCGTCCTCGGCGGGACCGGCCGATTCCGGCTCGTCGCCCCAGGCGGTCGGCCAGGCGGGGGTGGGCACGGCGTCCCACGCACTGGACCTCGACGGCTCGGCCTCCCCGCCCGCACCCGCGGACGACTCCGGCCACGCCGAAGGGCCAGGAGGCGGCGACTCCGGCCACGCCGAGGGGCTCGCGGACGCGGGCTCGGACCACGCGGAGGGGCTAGGGGACGAGGGTTCCGGCCACACCGTGGCCCCTGTGGACGGCGGCTCGGACCACGCCGAAGGAACAGGAGACGGCGGCTCAGGCCACGCCGAAGAGCCGGGAGACGGCGACTCCGGCCACGCCGTGGCGCCCGTGGACGGGGGTTCGGGCCAGGTTGGGGTGCCAGGGCCGGAGGAGGCGCCGGAGGCCGGCGGGGGCCAGGCGGGGGTGCCAGGGCCAGGGGAGGCGGCGGAGGCCGGTGTGGGCCAGGACGGGGCGTTGGGGTCGTCGTCGGGCCAGGCGGCGGGGGCCAGCCATTCCTCGGTTCCCCGGTCGTCGTCGCGCCGGCTCGAGGCTCCGCGCTCGTCCGCCCCGTCAGGGTCGGACCCTCGGCCTCGCGATGACGTGTGGCGTCCCCGTCCCATGAAGCGCCTTCCTCCTAGAAACCACAGCGCGTCACTTCATAACACCTTCAACACGTCTTTGTCACAATTTTCACGTTAATCACGGAAGTGATCCCAGCCACTCCTCTGCCCCACCCGCCCTCTGACCTGCACGCCTTCCCCCTCCGCCACCCGCCCGATGATCTTCCACTCAGCGGGCAGCGAGACGTCCGGCGGGAACGCGGCGACCAGCGCGTGGTCCTCGCCGCCGGTCAGCACCCACTCCACCGGGTCCTGGCCGAGCTCGGCCGCGGCGTCGGCGAGCAGTGCGGGGATGGGCAGGGAGGCGGGGTCCACCTCGACGCGCACCCCGCTGGCGGAGGCGATGTGCCCGAGGTCCTGCACCAGCCCGTCGCTGACGTCGGCCATGGCGGTGGCGCCGAGGACGGCAGCCCCCGGCCCGCACGCGTACGGCGGCCTGGGACGCCGGTGGGCGTCGGCCAGTTCGGGGAAGGCGTCGTCGGCGCGGCCCGCCAGCAACAGCGCGAGCCCGGCCGCGGCGTGGCCGAGCCGCCCCGCCACGGCCACCACGTCGCCGGGACGCGCTCCGGAGCGGGTCACGGGGGCACGTCCGCCGAGGTCGCCGAGTGCGGTGACCCCCAGCACCACCAGGTCGGACCTGGCGATGTCGCCGCCCGCCACGCTCGCGCCGACCAGCGCGCACTCCTCGCCGAAGCCGTCGGTGAGGCCGTCCACCCAGTCGGTCGCGGTGTCCCCGGGCATCCCGAGGCCCACCACCAGGGCGGTGGGATCGGCGCCCATGGCCACGACGTCGGCGAGGTTCTGCGCCGCCGCCTTGCGCCCGATGTCGTACGCACTGGACCAATCGCGACGGAAGTGCCTACCCTCGAGTAGGAGATCTGTCGTCACAACCACCCGTCCATCAGGGGCGCGGACCACCGCGGCGTCGTCCCCAGGACCGAGCAATACCGCCGGAAATTGTGGCAAACGTCCGGCAATACGGGCAATGATCCCAAATTCGCCAAGATCTGCGGCTGTGATAGCACACCTCCAGGTCTGTTGCATGTACGGTTGCGATTCGGACTGATCGAGTAACGGCACTGAAACAAACCAGCTTCGCCCCCGCGGGAGGACGTGATGGTGCAGGCCTACATCCTTATCCAGACAGAAGTCGGCAAGGCCGCCGCGGTCGCAAGCGCGATCGCGGGCATCCAGGGTGTGACACGCGCCGAGGACGTCACCGGCCCGTACGACGTGATCGTCCGCGCCGAGGCCAACAACGTGGACGAACTAGGCAAGCTGGTCGTCGCGCAGATTCAGGCCGTCGAGGGGATCACGCGTACCCTTACTTGTCCGATCGTGCACATCTGAGCGTCGAGGTCTTCGGGGGGAGCCATGGGGCGGGCCGTCGTGGCCGCGTCGTGCCTGGCGGCGCTGTCCCTGACCGCCGGCTGCGGCGCGGCGGTCCGGGTGCAGCCTCCGGCCCCCCAGGGTGCGACGGCGGCCGCCTGCGCGTCCCTGGACGGCCGGCTCCCCCGCACGCTCGACGGCGCGGAGCGCGTCCCGTCCGAACCCCCCTCGCCGTACGTGGCGGTGTGGGGCTCGGGCGAGATCGCGCTGCGCTGCGGCGTGCCGCGCCCCGCCGCGCTCGATCCCACCGAGCAGGTTCCCGAGATCAACGGCGTGCCGTGGTACGCCGACCCGGCCAGGCCGTCGCTGTTCACGGCCCTGGTCCACGGCGACTACGTCGAGCTGACGATCTCCTCCAGGCACCAGGCCGCGGCCGTGCTCGTCGACCTGGCCGCCCCGATCAAGACGGCGTTCCCCGGCCACTGAAACCCGCGGCCGAACCCGACGCCCACCGCGACCCGCGCGCCGACGCCCGCCACGACTCGCACGCCGACGCCCGACGTCCCTGACCGGAGCGGCCGCCGCGGGCGGGCCGACGGCCCTTCCGCCCGCGATGACGCGCTCCGGCCGTTCCACCCGCGGCGACCCCCTCCGGCGGCTCAGCGCAGGCCGACGGGGCGGTGCAGCGCGAGCTGGATCAGATGGTCCACCAGCTCGGCGTAGGAGAGACCCGTGGCCGCCCACAGCTGGGGCGCCACCGACATGGCCGTGAAGCCGGGCATCGTGTTGATCTCGTTGAGGATCAGGTGCCCCGTCGGTGTGTAGAAGAAGTCCACGCGCGACAGCCCTTCGCACCCGAGCGCCTCGAACGCCCGTACGGCCATCGCCCGAAGCTCCTCCGCGACCGCCTCGGGGATGTCGGCCGGCACGCTGAGCGCCATGTCCGACCCGATGTACTTGGCCGAGAAGTCGAAGAACTCGTGCGACTCTTCCACCAGCACCTCGCCGGGCAGGCTCGCCCGCGGCGGTTCGTCGCCCGGCCACTCCAGCACCGCGCACTCGATCTCGCGGCCCTCGATCGCCGCCTCGACCAGGACCTTCGGGTCGTGCTCACGGGCCAGCTCCACGGCCCGCTCCAGGTCCTGGACGTCGTCCACCCGGGTGATGCCCTGGCTGGACCCGGCCCGGGAGGGCTTGACGAAGACCGGCATGCCCAGCGCTTCGACGTCCTTGAGCACCCGGTCGCGGTCCAGGCGCCAGTCGCGGTCGCGCACGACGACGTACGGCCCGACGGGCAGCCCGGCCGAGGCCAGCAAAGCCTTCATGTACGCCTTGTCCATGCCCACGGCGCTGGCCAGCACCCCCGAGCCGACGTAGCTCACGCCGGCCATCTCCAGCAGTCCCTGGATGGTGCCGTCCTCGCCGAACGGGCCGTGCAGCATCGGGAAGACGACGTCCACCTGTCCCAGCGAGGCCGGGATCGTCCCGGCGTCCAGCGCCACGAGGGGACCGCCTCCGGACGGCAGCGCGAGCGCCGTGCCGGCCGGGTCCACGCTGGGCAGCTCCTCGCCCTCGATCTCGAACCGCTGGTCGTCGGTCGCCAGCACCCACCGCCCGTCCGGCGAGATGCCGATGGGCACGACGTCGTACTTCGACCGGTCGATGGCCGAAAGGACACTGCCCGCGCCCATGAGCGACACCGCGTGCTCGGAGTTTCGGCCCCCGAAGACCACCGCCACCCGTACGCGCGGCTGGGATTCCTGCTGCTCGTTCATGATGCCCGAATCTACCTTGCGTCACTGTCGTCCCTGCTTGTCAGGTGCGCGGCGCGTCGTCCCATGACGCCCGCCGACGGACCGGAATGGTCAGGCGCGGGTGGCGGTGTTCGAGCGCAGGGCGTCGAGCGCCTCGGTGACGTCGGCGATGAGGTCCTCGGCGTCCTCCAGGCCGATGGAGAAGCGCACGGCCCCCGCGTCGACGCCCGAGCCGGCCAGGGCGGGCTCGTCGAGGCGGCGGTGGGTCGTGGAAGCCACGTGGGCGACCTTGGTCTCGGCGCCGCCGATCGAGGCGGCGATGCGCGGCAGCCGCACGGTGTCGGCCAGCGCGACCCCGGCCTCGTAGCCGCCGTTCGGGACGACGGTGACGCACGCCCCGTACCTGGTGCCCTCGGGGCCGGCGTCGAAGAGCTGGCGGGCGAGCTGGTGGCCCGGGTGGCCGGCCAGGCCGGGGTAGTCGACGCGGCGCACCGCCGGGTGCTTGGCGACGGCCGCGGCGAAGACCATCGCGGTGGCGCACATGCGGCGCACCCGCAGCGTCAGCGTCGCCAGGCCCCGGCGCAGCAGGAACGCCTCGTCGGGGGCCAGGGCTCCGCCGGTGTCGATGCGCACCTCGCGGATCTGCGCGATCAGGTCGGGACGCCCCACGACAGCGCCGCCCGTGGCGTCGTCGTGCCCGCCGATGTACTTGGTGGCCGAGTGGACGACCAGGTCGGCGCCGTGTTCCAGGGGCCGGCAGACCACGGGGGTGGCGAAGGTCGAGTCGACGACCAGCAGCGCGCCGGCGTCCCGGGCGATGCGGTAGAGCCCGCGGATGTCGGCGACCGCCATCGTCGGGTTGCTCAGCGTCTCGGCGTAGATGATCTTCGTGGTGCGGCGCACGGCGGCATGGACGCGGCGCAGGTCGGCGTAGTCCACGAAGTCGACCGACACGCCGAACCGCGACAGCACGTTCGACAGCAGCGAGTAGGTGCCGCCGTAGACGTGGGCGGGCGCGACGACGTGCGCGCCGGCCCGCAGGAACGTCATCAGCACCCCGCTGACGGCCGCCATACCTGAGGCGAACGCCTGCCCGGCGACGTCCTCGGGGGCCGCGGCGCCCTCCAGCGCGGCGATGCCCGAGGCGAACGCCGCCACGGTGGGGTTGTCGACCCGGCTGTAGGCGAACCCCGGCGCCCGGTCGCCGAGCACGTCGGCGTACTCGGCGGAGCCCTCGAAGCTCCACGCGGAGGTGCGCCAGACGGGCAGCCCGATGGGAAGCTGGCGGGAGGCCGGGACCGGTGGCAGGTGGACGGCCCGGCTGTTCTCGCCGAGCCTCCTGCGCATGCGTCGGGAGGAAGTCACACGCCGTACCGTTCGGGCTTGGGAGTCCGTGACATCAGCAGCATCGCGGCCTCGCTCGGGGTCATTCCGTCATGGACGACGCCCACCACGACCTCGGTGATCGGCATCTCCACGTCGTGCTTCCTCGCCAGGTCGAGGACCGACTCGCAGGACTTGACCCCCTCGGCGGTCTGCCTGGTGGCCGCGATGGTCTCGGCCATGGTCATGCCCCGGCCGAGATTCTCGCCGAAGGTGCGGTTCCTCGACAACGGGGAGGTGCAGGTGGCGACGAGGTCTCCCATGCCGGCGAGGCCGGCGAAGGTGTGCGGGTCGGCGCCGAGCGCCGCGCCGAGCCGGGAGATCTCCGCCAGGCCGCGGGTCATCAGCATCGCCCGGACGTTGTCGCCGAGCCCCATGCCGGCGGCCACGCCCACCGCGAGCGCGATGACGTTCTTGACCGCGCCGCCGAGCTCGACCCCGACCACGTCGGTGTTGGTGTAGGCGCGGAACCACGGCAGGTGGCAGGCCTCCTGCAGCCGCGCGGCCACCTCGTCGTCGACGCTGGCCACCACGGTCGCGGCCGGCTCGTGCCTGATCAGCTCGCCCACCAGGTTGGGCCCGGAGACCACCGCCACCCGCTCGGCGGGGACGCCCGCGACCTCGCAGATGACCTCGCTCATCCGCCGCGAGGTGCGCAGCTCGATGCCCTTCATCAGGCTGACGAGCACCGCGTGCGAGGGGATGTGCGGGCTCCACTGGGCCAGGTTGCCGCGCAGCGTCTGGGAGGGCACCGCGAGCACGACGAAGTCGGCCCCCTCCATGGCCTCGACCGGGTCGGTGGTCGCGCGCACCGTCGCGGGAAGCCGCACGCCGGGGAGGTACTCGGGGTTCTCGCGCCTGCGGTCGATGGACTCGACCACCTCGGCCCGCCGTCCCCACAGGGTCGTCGGCGTGCCGGCCTCCGCCAGGATCATCGCGAAGGTCGTCCCCCACGAACCGGTTCCGAAAACGACGGCCTTGGTCATCTGCTCACCGTACGCCCACTCCGCGGCACATGGCCGTCTCTGACGGTCACGGCCGGATCGTTCACTGTCATGGCCACCGCGACGCCGGCGGACGAGGCCGCCGGCGCGCCGTCACCCGGCGCGGGTCTCGGGCTCGCCGAAGGGGGCGTCGGGCGCCTTCTCGCCGCGCAGGTCGGCGAGCTGGGAGGTGATGGCGGCCATGATGTCGGCCGTGGCCTCCTTCAGGACCTGGGAGCGCATCGGCAGGCCCGCGTACTTGGACAGGTCGACGGGCGGCCCGGCGATCACCCGGAAGGTCTTGCGGGGGAACAGCCGGGGCTTCTTCTGGCCGTACGGGAGCAGCTCCTGGGCGCCCCAGTGGGCGACCGGGATGACCGGGACGCCGGTGGCCAGCGCCAGCCGGGCGACGCCGGTCTTGGCGCCCATGGGCCAGAACTCGGGGTCGCGGGTGATCGTGCCCTCGGGGTAGAAGATCACGCAGGAGCCCTCCCTGAGGGCCTGCTCGGCGTCCTTGAGCGAGCGCGCGGCGTCGGTGCTGCCGCGGTGCACCGGGATCTGCCTGCACTTCCTGACGATGGTGCCGACGACCGGGATGTCGAAGACCCCGGACTTGGCCAGGTACACCGGCCAGCGGCCGTTGTTGTAGGCGAAGTGGGCGAACAGCAGCGGATCACTCCACGACAGGTGATTGGCCGCGATGATCACACCGCCCTTGCGGGGAACGTTGGAGCGGCCCCGCCAGTCGCGCTTGGTGAAGAGCAGCAACACCGTCTTCACGATCACGGTAACGAGGGCTTCCCAGAAAATGGGCGGACGTCCGGGGCGGCTCATCGACTCCTCCAGTCATGCCTGTGCGCCCTAAGTCTCCCGGGTGCCTCCACGGAATGTCGAGGCGGGATGCTTAAGCCATGCGCCGTACGCAACCTGGCGGGCCCGGCCCGCGGCCCGGCTGGACCATGGTGGTGCCGGTCAAGACCCTCATCGCCGCCAAGACGCGCCTGGCCGCGGCGGCGGGTCCGCACCGGGCCGCGCTGGCCGTGGCGATCGCCTGCGACACGGTCGCGGCCGCGCTGGCCTGCCCGGCGGTGGCCCGCGTCGTGGTCGTCACCGGCGACCCGGTGCCCGCCGAGGCGCTGTCGGCGCTCGGGGCGCACGTGGCGCCCGACCCACAGGCCGGGTTGAACGCCGCGCTGCGGGCCGGCGCGGCGCATGCCCTGGGGCTGGCGCCGGACGGGCCGGTCGGCGCGCTCCAGGCCGACCTGCCGGCCCTGCGCCCGGCGGAGCTGGGCGTGGCGCTGGCGGCGGCGGCCGAGTTCGACCAGGCGTTCGTCCCGGACGCCGCGGAGGTCGGCACCACCTTCTACGGGGTGCGCCCGGGCGTGGCCTTCCGGCCGCGGTTCGGCGGGGAGTCGCGGGCCAGGCACCTGGGCGGCGGGGCCAAGGAGCTGACGCCCGACGGCATCGTGTCGGTCCGCACGGACGTCGACACCCCCGCGGACCTCGCGGCGGCCCTGGCCCTCGGCGTCGGCCCCCGCACCCGGGCGGTGGTGGAGACGATGAAGGAGTCCCCCACCCGGGAGACTCCTTCCTGACTCTCCTTCCAAGGCGATTCCAACGGATGGGCCACAAGGACCCGCGTCCCGAGCCGCCGAGCGAAGCGGGGCCGGAAACTACGCCTCTTCCTGTTCGCGGGCGTGCTTGGGGAGCAGGAAGGCGACCAGGAACGTCAGCAGCAGCATGCCGTCCACGACCCACAGGATCGTCTTCATCGCCACGCTGAAGCCCTGCTTGGCCGCCTCGGTCCCGGCCGACGCGACGGCCCTGCCGATGGCCGCGCCCGCCTCCGGCCCCTTGGCCGCCGACGCCGCGTCGGCCTGCAGCCGCTCACAGGAGGCGGGCACCAGCACCGGGTCCTTGGCGACCGCGCGATCGTGCACGCAGGCGCGCACGCCCTCGACCAGGCGGTCCTGCGGGGCGCCGGTCACCTGGACGACGGCCAGTTCGGCGCGCAGCTTCGGCGCGGTGTCGTCCGCGGCGGCGCCGACGTTGCCGCCGAGCAGGCCGAAGAAGACCGTGCCGAGGAGCGCCACGCCGAAGGCGCTGCCGAGCTGCTGGACGGCGGTGAGGGTGCCCGAGGCCGAGCCGGTCTCGTGCTGCTCGACGCCGGCGAGCACGATGTCGAAGAACGGCGCCATGAGCAGGCCCATGCCGATGCCGGTGACCGCGAGCGCGGGGGTGAGCTGCCAGGGGGTGACGCCGACGCCCGCGAGGTTGAGCGTGACCAGGATCGCGAGCACGCCGACGGCCATGAGCAGGGTTCCGCCGTGCAGCAGCTTGCGCCCGTACTTCTGCAGGGGCTGGGCGATGCCGAAGCCGACGACCATGCCGAGCGACCATGGCACCATCGACAGGCCGGCCTTGAGGGTGGAGTAGCCGAGGCCGATCTGGGTGTAGAGGTTGAACACCAGCGTGAAGCCGATCATGCCGGAGAAGAAGACCAGCCCGGTGACCAGGCCGCCGGTGAAGGCGCGCTTGCGGAACAGGCTCGGCACGACGAGCGGGTCGCCGCCGGCCCTGGCCTTGCGCGACTCGTACCACCCGAAGACCGCGAACACCACGACGGACCCGGCGATCATCAGCAGCGACCAGAGCGGCCAGTCGTGCTCGCGGCCCTGCACCAGCGGGAAGATGATCAGCAGACCGGCCAGCGAGGCGAGCACCATGCCCGCGACGTCCAGTTTGAGCGGGTGGGGCGAGCGCGACTCGGGCAGGAAGCGCAGCCCGAACAGCACGGCGGCCAGGCCCAGCGGCAGGTTGATCAGGAAGATCATGCGCCAGCCGGTTCCCCAGAAGTCGGCGTCGACCAGCCAGCCGGCGAGGATCGGGCCGCCCACCGAGGAAAGGCCCATGACCGGGCCGAACATGCCGAACGCCGCCTGCATCTCCTTGGGCGGGAACATCTCCTTGATCATGCCGAGGCCCTGCGGCAGCATGACCGCGCCGAACAGCCCCTGGACGACGCGCGCGGCGATCAGCAGTTCGGGGCCCTGGGCCACGGCGCACAGCAGGGAACCGAGGGTGAATCCCGCGGCGCCGATGATGAACATCTTCTTGCGGCCGAAGATGTCGCCGAGCCGTCCGCCGGTGATGAGGCCGACGGCCATGGCCAGGGTGTAGGCGGCGCCGAGCCACTGGATGACGGCGGCGCTGCCGCCCAGTTCGGCGCGGATGGTCGGCGAGGCGATGTTGGTGACCATCGCGTCCAGCAGGTCCATCACCTCGGCGGCGAGGATCACGAACAGGGCCGCCCACCGCCAGCGGTAGGGCGCCGTCCCGGGTGGCGCCGCCGGCGCGGTCGCGTCTGTGGTGGTCATGAGAACTCCTTCTGCGGGGGGTCGGCGCCGGGCGGCCGGCATCGTCGATCTGAACAGTGTTCACCATAGCCGATCGCCGTTCTACAATTGAACGACGTTCGCTGGCCTGTTCGGCGTTCTCAAGATATGTCGCATTCGACCGCGACACAAGATATATCGCGAAAGAGAGCGGCGTTCACCACTGCGAGCGGCGTTCGACCGGCCAACTAGACTCCGTGGGTAGCGATCAGGAACGAGGCGGTGAGGCATGAGCGAGCCACGGAGTGAGGAGAACGAGGTCCCCGCGCCCCCGTGGGAGCGGTCACGCAGGCGCGCCGCCCCCGCGCGCGTGCCGCTCACCCTCGGCCGCATCGTCGATGCCGCCTTCACCGTCCTCGACCGCGAGGGGTACGACGGCCTGAGCATGCGCCAGGTGGCCGCCGAGCTGGGCGTCGCGGTCTCGGCGCTGTACGCCCACGTCGCGAGCAAGGACGAGCTCCTCGAGCGCATGTACGCCCGGCTGTTCGAGGGCCAGGAGCTCCCCGAGCCCGACCCCGCGCGCTGGCGCGAGCAGGTCAGGGACTACGCCGTCCAGGGCCGGGCACGGCTGCTCAGCCACCGCGACATGGCCCGCATCTCCATGGCCCATGTGCCCTTCAGCCCCGAACTGCTCCCGCACGTCGAGCGCATGCTCGCCATCTTCCGCGCCGCCGGGCTGCCCGACCGGGTGGCCGCCACGGCGGGCGACATGATCTCCACGTTCCTCGAGGGGTTCACCTACGAGCAGAGCATGTGGCAGGAGCGCCAGCGCAACACCGACGCGCGCACCTGGGAGGAGATGCGGGCCACCATCAAGGCGTACTTCGACACGCTGCCGCCCGACCGCTTCCCGAACCTGCTCGCCATGGCGGACATGATGTTCGGCGGCACCTACGACGCCCGGTTCGAGCTGGGGTTGGAGATCATCATCCGCGGCCTGGCCAGCTACATCGAGCCGGGAAGCCCGGCGGGCCAGAACGGCGACACCGACGCCCCGGTGGAGGGCGGTGGCCCGGGTGCCCCCGGGGACGGCGGTGGCTCCGGTGCTGCCGGGGACAGCGGTGGCTCCGGTGCCCCCGGAGAGCGGTAGCGCTACAGGCGGGTGATCCGCCGGAAGGCGACCAGCACCGGCACGTGCGCGAGGGCGATGACGCCCGCCGCCGCCCACAGAGTGTCCCCGACCCCGCGCCACTCCCCCACCAGCCCGCCCAGGATGCCGCCGAACGGCATGGCGCTCCACATCAGGAACCGCATGGAGGCGTTCATCCGGCCGAGCAGGCGCGGCGGGCACATCGCCTGCCGGTAGCTCAGCTGCGTCACGCTGAACACCGTCCCCGCGAGCCCGGCCACGGCCAGGCCGAACGGGAAGAGCGCGACGCGCCAGCCGGGCGCGGCCAGGCACGCGACGAGGGTGGCGGGCAGCGCGACCGCCGCCGCGCCGTACAGCGTGCGGCCCGTCCCCCAGCGGGCAACGGCGCGCGGGGCGGCCACGGCGCCCAGCAGGCCTCCCACGGCCGAGGCGGAGATCACCGCGCCGTACAGGCCGGGGCCGAGCCGGAGCTCGCGCAGCACGAACAGCGCCTGAGCCGACGTCCACGCGCCGTACCCCAGCATGTTGAGGGCGCCGACGAGCGCGATGACGCGCAGCACCGGATGGCCCGCGACGTATCGCACCCCCTCGGCGACCTCGGTGAACAGGCTCGGCCTGCCGGAGTCGGCGCGGGGCGGCGGCGTCCCGGCGGCGGGGATCGCGCTGAGCATCACCGCCGACAGCGCGTAGCTGACGGCGTCCGCGAGCAGGGCCAGCGGCGCGGTGACCACCTGGACGAGCCACCCGCCGAGGCCGGGCCCGGCCAGCGACGCCGTCGAGCGGATGGTCTCGATGGTCCCGTTGCCCCGGGCGAGGTGGCGCCGGTCGACGATGGACGGCAGGAAGCTCATGTGGGCGACGTCGAAGAACACCGTGCCGACCCCGGTGACGAACGCCACCGCGTACAAATGGGGCAGCGACAGGCCGCCGGCCACCACCGCCACGGGGATGCTCGCGAGCGCCACCGCGCGCAGCAGGTCGGCCGCGACGAGGATGCGCCTGCGCGGGAGCCGGTCGGCCCACACCCCGGCGGGCAGTCCGATCAGCAGGAAGGCCGCCATCTGGGCGGCCGTCAGCAGGCCGACCTGCAGGGGCCCCGCGTGCAGGCTCAGCACCGCGACGAGCGGCAGGGCGACGAGACTCACCTGCGCGCCGGCCTGGCTGACCGCGTCGGCGCCGACGAACAGGACGTACGACCTGCCGCGCCACAGACCACCGGATCCACGAGGTCCACGGGATCGGTCGGGCGCGACCGGCGCATCGGACATATCCGCCGCATTCGGCACGTCCGCCAGATCTGACACGTCCGCCAGATCTGACACGTCCGCCGCATCCGACCCGTCCGCCATATCCGGCCCGTCGGGCGTGTCCGGCGTGTCGGTCCTGTCGGTCGTGGCCATGGACGGCACCATGGCCGCTCTCCGGGGACCGGTCAAACGAATATCGGCGGAGTAGACTGGCCGGCGTGCAGGCCACGGTGCGGAGCTTCGACCCGGACACCCGGTCGGGCTCGCTCTTCCTCGACGACGGCAGCGAGATCCCCTTCGGCGCCGCGGCCTTCGACGCGGGCCCGCTGCGGCTGCTGCGCCCGGGCCAGCGGGTGAACTTCGCCCTCACCGACGGCACCGTCACCGTGATCACCCTGTCGACCTTCCCTCTGCCCGAGAGCGGCGCGTAACGCCCCTCGCGGAACGTCCCCGGGCGAGGTCGGCCCCGGACACGCGGAGCCCGGTCGAGGACCCTCTGGTCGGCCCTCGGACAGAGCACGCGGAGCGCCGGGCATGGACCCGGACAAAGTGCGGAGCGTGGGCAGAGGGCCGGGCGCGGAGCGCGGGCAGAGCGCGCGGAGCACCGGCGGAGGGGCGGGCACGGACGGCGGCGCCCGGGATCCCTGGTGGGGATCCCGGGCGCCGTTATCGCCGGTCAGGTGCTCATGGGTCAGGTGATCACTTTTTCTTGGCGAGCTTCTTCCCCGCGGCGTTCACCTGGTCCTTGAAGTCGGCGCCGGGCCGGAACTTGGGCGCCCAGCTCTCGGAGACCTTGATGGGCTCACCGGTCGAAGGGTTCCTTGCCTGGCGGGCCGGCTTGTGCGCCATCTCGAACGCTCCGAAGCCCGTGATAGAGACTTTGTCCCCGTTCGAGACAGCGTGCTGGATGGCCTCGATTATGGCGTTCACGGCCTCTGTGGCCGTCTTCCTGTCGCCGACCCGATCGGTGATCGCGTCGACGAGTTCTCGCTTGTTCATCTAGCTTGCTCCCCCTGTTACCGCTGTCTGAGGATGAACATCGCGGCCGGCAGTGCGCGACCCCGTTCTCACCCGGTGTGCCAGGTGCGGGGTTTCGGCACGCACCCACCAGTCAACGGTCAGAAACCCCTTACCCGCTTGAAATTAAAGGACACACGGCCAGGACTCAATCACATTCCGCGATGTTTCGCCTACCCGGCGTGTCGGATTCGGCTTCGAGGTCGGCGAGAAAGGCGTCCAAGCGGGCGCAGGCGTGATCGACATCACGCTTCGCACTGTCACATATGGCCACAAAGCGGCGCGCGAAGCGTTCCTTGTTCTCAGGGGACATGCGTGCGGCGGCCACCCGACGGTAAACGTCGCGCAACCGCCGCGCCAGCTCGTCTTCGGAGCCCGCGGTGTCGTTCAGACGGTCGTCGGCAGCCATGGCTGCCGACCATTCTCGTACGCCGCCACATCGTCGGCGTGCGTCAGGGTCAGCCCGATGTCGTCCAGCCCCTCCAGCAGGCGCCAGCGGGTGTAGTCGTCGATCTCGAAACCGGCCGAGCCGCCGTCCCAGCGCACCTCGCGGCCGACCAGGTCGACGGTCACCTCGGTGGCCGGATCGGCCTCGACGGCCGCCTGCAGCGCCTCGACGGTCGCGGCGGGCAGCACGACCGGCAGCAGGCCCATCTTGGTGGCGTTGTTGCGGAAGATGTCGCCGAACCGGGCGGCGATGACGGCGCGGAAGCCGTACTGCTGCAGCGCCCACACGGCGTGCTCGCGCGAGGAGCCGGTGCCGAAGTCGGGCCCGGAGACCAGCACCGTGGCGCCGGCGTAGACCGGGTCGTTCAGGACGAAGGCCGGGTCCTCGCGCCAGGCGGCGAACAGGCCCTTCTCGAACCCCGTGCGGCTGACCTGCTTGAGCCAGACCGCCGGGATGATCTGGTCGGTGTCCACGTTGCTGCGGCGCAGCGGCACGGCCCGGCCGGTGTGGGTGGTGAAGGCTTCCATGGTCGCGAGCTCCTTACAGGTCGGCGGGCGCGGTGAGACGGCCGGTGACGGCGGTGGCGGCGGCGACGGCCGGCGACACCAGGTGGGTGCGCCCGCCCTTGCCCTGGCGCCCCTCGAAGTTGCGGTTGGAGGTGGAGGCGCTGCGCTCGCCCGGCGCGAGGGTGTCGGGGTTCATGCCCAGGCACATAGAGCACCCGGCCTGCCGCCACTCGGCGCCCGCGGCCTGGAAGACCTCGTGCAGGCCCTCGGCCTCCGCCTCGGCCCTGACCTGCATCGAACCGGGGACGATCAGCGTGCGCGTCTTGACCGTGCGTCCGCGCAGCACGTCGGCGGCGGCGCGCAGGTCCTCCAGGCGGCCGTTGGTGCACGAGCCGACGAAGACGGTGTCCACCTCGATCTCGCCGAGCGGCGTCCCCGCGGTGAGGCCCATGTATTCCAGGGCGCGCTGGGCGGCCGCGGGGTCGGAGGTGTCCTCGGGGGCGGGGATCGCGCCGGTGAGCGGCGCGCCCTGCCCCGGGTTGGTGCCCCAGGTGACGAACGGCGACAGCGTCGAGGCGTCGATCTCGACGACCGTGTCGAAGACGGCGTCGTCGTCGGTGCGCAGCGAGCGCCAGTACTCCACCGCGGCGTCCCACGCCTCGTCCGTGGGGGCGTGCGGACGGCCCTGGAGATAGGCGAACGTCGTCTCGTCCGGCGCGATCATGCCCGCGCGGGCGCCCGCCTCGATGGACATGTTGCAGACGGTCATGCGGCCTTCCATCGAAAGGTCGCGGATGGCCTGGCCGCGGTACTCGACGATGTGGCCCTGGCCGCCGCCGGTGCCGATCTTGGCGATGATGGCGAGGATGAGGTCCTTGGCGGTGACGCCGTACGGCAGGGCGCCGCTGACCTCGATGGCCATCGTCTTGGGCCGGTAGGCCGGGAGGGTCTGGGTGGCCAGCACGTGCTCCACCTCGGAGGTGCCGATGCCGAAGGCGAGCGCCCCGAAGGCGCCGTGGGTGGAGGTGTGGGAGTCGCCGCAGACGATGGTCATGCCCGGCTGGGTGAGACCGAACTGCGGGCCGATGATGTGCACCACGCCCTGGCCGGCGTCGCCCATCGGATGGAGGCGGACGCCGAACTCGGCGGCGTTCTTGCGGAGGGTCTCGACCTGCGCCTTGGAGACCGGGTCGGCGATCGGGCCGAGCACGGTGGGAACGTTGTGGTCCTCGGTGGCGATGGTCAGGTCGGGCCGGCGCACCTTGCGCCCCGCCATGCGAAGGCCGTCGAAGGCCTGCGGGCTGGTCACCTCGTGGATGAGGTGAAGGTCGATGTAGAGCAGGTCGGGCTCGCCGTCGGCACGGCGGACGACGTGCTGCTCCCATACTTTCTCGGCCAGTGTGCGACCCATGTCCTGAACGCCTCCTTGCGTCTCGGTCCCCCGGAAAACGTCTCATATGACAAGACGGAAATTTCGGGATATGGACAGCCTACCCGCCCCTCTCCCATATGCCAGTTGCATCTCGGATAGCGAGACGGCAGTATCGGGGTATGGACAACTCTAGCGGAGTCGGCGTACTCGACAAGGCCGTCCTCGTGCTCAACGCCCTCGAAGCGGGCCCCGCGTCCCTGGCACAGCTCGTCCAGGCCACCGGCCTGGCCCGTCCCACCGCCCACCGGCTGGCCGTCGCGCTGGAACACCACCGCATCGTCTCCCGGGACACGCAGGGCCGCTTCATCCTCGGCCCCCGCCTGTCCGAGCTGTCCACCGCGGCGGGCGAGGACCGCCTGCTCGCCGTCGCCTCTCCCGTCCTCACCCAGCTCCGCGACCTGACCGGCGAGAGCGCCCAGCTCTACCGGCGGCAGGGCGACGAGCGCGTGTGCGTCGCCGCCGCCGAGCGGGCGAGCGGCCTGCGCGACACGGTGCCGGTCGGCAGTTCCCTGCCCATGACCGCCGGCTCGGCCGCCCAGGTGCTGCTGGCCTGGGAGGAGCCCGACCGGCTGCACCGCGGCCTGCGCGGGGCCAAGTTCACCGCCGCCACGCTGGCCAGCGTGCGCAGGCGCAGCTGGGCGCACAGCGTCGGCGAGCGCGAGCAGGGCGTGGCCAGCGTCTCGGCGCCCATCCGCGGCGCGGGCGGCAAGGTCATCGCCGCCGTCTCGGTCTCGGGGCCGATCGAGCGCCTCACCCGCACGCCGGGCCGCATGCACGCCGCTCCGGTCGTCGCCGCCGCCGAGCGCATCACCGAGGCGATGCGCCGCGCCAACTGATCGGTGACCGGCCGGGAGCGCCCGGCCGACGGCGCCGTCCCCGACCCGTGCGAACTGATTAGAGACGGCCGCCGCCAAGCACTAGCCTGGCGGAGTGACAGATCGCATCGAGGCAGCCGCGACGGAGCTGCGTCCCCTCCTTCAAGAGTTCATTCTCTGGGCACCCGACAACGCACCGGACAGTGATCCCGACCTGGTGGGACCCGCCGCTCTCTGGCACCGCCTGATCGCTCGCGACGACGTCCACCTGTGGAAGCGCGAAGACCTGCGCATGGTGCTGGTCGAACGCCTCCCGCAGGTCGTCGAGGATCCCGACGCGGCCGCCGACGGCATGGTCCCGGCCGTGCGCTCCTACCTGACCTTCCTGTCCGAGACCGGCCGCCTGGCCGAGGGCTCCGACGACCTGGACGATCTCCTCGACGAGCTGGACGCCGTCGAGGAGGACTTCGTCGAGGCCATGGAGGAGGTCCTGGGCGAGCGTGACTGGGAGGAGGAGGACGACGAGCTCGACGAGGAAGAGGTCGAGGGCCTCGGCGACTTCGAGCCCTTCACCGACGAGCTGGCCGATCTGCCCACCATCCGCCTGCGCCCCGACGCCGAGCTCGCCGACGCGGCGCGCGAGGTCCCGCTGATCCACAAGGCTCGCGACCTGGCCGTCTGGGTCGGCAGGTCGCGCAAGGTCGGCGAGGACAGCCTGCTGAGCGACGACGAGATCAGCCAGGCCCTGGCCGTTCTCGGGCTGCCCGAGCCGGACGAGAAGCCGTTCGCCCACGCCGTCCCGGCCCTGTGGAACCTGTGGAACCTCGCCGTCGACCTCGAGTTCCTCACCCCCGACGGTGAGGACACCGTCAGCGTCGACGCCGACACCGCCGCGTGGCCGTTCGAGAACGACGAGGACGTCCTGGACGCCTGGATGCTCGGGCTCCACTCGGTCGACTACGGCGACCCCGAGCTGGACGACGACGATCTGACGCTCTCGCTCTCCGGCCTGACCCGCGCGCTGCTCGTCAGGCTGCTGGTCGCCGAGGGCGAACGGCCGCTCGGCGAGCTGCGCGAAGAGCTCGCCGAGGCCGCCGCCGAGTTCGACGACCTCGGCAGTGCCGCCTGGGAAGAGGCCGGCGACCCGCTCGCCTCCGTCGTCGAGTGGCTGTCCGGCTACGGCATGGTCACCGTCGAGGACGACCGCGTGCGGCTCACCGCCCTCGGCACCGAGGGCGTGGTCCACCTGCTGGACGACGACGACATCGAGGTGGACGCGCGTCCCGCGATCGACGCGATGACCGCGCTCGACCTGCTGTCGCTCAGCGCCGACCTGCCCGAAGAGGAGGCCGACGCCGAGTTCGCCGCCTGGATGCGCCTGCGCGAGCCCGCGACGGCCGCTGAGGAGCTCCTGGAGGCCGCCGCGGAGGACGAGGCCGACGCGCTGATCCGCGTCCAGGCGGCCAGCCTGGTCGGCTCGCTCGGACCGGTCGCCGTCCCCGCCTGGCGGGAGGCGCTGAACGAGCCGTCGCTGCGGCCCTACGCCGCCACCCACCTGGCCCAGCTCGGCATCGACGACGCGCCGGAGCCGAGCCAGAGCGACACCCACTGGCTCATCCTGGACATGTGGACGATCTCGGCGGGCCTCGGCCGGCCCGAGTTCGTCAGCAGCCTGCACGACATCGGCCCGGCGCCCGTGCTCAGCAGTCTGCTGGAGGTGATCTGGAAGATGCCGCACCCGCACGTCGAGGAGCTGCTGGAGGCCATCAGCGAGGCCCACCCCGACAAGCAGGTCGCCAAGGCCGCCAAGCGCGCCCTGTTCAAGGCCCGCTCCAAGGCCGCGCCCGACGCCGCCGAGTAGGCCGCCGGCTCCTGCGCTTGTCCCCGCGGACCGACCGTCCGCGGGGACCGACCGTCCGCGGGAACCCGCGCTGCGGAAGAAGAGGGGCGGAAATGCGAAAAACCCCCGGAAGACGAGCTTCCGAGGGTTCCCGAGCTGCGGTGTAGCCCCGACCGGATTCGAACCGGCGCTACCGCCTTGAGAGGGCGGCGTCCTAGGCCACTAGACGACGGAGCCAGGCCGACAGGCCTTGCGGCCATGTCACTGCAGAGTAGTCCCGACCGGATTCGAACCGGCGTTACCGCCTTGAGAGGGCGGCGTCCTAGGCCACTAGACGACGGGACCC
This sequence comes from Sphaerisporangium rhizosphaerae, assembly GCF_042665155.1. Taxonomy (NCBI): domain Bacteria; kingdom Bacillati; phylum Actinomycetota; class Actinomycetes; order Streptosporangiales; family Streptosporangiaceae; genus Sphaerisporangium; species Sphaerisporangium rhizosphaerae. The sequence goes on along the minus strand of NZ_JBHTCG010000019.1, from coordinate 115,887 downwards.
TGCAGCTGTCCTAATCGACGGAGGCGCCCTTGCGGACGCCCCGGCAACGGCCGTAACTCTACCGCACCCCGCAGAGCACGACCAAACCGTTACCGCCCACCGGCCACCGGCCCAGGCCCGGCCCGGCCCGGTCGGCCCAGGCCCGGCCAGGTGAGGCTGCACGCCGCAGGACCGCGTGATCGACCAGGCCGAGCCGGCAGCGGCGGGCGGGCGAACGGGCGCCGAAAAAAACGAAGCGCCTATGTCCTTCACGGACATAGGCGCTCAGCAGGAAACCTGCTGGGGTACCAGGACTCGAACCTAGACTAGCTGAACCAGAATCAGCCGGGCTGCCAATTACCCCATACCCCATTGCTCACGGCCCCTGCTCGTCGCCGGGCCCGCTCGCGACTTCCGAAAGAATAGCCCAGCTTGGGGGCCAAGACCAAAACGATTGCCCAACCACGAGATTCCCCCTGGTCGGCCCCTGAAGCGGGCGGTCGTCCACAGGATCGCCGCTTGATGTGCCGAGCACGGCCAGGCTGTGTAACGCTGCAAGGAGAGCCGTCGCCACGTGAGGAGCCCGCGCGTTGACCGAGAACCCCTTCTTCGCCCCCAGTGCCCTGCCCTACCGCCTGCCTCCGTTCGCGGAGATCCGCGAGGAGCACTACGCGCCCGCCTTCGAACGCGGCATGGCCGAGCAGCTCGCCGAGGTCGAGGTCATCGCGGCCGGCGAGGAGGCGCCGACCTTCGACAACACCGTGGCAGCGCTCGAGCGGTCCGGTGAGCTTCTGTCGCGCGTCTCGACGGTGTTCTTCAACCAGGCGTCCTCCGACACCAACCCCGCCGTCCAGGAGATCCAGAAGGACGTCACGCCCAAGCTCACCAAGCACAGCGACGCCATCCACCTCGACCGGCGGCTGTTCGCGCGCATCAAGGCCATCCCCGTCGACGGCCTGGACGCCGAGGAGCGCTTCCTGCTCGAACGCTACGTCACCGACTTCGTCCGGGCGGGCGCCGAGCTCGAGCCGGCCGATCAGGAGCGGCTGAGGTCTCTCAACGAGGAGCTGTCCACCCTCTCCACCCGTTTCGAGCAGAACCTCCTCGCCGCCACCAACGCCGCGGCCATCGTGGTCGAGGACGCCGCCGAGCTGGACGGCCTGTCCGAGGACGCCATCAAGTCCGCCGCCGAGACCGCGAAGTCCCGGGGCCTCGATGGCAAGTACGTCCTCACCCTGGTGCTGCCCACCGGCCAGGCCGCGCTGGAGGAGCTGACCGACCGCGCCCTGCGCGAGCGCATCCACCGCGCCTCTGTCGAGCGGGGCCTCGCAGAGAACTCCGAGCTCGTGGTCCGCATGGCGAAGCTCAGGGCCGAGCGGGCGGCGCTGCTCGGCTACGAGAACCACGCCGAGTACGTCGTCGCCGACCAGACCGCGCCGGGCACGCGCGCCGTCACCGAGATGCTCGCCAAGCTGACCCCCGCGGCCGTGGCCAACGCCCACCGCGAGGCCGACGAACTGCGCGCCGAGGCCGGCTTCGACATCGCCGCGTGGGACTGGTCGTTCTACGCCGAGAAGGTGCGCGAAGCGCGCTACTCGATCGACAGCCGCCAGATGCGCCCGTACTTCGAGCTCGACCGCGTCCTGCGCGACGGGGTCTTCCACGCGGCCGGCAAGCTCTACGGCCTGCGGTTCGCCGAGCGCTCCGATCTGGTCGGCTACCACCCCGACGTGCGGGTCTTCGAGGTGACCGACGAGGACGGCTCCCCGCTCGGGCTGTTCCTCGGCGACTTCTACGCCCGGGCGTCCAAGCGCGGCGGGGCGTGGATGAACAGCCTGGTCAAGCAGTCGGAGCTCGAGGGCACCCGGCCGGTGGTGGTCAACAACCTCAACATCGTCAAGCCCCCGGCCGGCGAGCCGACCCTGATGACCTGGGAGCAGGTCAACACGATGTTCCACGAGTTCGGGCACGCCCTGCACGGGCTGTTCTCGGCCGTGCGGTTCCCGAGGTTCTCCGGCACGGCCGTGCCGCGCGACTTCGTCGAGTATCCCTCGCAGGTCAACGAGATGTGGGCCACCTGGCCCGAGGTGCTGGCCAACTACGCCCGCCACCACGAGACCGGCGAGCCCATGCCGCAGGACCTCGCCGACCGCATGCTGGAGGCCCAGAAGTTCAACCAGGGCTACGCCACGGTGGAGTACCTCGCGGCCACCCTGCTCGACTGGGCCTGGCACACCTTCACCGAGGAGCCCCGCGACGCCCAGGAGTTCGAGCGGCAGGCGCTGCGCAACGCCGGCGTCGACCTGCCCCTCGTGCCGCCGCGCTACCGCAGCACCTATTTCGCCCACATCTGGGTGGGCGGGTACAGCGCGGGCTACTACTCCTACATCTGGAGCGAGGTCCTCGACGCCGACACGGTGGAGTGGTTCAGGGAGAACGGCGGCCTGACCCGCGAGAACGGCGACACCTTCCGCCGCGAGCTGCTGTCCAAGGGCGGCAGCGTGGACGCCATGACCGCCTTCCGCGCCTTCCGCGGCCGCGACCCGCGCATCGAGCCCCTCCTGGAGCGCCGCGGCCTCCTGTGACCCACGCCGCGCCACGGACGCGTCCGGGCCCGAAGGCCCGGACCGCGCCCGGGAGTCTCAGCTCACCGCGCCTGGGATTCTCAGGTCGCCGCGCCCTGCAGCTTGGCCAGGGCCGCGCGCAGGCGGTCCAGGGCGCGCTCGCGGCCCAGCACCTCGATCGACTCGAACAGCGGGAGCCCGACCGTCCGGCCGGTGATCGCGACCCGCACGGGGGCCTGGGCCTTGCCGAGCTTGAGGCCGTGCTCGGCGCCGACCTCCTCAAGGGCGGTCTTCAGAGACTCGGGGTCGAACGACACCGACTCCAGCCGCTGGAGGTAGCCCGCCAGGATGTTCTCGGCGCCCGGCTTCATCGCCTTGTCCCAGCTCGCCTGGTCGAAGACCGGCTCGTCCAGGAACAGGAAGTCGACGTTGGCCGTGATCTCCGACAGCACGGCGATGCGGGTCTGCGCCAGCGGCGCCACCTTGGCGAACGTCTCGCGCCCCCACGAGGGGTCGAGCCAGGGCTCGCAGCGCGCGATGAAGGTCGCGAGCGGCAGCGCCCGGATGTACTCGCCGTTGAACGCCCGCAGCTTCTTCTCGTCGAAGAACGCCGGGGAGGGGTTGACGTCTTCGAGCTTGAACAGCGGCACCATCTCAGACCACGGCATGATCTCGCGGTCGCCGCCCGGCCCCCAGCCGAGCAGCATGAGGTAGTTGACCATCGCCTCGGGCAGGTAGCCCTCGTCGCGGTAGGACTCCAGCGCCACCTTGTCGCGGCGCTTGGACAGCTTCTGCCGCTTCTCGTTGACGATCACCGGGACGTGCGCCCACACGGGAGGCTCGACGCCGAGGGCCCGCCACAGCAACTGCTGCTTGGGCGTGTTGGACAGGTGCTCCTCGGCGCGGACGACGTGGGTGATGCGCATCTCGATGTCGTCGATCACGTTGGCCAGCACGAACAGCGGAGAGCCGTCGCCGCGGGCGATGACGAAGTCCTCCATGGCCTTGTTCGGGAACTCCACCCGCCCGCGGACCAGGTCGTCCACCACGGTGATGCCCTCGTCGGGGGTGCGGTAGCGCACCGCCCCCTCGGCGAGCCCGCGGTCGCGGCAGAACCCGTCGTACCCCTGGTGCTCGGAGCCGGTGCGGGCCTTGACGTCCTCGCGGGTGCAGGTGCAGTGGTAGGCGTTGCCGTCCGCGACCAGCTTGGCGGCGGCGGCGCGGTGCTGCTCCTCGTACGCCGACTGGAAGTAGGGGCCCTCGAAGTGCGGGGAGTCGCCGTGGATGCCGATCCAGGAGAGGGCCGAGATGATGCCCTCGGTCCACTCGGGCCGGTTGCGGGCGGCGTCGGTGTCCTCGACGCGCAGCACGAAGCGGCCGCCCGACTGCTCGGCCAGCGCCCAGTTGAACAGCGCGGACCGCGCGCCGCCCACGTGGAACATGCCGGTCGGCGAGGGCGCGAACCGCACCCTGAGCGTGGGCTCCGCCGAGCCCTCCTGCAGATCAGTCACGGGAGACCACCCGGTTGGTGAGAGTGCCGATGCCTTCGATGCCCACGCTGACCTCGTCGCCGTCCTCCAGCGGGCCGACTCCCTCGGGCGTGCCGGTGAGGATCACGTCGCCCGGGATGAGCGTCATGACGTCGGTGATGTAGGCGATGAGCTTGGGGATGTCATGGATGAGCTGGGAGGTGCGCCCGCTCTGCTTGAGCTCGCCGTTCACCGTGGTCGTCAGGGCCAGGTCGGCGGGGTCGAGCTCGGTCTGGATCCACGGCCCGAGCGGGCAGAAGGTGTCGAAGCCCTTGGCCCGCGTCCACTGCCCGTCCTTGCGCTGAAGGTCGCGGGCGGTGACGTCGTTGGCGCAGGTGTAGCCGAAGATGACCTCGTGGGCGCGCTCGACCGGCACCTCGCGGCACAGGCGCCCGATCACGACGGCCAGCTCGCCTTCGTAATCGACCCGCTCGGAGAGCTTGTGCGGGTAGGCGATCGCCTCGCTCGGGCCGATCACCGACGTGGACGGCTTGCTGAAGATCAGCGGCTCGGCCGGCGGCTCGCCGCCCATCTCGCGGGCGTGCTCGGCGTAGTTCTTGCCGACTGCGATGATCTTGCTCGGCAGCATCGGCGTCACGAGCCGCACTTCCTGCAGCGGGTAGCGCTCGCCGGTGAACTGGATCGCGCCGAACGGATGCCCGTCGATCCTGGAGATGAACTCCTCACCCTGAGCGCCCTCGACCACGCCGAACGCGACACCCTCACCTGTGGAGAACCTTGCGATACGCACCCTCCAAGGCTAGTGCCGCCCACCGGCCCCCGCTGCCATCGCCACCAGCACCCCGCCGAGCCCTCCCCGGGCACCGGCGCGAGTGGCCCAGGTCACTCCTCGGCCGCCGTTTCCGCCGGCAGATCGGGCAGATCCTCGATCGAGAAGTCCGCCGAGCAGCAGGCCAGGTGCCTGGTGATGGCCTCGTTCAGCTCGGCGGACGGGGTGGCACGCGCCAGCGCCTCCGCCAGTTCCTCATGGGTCGCCCGGAGCGAAACAAAGGTCCTCAGCGTCGCCTGGACAGGTTCACCATGATCACTGATCATCGACTCCAGCAGTGCCGTACGCGACGCGGAGGCGTCCGGCCGTTGACCCAGCGCGTGCACGGCAAGCCGCCGGATCAACATGTCTTCTTCGATCCGAGCGCACTCCATCAGCGCCGCACGTACCGCGACGTCCCCGTTCAGTCGGTCCAGCACCAGAAGGGCATTGACCTGCATGTCGATGGACCCGTCGGTGGCGGCGGTGATCAGTAGGCGCCGCGCCTCGGGTTCGTCGGCCAGATTCGGCAGGACCGTGATCGCCGCGGCCCTGCTCTCGCGTCGTTCGTCGACGGCCATCGCCAGGATCACGTCTCGCACCTGGGGGTCGCCGGCCGCTTTGCCCAGAGCGGTCACGGCGGCCCGCTGGACCTTGCCTTCGGAGTCGGCGCAGAGTCCGATGAGTGCCGTCCGGACAGCGGGATCATGGACGGCGCCCGCCAGGGCCTCCGCCGCCGCAGTACGGATCTCCTCGTCCTCGTCGGCGGTGCACCGCAGCACGGCCGCGCGCACGCCCGGATCGGCGACCGCGCCGGCGCCCGCGCGCACGGCGATGGCGCGGATCTCCGGGTCCGGGTCGGCCACCGCCCGCATCAACGCCTCACGTACATCGGGGTCGTCCGGCGGCGCATGGCCGAGTGCGGCGAGAGCGGCCGCGCGAAGCTCATGATCGCCACCGGCCGCGTACCGCAGCAGGAGGGCCAGCCCACCGGGATCACCGGCGACGTCCCGGAGATGCCCCCGGGCGACGATGGCCGGCTGATCATGATCCGTGTACCGGATCACGCTGTACTCGTCCCTGGTCCAGCGCAGGATCGACGGGAGCACGTCGGGGTCGGCGGCGATGCCGCCGAGTGCGCGCGCCACGGCGGTCTGGACCTCCGTGGCCGCGTCGGCGACCCGGTCCAGCACCGCCCGGCGGACCGCCGGGTCGTCCAGCATGCCTGACAGCGCCGTCACCGCGGCGGCACGGACCCGCCAGTCCTCGTCGGCCGTGCACTCCAGCAGCAGGGGCGGCACAGCGGGGTCGTCCAGAGCGCCCGCCAGACCCGCCACCGCCCCGGCGCGTACCTTTCCTCCAGGTTCCACGGCATGCAGCAGAGTGGCGCGGTGGTCCGGGTGGCCGAAGAACCGCTGGAGGGCTTCCTGCGCCGGGGACATCAGCGACGGCCACGCGACCGGCAGTGCACCGTCTGTGTCGAAGGCGGATCCTTCGCGGGAGTAGCGCGCCTGCACCATCGTCAGCAAGGCGTCCGGCAGCCGACGGTCGCCCGGGATCAGCGCGACGGCGATCCCCGCCGCCACCTCGACAACCGCTCTCCAGGGCTGGTGCGCCCCGCGCCGGAGGAACCATGCCAGGTAGGTCTCGCGTCCCGGCCATTCCGAGCCGAGAGTCTGGACGGTGGTCAGGATCTGCAGGCCGAGCACCACGGCGAACAGGTCCCGCGTGTCGCCGCCGTATTCCAGTGTCTGCACGATACGCACGATCACCCGGCCGCCCGCCTCCTCCAGTTCGGCCGAGGGGCGTTTCTCCGCCAGGCACTGGGCGGCGAGGATGACGTTCCACGGCAGATCGCCGCCGGAGATGGTCCAGGGCCAGGGCCAGTTGACCTGGTCGGCCAGGTAGGTGACGATCTCGGCGGTGCGGGCGTCGGTGACCATGCCGGCGATCAGGCGCAGCACCTCGCGCCAGGCCGGGTCGTTCCAGTGCGCGCCGAACACCTCGGTCTTGAGCTCGTCCAGGCTCAGCGTGCCGTCGCGTTCGAGCTGCCAGCGGTAGGCCTCGGCGCAGAAGTACTCCAGCAGGGCCCGGTGTACGAACCCGTACAGCTCGGTGCCGTACCGGCTGAGGACGAAGTTGCGCTCGCGGAACTGACGGATCATCACCCGGGCGATGCGCGTGGCCTCGGCCGGCGGGTGCCGGAACCGGGTCGTGAGGTAGTCCTCGAACTCCTCCCGCAATTCCTCGGCGGTCAGGTAGTTGCCACCGGTCCCGCCCCGGCCGCCGAGCTGCATGCGCAGGGCGACCCGGCGCAGCAGCTCGCCCTTCTCCTCCTCGCCGATGTGGTCGACGTGCGGGCTCTCGTCGCGCAGATAGCGCTCGACGTCCCAGCGCTGCACGAGCACCGTCGCGGCGTACTCGTACACCTTCCAGCGCTCGCGCGGCAGCTCCTGGTGCCGTCCGATGATCGCCAGGATGGTCAGCAGCAGCGGGTTGCCCGCCATCTCGCGCACCGACCGGATGTTCTCCACCGCGTCCGCGATGCGCTCGGTACGGCTGACCGCGTCGGCGGGGCGGTCGTGCAGCGCGAGGTGGTACCAGGAGGTGAGGAAGGACCTGATCTGCTCCGGGGCGAGGTCCTGCAGGGTGGCGTGGGCGAACCCGGCGTCCGCCAGGGTGGCCTTGGCGTAGCCGATGATCCGCGAGGTGACCAGGACGCGGGCCGACGGGTATCGCTCGGCGAACCCGGCGATGCGGCGGGTCACGGTGGCCCGCTCCCCGGGGTCGAAGATCTCGTCCAGGCCGTCGAAGACGACCAGTGCGGGCCCGCCGGCGCCAAGGTAGACGTGCAGGTCGTCGCTGGTCAGGCCGAGCGACTCGGTGTGGCACAGGTGGTCCAGGTAGTCGAGGAACCTCGCGCGGCCCGACCCCGCGTAGGACTTCAGCTCGACCAGCAGCGGCAGGTGCCCCTTGAAGGCCGGCAGTTCGGCACCGGTCCCGGCGAGCGCGAGCATCAGGTAACGGGCCAGGGTCGACTTGCCGGCGCCCGGGTCGCCGAGCAGCACGGTGTTGCGGACCTCGCCGCCGGTGAGGAACTCCAGCACCTTGCGCCGAGGGCGCTCCCGGTAGGCGGTGGCGAGGCGACGGACCTCCTCGCGGTCGACATGGTCTGGAAGATCACGCGCATCGAGGTTCCCTTCGGCGCGGATCCACTGCCACAGCTTCTTGGGCAGGTCCAGCGGCGGCACGTCCTCCCGGACGTCCTGTTCCACGAACACCGAGCCGAGGGCGAAGCGCATCTCGTCGGCGTACCGCGGCGGGGTCAGCGTCTCCAGGTCCAGCCTGCTGTACTGCCGGATGAGCCGCTGGTAGTAGGTCCGGACGGCGCCGGAGTCCAGGTGCGGGGCGGACGGCAGAGCGGGTCGCTGATCGCCGAGCGTGAGGTGGACGGCCGCCGCGACCTGGCGGCCCAGCTCCTGCGGAGAGGTGAAGAAGCTGATGATGTGCCGGTCGGCGAGTTCCGCGCGTAAGGCCTCGATGCGGGTGACGTCCGTGTCCATCTTCGATCGAGGCCAGGGGGCGTCCTCGTGCAGCAGGAAGATCAGCACGGGTATGCCGGCCTCGACCGCCGCCCGGTACTCCAACTCGGTGATCGCCCGATCGTGGCCTGGCGGGACATATCCGTAACGCCAGGCGAAGATGCCGACGTAGAGGTCGCAGTCCCGTACGTCCGCCAGGCACTTCCCGGTGGCGGGACGGGCGTCGGCGACGTACGCCTCCATGGCGAGGTCCGCGACGCGCATCTCGCGCAGCGCCTGCCGTACGACCGCGCGCTCGTCCCGCAGATCCCGGTAGGTCGAGGAGACGTACGCCTTCTTCATCACCGATCGCCCCAACCTGATCCCATGGAATTCCCGAAAAACGGCACGCCGGAATTGGCCCATGTGGAGACCTCGCCTCCGACCGATCCCGTACAGCCCCTCCCGCGTCGGCACCGCCGCCCGCCACCCTGATCAAAGGCCGGAATTCCCCCGATCTCCGGCGCAGCACGAGTATCCAGGAGAAGGCCCACCTATATCGCAGAAACCGAACATCAGCCGGCGCCGGAGATGGCATTGCGTCCGCGTGGGCGACGGGGGCGGATCGTAGGGTGGCTGTGCCGGGTCAGGGTCCGTCACCACGTTCCGCGCGCGGGCGGCCGCGGGCCTGGCTACGACGTCACGTGGCGAGGAGTGGACATGTCGGTTGTGAAGATCAACGCTCTGATCGTGCCCGACGAGATGCGGGAGGAACTGGAACGCCGGTTCGCGGGACGGGCGGGGATGGTGGAGTCCTCGGACGGCTTCGAGTGGTTCGAGCTGCTGCGTCCGCTGGAGGGCACCGACCGCTACCTGGTGTACACGCGGTGGCGCAGCGAGGAGGACTTCCAGCGCTGGCAGCAGAGTGAGTCCTTCCAGCGGGGCCACGCGCGCGCCGCGGCCGACGCCGCCGCCCAGGGCCAGGCGTCCGGGCAGGGCCACGGCCACGGCGAGGCGGCCGAGCAGGGCCAGGGCCATGGGCACGGTCAGGGGCACGGCCATGGCCAGGGGCCGGCCGCGACCGGCTCGGAACTGTGGACCTTCGAGGTCGTCCAGAGCACCGGCCACAAGAAGTCCTGACCGGCGCGCGGCGCGGTGAGCGGTCCCCCATGACCACCGGAGGGCGACGCCTCGGGAGTGCCGACCGGCGGTCCCGGTGGTGCGGTCCGAATGCGGGCCGCACCTGGGAGAAGCCTGTGTCCGACGCATCTGGTTGTTAACGATGCGGCGGAAGAGGCGCGAGCGACTTGACCTGTTCGTCATGATTCGGACAGCATGATCCGCCCCCATCTTCGGTCACGGAAGGAACTGGCGTGCGCCGCCGGACACGAGCCCTCGCTTTCCTCACCACCCTTCTGCTGACCTGGGGCTGGACCTTCCAGGCCGCGCCCGCGGGCGCCGACCGCTCCGCCGGGGCCGCGGCGGTGAAGCAGAGCGCCGAATGCCAGGGCGACTGGCTGCCCGCCACGCCGACCTCCGCGCAGGTCATGTCCGGCGAGGTGCAGTTCCTCGACCTGCCGCCTGTCAAGATCGGCACCACGATCAACTGGCGCTGGAGCCCGTACAAGAACCGCTCCTGGGACATGGTGTTCTCCTCCCTGCGCTGGGTCGGCCGGCTGGTCGCCGACTACGAGACCTCCGGGGACGAGAAGCTGCTCGACCGCGCGACCGCGCTGGTCAAGAGCTGGGTGGAGAGCAACCCCCGGGGCAGCTCGCGCGCCAGCGCCTACGCCTGGGACGAGCACCCGATCGCGTTGCGCGCGCCCGTGCTGGTCTGCCTGAGCCGCCACGTCAAGGCGTCCTGGCTGACCGGCAGTCTGGTCGACCACGCCAGGATGCTCTCCGACCCGGCCCTGTACGAGAAGGGCCACAACCATGGGATGGACCAGGACATCGCCCTGCTGCGCATCGGCTGCCGCACCGGGCACAAGGAGTGGACCGACCTGGCCGTCCGCCGCATGACCGGCTCGGTGAAGCTCGACATCGACTCCCAGGGCGCGCTGCAGGAGCAGGCCCCGCGTTACGGCATCTACGTGCACGAGCGGCTGAAGGTCGGCATGGAGGCCATCACCGACTGCGGCAGGAAGGTGCCCTCCGAGATCGAGAAGCGCTGGGAGTCGCTGGAGGGGTACATCACCCACGCCACCGAGCCCAGCGGGTTCATGGTCCCGATCGGCGACGGCGGCGCGGACGTCAAGCCGGCGGGGTACAAGCACGCGAACAAGACCGTGCAGGTGTTCCGGACCGGCTACGTCTTCGGGCGGACGGCGTGGGACAAGCCCGAGTCGGCGTACTACTCGATCAGGTTCGGCCCCGGCCTGAAGTTCCACGGGCACGAGGACCACCTGGGCGTGACCTACTACGCACAGGGGCACGACGTGCTGGTGGAGGCCGGGTTCCACTCCTACGAGCGGACGGCGTACCGCTACTGGACCATGTCGCCCGAGGCGCACAACGTGCCCGTCGTGGTCGGCAAGCCCTTCCGCGGGCGCACGGCGACGTCCCTGACCCGCTCGTCGATCAAGGACGACCGGCAATCGTACAAGCTCACCGACAAGGCCTACGGCGTGAGCAGGAACCGCTCGGTGCTGGTCAACCACGGCGACGACCTGATGGCCGTGCTGGACACGGTGGCCTCCGGCGCGAAGACCCGCAGCTACTGGCACCTGGACCCGGCGCTGACCCCGGTGTCCACCAGCGGCGGCCGGGTCGTCGTGAAGGACAAGTCGGGATGGAAGGCCACGCTCGTACAGCTCGCCATGCCGTCCTGCGCGCCGATCGGCGGACAGTCGGTCGTGCGGGCCCAGACCAACCCCTACCAGGGCTGGATCTCACCGTCCTACATGGCCAAGGTGCCCGCCTCGGTGGTCGTCTCCCCCGCGGCCGGCGACCTGCTCACCATCGTCGTCCCGGGCACCGCCGAGCCCAACGTCACCTGCTCGGGCACCCGCGTCACCGTCGAGACCTCCGACGGCCGGACCTCCTTCCGCGCCTCCGCCGGCACCCTCTCCTGAAGCGACCGGGAGGGCCTCGCGGGGCCCTCCTGGAACCCGCTGTCTCCCCCATCGCGGGTCGCATCGTGGCCGGCCGACGCCCGCCCGCCCTTCCCACCACTGTGGAGAAGACCTTCAGGAACGCCCGCCGTCGCACCTTCGACCCACGAACGCGACCTATCCGGGCTTGTCCGGCGGATACAGCTTGTCGAAGGCGATTCCCGTCAGGACGGAGACGGCGACCGCGATCATCCACGGGTCGATGCCGGTGGCCTGGTTGATGAACTGGGCCGCCTCGCCGAAGTTCAGACTCGCATCCGCGCATGCGGCCAATGCCATCGCGAACGCGGCGCCGGTCATCACCCTGCGCCGCGATGCTCGTGAAGCGACGGAGAAACGTGCCTGCGGAGCCGCGAGCACGCCCGGCACTCCCAGGGATGGCGCCTGCTCAGGTAAGCGCGCGAGCAGATGTGGATTCGGCCAAATAGCGGAGCCGGGCATGCGGAACAGCGGCTCCCATTCGGGCCGCTCGGGGACGGCTTCACGAACGGTCTCGGTGAAGAACGTGAAATCGCCGACGAAATCGACGAGCCACTGGACGCACACACTGCGCGTGTCGAGATCGAAGTACGAGATGAAGAAAAGCGGCGCATTGCCGCTTCCATCGGCTGTCGCCGGAGGCGCCGGCGGACGCCCAGGGGGCGCGCCATGTCCAGAATGGACCAGGAGCCGGGGAGGAGAACGGACAATGCGCCCGGCAGCCGGGGAAAGAGTCGCCACTGTCACCGCCCGACTCTACCTCCACCTCCCAAGAGACGGGCAGATGCGTGACCACCCCATCTCATAGCGCGGAACCTTTACACACCCCGTCCCCTTCCGCCGATCATGTCCATCTCTTGAAGGTCGGGCCAAGACGCTCACCGTGCCCTGGCGGTGACCACAACGGCACACCAGGCAGTCCCTCTTCGGAGCGGTCGACCCTCCTGTCCGATCCGGCATGTATACGGCGTACATATGGAGCGTATACGGTGTAGACATGACGGAAGGACAGACCGCGGAACGCATCGCGGCGGCGGCGCGGGCGATTCTGGTCGAGCGGGGGGCCGATGCCGTCAGCATGCGGCGGGTGGCCGAGGCCGCCGGCATCACGCCCATGGCGATCTACCGCCACTACCCGAACAGGGACGCGCTGCTGCGGGCCGTCGCCGAGACCTCTCTCCGTGACCTGGCCCGGCACTGGGGCGGGCGCAGCCGGGGAGACGACTGGGACGGCCGGATGTTCGGCCTGCTCGACGACTTCCTCGACTTCGCCCTCGGCACCCCGCACCTGTACACGTTCCTGATGACGGAGGAGCGGGACCAGGCCCGCCGCTTCCCCGAGGACTACCGCAGCGGCGACGCGCCCCCGTTCAGCCAGATCGTCCGAGGCATCGAGGAAGGGATGCGCCTGGGAATTTTGCGGCCGGACGACCCCCTGGAGGTGGCGCTGGCCCTCACCGCGCAGACCCAGGGCCTCGTCCAGCTCTATCTCGGCCGGCGCATCGGCATGTCAGAAGAGGACTTCCGCTCCCTGTGCGAGCGCTCAGCGAGAAGGATGCTCAATGGACTCACCTCTTAGCGCACCAGAGAACACCTCACCGGAAGCCGCCCGAACGAGTCTGGACCGCGTAGACGCCGGTGGAGGGACGATCCGTTCCGCCTCCTCGGCGAGTGGCGCCTGGTCGTGGGCGGCCGCCGCGTGCTCGGCGGTGCTGCTGTACCTCGGCACCGGCCTGTCGCCCGTCGCGGCGCTGACATGGATCGCGCCCCTGCCGATCTTGCTGCTCGCCCCGAGGGTGACCGCCCGCCGGGCCACGGCGCTCGCGTTCCTGGCCTACCTGGCCGGCAGCGCGAACAGCTGGGACTATTTCCTGCGCCCGCGCCCCTCCCTCGCCGTCCCGCTGCCCGCCGCCCTGAGCATCCTCATCGGCGGCTCGGTCCTGTTCGCGACGGCGGTGCTGCTCTTCCGCGCCCTGATCGTCCGGCGCCACGCCGTGCTCGCCACGCTGGCGGCCCCCGCCACCTGGGTCGGCGTGCTCTACCTCACCTCGCTGGCCAGCCCCTCGGGCGTCATGGGCACCCTGGCCACGACACAGGCCGACGTCACCACCGTGGTGCAGATCGCCTCGGTGACCGGGTTCTGGGGCGTCGAGTACCTGGTTCTGCTCGTGCCAGCCGCGATCGCCGCCTGTTCCGCCACCGGCATCCCCGTCATCGCACGGCTGCGCGCCGGGGCCGCCGGGCTGGTGATATCGGCCCTCGCACTCGGATACGGGACGTTCCGCCTGCACGACTCGCCCGCCGCCGCGAGCTCGCGGCACGTCGTCGTCCTCGCCCGGGACCAGGGCCACTGGGCGGCCGATGTCGCGACTCCGGAGGGGCGCGAGCTGGTCGCGGCCTACGCGGAGCGCATCGCGGGCCTTCCGGAGGGATCCGGGATCGTGGTGCTGCCCGAGGCGGGGTTCGCCGCCGACGACGCGAGCCTTCCCGCCCTCGTCGGCCCGATGGAACGGGCGGGCCGCGCCCGGGGGGCCGACATCGTGATCGGCCTGCTCCACACCACAGGGGGCGTCCGGTACAACTCCGCGCTCGCCGTCCCGGCGGGCGGCGGCGCCCCGGCCGAGTTCCACAGGTGGAACGCCGGGATGGATCAGGTGAGCCGGACCGGCCACGACCTCGCCTACCTGCCGGGCACCCCCTGGGCCGGGATGGTGGTCTGCGGGGACGTCAACTTCCCCCGCCCCACCCGCGACTACGCCGCCGCCGGGGCCCGGCTGCTGGCCGTCCCGGCCTCCGACGAGGACGTCGACGGCCGGCAGCACAGCCGTACGGCGCTGCTGCGCGGCGTGGAGAACGGCCTGGCCGTGGCCTGGTCCGACCAGCGCGGCGTGCCGATGATCTCCGACTCGTGGGGACGGGTGCGCGCCGAGACCAGGACCAGACCCGACGCCGGCCCCGACTCCTTCGCCATGGCCGCCGCCACCGTTCCCGCCGGCCCGGGAGCCACTCCCTACACCCGCTTCGGCGACTGGTTCCCCTGGCTCTGCCTCCTCACCACCCTCGCCGCCTCGCTCTTCGTCGTGGCCGCCAGGCTGCGTGAGAGGCCGGGGCGGGCTTGACCTTGCCACCGGCGTCAACCTCTAGCATCGTCCGGTCCGGACGGCCCGGACCAGGTCGGACGCCGGACGGCGATCGACCCGTTCCGCCCCTCCGGGAGTGACCCGTTGAGCACCTCGCCCACCGCCGACGACCGCGCATCACTGCTCGACCACGACCGCCGCTTCTTCGACGCCCTGGTCGCCGCCGACGCCGCCGAGCTCGCTTCCCTGCTGGCGGACGACTTCGTCATGGTCGCCGTCGGCGACGGCGCGGTCGTGACCAGGGACGACCTGCTGACCGCGGTCTCCACCGGAGCGGTGCGATTCCCCGTCATCGAGTCCTTCCCCGGCGAGGCCGTCGTCCGGCGCGTCGGCGGCACCGGCATCGTCGTGGGACGGACCGGGATGAGCTTCACCGGCCCGGACGGCGCCCCCTTCACCGCGGACAGCCGGTACACCCACGTCTTCACCACCACACCGACCGGCGGATGGCACCTCCTGTCGGCCCAGGGAACCCAGATCAAGCCGCCCGTGGCGGGTGAGGCGGCGGCGGTGTGACGTCGGCGGGTGACCGGCCGCCTGGGTTGGTGCACACGCTACGGGCGGTTGCCGGTTAGGCGAGTGCGGCGGCGCGTTCCTTGGCCGCCAGCAGCACCGTGAGAGCGGCGTCGAGCTCAGCGGGATCGATGCCCTCGAAGGCGGCGTCGGTGACCTCGCGCGAATGCGCGTACAGGGCCGCGAAGTGGTCGTCGCCGGCTTCGGTCAGTTCCGCTGTAGCGGGAGAGTTCTCGGGCCGGTATGCGACGTGGCCCGCCGCGGCGGCGCGCTCGAGCACCCGGAGGGTGTCCGCCTCGGCCAGGTCCATGCGCTGATTGAGTTCCTTGGCCACCTCGTCGATGGGCAAGGGAACGTTCTTCTCCTTCAGCAGGGTCAGGAGCATCTGGGTGGGGAAGTCGGAGTCGAGGTCCGCGAGGGCGCGACGGTGCAGCTTGCCGATCAGGCGCGCGGTCTCGCCGAGCGCGCGGCCGAAGCTGGGGCGCGATTGGGGGTTCACGGTCATCTGAGTCTCCTTGTGACGTGCCGGTCGAACGGGAAGGGATGGACAACAGCACTCGACCGCCCTGATGGCGGACCCCGTCATTGGTCACTCTAATGATGGAGCGACCAATGTTGGCGTGGCCAACATTACACGAGATTGATGGTGCCGCCAACAATCGATTACTCTGGCGAGGTGAACAGCACCGCGAACCCGACACCCGCCCGGCTGCGCACCCTTCCGAGCTGGGTGATCAATCAGACGGCGATCGCGGCCAACCGGCTGACCGACCGTGCACTGGCCGGCACGGGTTCCCGCCGGCACCACTTCGCGATGTTGGCGGCCCTGGACGAGTTCGGCCCATCCAGTCAGGCCGATCTCGGTCGATGCACCGGGATCGATCGCAGCGACGTGGTGGCGGCGGTCACCGCGATGGCCGAGCGAGGTTTTCTCGAGCAGCGTCCCGACCCTGCCCACGGCCGGCGCAATATCGTCACGCTCACTCCCGCGGGGAAGGACCACCTGGAAGGGCTCAGCGCCCTCCTCGCCGACGCCCAGAACGAACTACTGCACGCCCTCTCCCCGGCGGAATCCAGAACGATCGTCGAGCTGCTCACACGAGTCCTCGACAGCCGCTGACCATCACGAGGACGCCGCGTCGCGCTCCGCGGCGTCGCCGCTCCCCCGCTCATATCTCACCTCGAACCAGACCGTGCGCCCGGCGTCGTCCTGGTGTACGTCCCACCGCTGGGAGATGAGCTCGACGAGCATCAACCCTCGGCCGCCCTCTCCGAGCGTTTCGCCGCAGACGCGCGGCGCGGACTCGCCTCCGGCGTCCACCACGTCGACGTGGACGAGGTCATGGCGGTCTTCGATGGCGAGGGTCACCTTTCCACCGTTCCCTGAATCGGAATGGAGGATGGAATTGGTGACGACCTCGGACACCAGCAATGTGACGTCGTCAATGGCGGGATGAGCCTCACCGAGTTTCGCCCTGACGAACTCCCTGGCCTGTGACACCGACTCCGGGGAGCCGGCCAGTTCGATAACGCCCAACAGCCGGCCTGCCGCCATGCGCGAACACCTTTCCTGCGCCGGTAATGGACACGCGTCCTGAGGACTTCACCGCACCAGAATGTCAACGCACGGCTACCATCGGTAGTGAATTCGGCGCACACCCCAGGCACAGTAGGGGTGATCCAGGGGGTGAGGCGTCTACCCGAATGCCATTCTCCCCGGCAGGTGAATATGACAGCTTCTAATGAGATAAATCCGCATGACTCCCCGCGCGCCCTGTTCGTCTTCGAGCTGCGCCGGCACAGGACCGCCGCCGGCCTCACCCAGAAGCAGCTCGCGGAACGCATCGGATTCTCCGAGTCCATGGTCGCCATGATCGAGTCCCTCAAGCGGACCCCGTCCCAGCGCTTCGCCGAACTCTGCGACCAGGCCCTCGACCTCGACGGCGCCATGACCAGGCTCCACGTCGCCACCACCTGGCACAAAGCCCCCGAACACTTCAGACCCTGGCTGGAAGAAGAACAAGACGCCACCGCCCTCCACGGCTGGGAGCCCGTGCTCGTCCCTGGCCTGCTCCAGACAGAGGCGTATGCGAGAGAGTTGTTCGCCGCCGAGCCCGGCATCGGTACCGACGAGATGGACGAACGCCTCGCGAGCCGCATGCAAAGGCAGACGGTCCTCGATCGCGAGGATGCCCCGTTCGTCGTGGCCCTGATCGACGAAGCCGTCCTTTATCGGCCCATCGGCACCGCCGAAGTCCGCAAAGAACAACTGACACATCTATTGGAAGTCGCTCAACGCCCTCAAGTGACCATTCAGATAGTGCCTCGCGCGGCGCAGGCACTCTGCGGACTACTGGGCGGATTCATCATCGCCGAGCGCAACGGCTCCTCGTACGCCGCATACGTGGAAGGACAGCCCAACGGGCGCATCGTGGATGATCGTCCCACGATCGCCAGATTGCTCCGTAGGTATGACGCTCTCAGCTCCGAAGCCGTACCGTACAGACAATCACTCAAGCTCATACACGAGGCGGTGGACCAGGATGCATGATCTTCGGGACGCTCAGTGGCGAAAGAGCACCTACAGCGGCGGCGACGGCGGCAACTGTGTCGAGGTGGCATCGAACCTGACCAGCATCGTCGCCGTACGTGACACCAAGAACCCGTCCAGCCCGGCCCTGGCCTGCACCCCCGCCAACTGGTCGACTTTCCTGAGCGGCCTGAAGAACGGCGCCCTCGGCGCCTGAACCAGCCCCTCCCCTGCAACGCGGCATCGCCCCCACACGGACCGACACCGGCCGACACCGCCTTAACCTCGGTACTCCCGTACACCTGGGCCGGTCAGAAGGGCGCCGACGCGGAGGGAAGATGGTCGGCGAATACGGCGCCCTCCTACGGCGAACAACTTGGCCACCGCCCTGGTCGGCCGCCGTAGTAGGCGCCGCACTCACCGACCTGCATCCCACCGCCCCGGCGCCGAACCAAGCACCACTGATCGAGAGGTAAGGCGAAGCCCCGCCCGGCACAGTGTCTGGAACGACTTGGACGTCCGGGGAGCGCGAGGGGCCGGCAGGCCCCTCGCCGGGGGTTCGGGGGCGTGCCCCCGAGACGACACGGCCCGAGCGCTGAATGCGCGAAGCGCGCCGTGGCTCGGACCATGCCTTACGCACCTCAAAAGGCCGAGTGCCCTTGCGCGAAGCGCGCCATAGCTCGGACCTAACCCGCGCCCTCCGAGGACCCGAGCACCGTTGCGCGTAGCGCGCCGATGGCTCGAGCCATGCCTTATGCGCTGGTGCGGGAACGGGCGAGCCGGGACAGGGCGGCCTGGATGACTTCGGGGCCGTCGTCGTCGTGGGTGCGGCTGCGGGCGAAGAGCCACAGCGGCTCGGGGTAGTGGTACCGGTCCAGGTCGCCGGGGACCAGCAGGTGCAGGTCCACGAGGGACTCCAGCAGCGCGGCGGTGTGGCCGAGGGGCAGTTCGAGCACGGCCGCGGCGGCGGCGAGGGAGATCTCGGGCTCCTCCGCGACCGACAGCAGCCGGAACGCCCGGGCCTGCGCGGGTGAGAGCCGCTCCAGCACCGACGCGTACGGCCGCTCGATGGCCCGGCACTCCGCCGGGAGCACTGGCGAGCCAGGAGCGGGCCTGCCGATGCGCTGCCTGGCCTCGGCCATGCTCCAGCCCGGCCGGGAGGCGATCCGCGCGCCGACGGCCTGCACGATCTGCGGCAGTCCGGCGGTGCGCCTGGCCAGTTCGCGCACTTCGCCGGGCTCGGGCCGCACCCGGTCGGCGCCGATGATCCGTTCCAGCAACGCGACCGCGTCGTCCTCTTCCAGCCCGGCCAGCCGCAGCCAGTGGGCCGACGCCAGGTCGTACAGCCGCTGTCGCGCGGTGACCAGGACGGCGGGCCCGCCCGGGCCGGGCAGCAGCCGCCGCACCTGCTCGGCGTCGCGGGCGTCGTCCAGCACGACCAGCAGCCGGCGGCCGGTGGTGAGCGTCCGCCACAGCGCCATCCGCTCGCTGAACGACTCGGGCAGCCCCGTGTCCAGGACGCCGACGCCGCGCAGCAGCTCGGCCAGCGGCTCGCCGGCGGTGCCGAGGTCGACGAACAGTTGACCGTCGGGGAAGTCCGCGGCCACCTCGTACCCGAGGTGCACGGCGAGGGCGGTCTTGCCGACGCCGGCGAGTCCTTCGAGGCCGACCACCGGGACGCTGGCCCGGGACGGGGTGAGAGCGCCGGCCATCAGGGACCGTTCCTGATCACGACCGACGAAGTCCGGCAGGTCGGGCGGAAGCTGGGTGGGACCGCCGGGCGCGGCGACGGCGGACGGCGGAGCGGGCGCGGCGGGGGCGAGCAGCGCCGGGTCGGAGGCGAGGATGCGGCGCTGCATCTCCCGCAGGTCCGGACCCGGATCCAGGCCGAGTTCGCCGGCGAGCAGCCGCCGCGCGTCCTCGAACACGGCGAGCGCGTCCGCCTGCCGGCCGGACCGGTAGAGCGCCAGCATCAGCAACTCGCGCGGCCGTTCGCGCAGCGGCTGCTCTCCGATGACCTGCGCGAGCCCGGCGGCGGCCTCGGCGTGCCGGCCGGAATCGATGTCGGCGGCGGCCAGGTCCTCGATCGCCGTCAGCCGCAGTTGCTCCAGTCGTACACGCTCGAACTCGGCGTAGTCGCCGTTGACGCCGGCGAGCGGAGTGCCGTGCCACAGGCTCAGCGCCGCGCGTAGTGCGGTCGCCGCCGCGGGCGCGTCACCGGCCCGGCGGGCCTCCCTGGCGAGGCCGAGGTGCCGCTGGAACTCGGTGAGATCGAGATCGCCGGTGCGTAGCGCATAGCCGCCGCCGACCGACTCGATCACCGCGGTCGAGTGGCCCGGGTCGAGCACCCGGCGCAGCCGTGAGACGTAGGAGCGGACGACGCCGACGGCGGCCCGGGGCGCCGCACCGCCCCAGATCGCGGCGATCAGCTGGTCGGGCAGGGCCGGCAGGCCGGTCTGCAGCAGGAGGATCGCGAGGATCGCCCGTTGCTGCGGGCTGCCCAGGTCGATCTCGTCGTCGCCGCGCCAGGCGCGCACCGGCCCGAGCACTTCGAAGCGCAGCCGCTCCCCCACCGATGACTCCCTCCAGCCGCTCCCCCTGGTCGTCACCGGCAACGACCTGCGACAACCCGGTATTCCGCCTCAGCCGGCGCCGAGGAGGTCGGTGAAGGGGGTTGGCGTGAAGGGGTCGCGGACGTCGGGCGCGGCCCGTCGGCGGATCTCGGCGGCGAACTGGGTCGCGGCGCGGTCGATCCGGTGGGCCAGCAGGTCGGGTGCGGCGGCGCCGCCCCAGTCTTCCGGCGCCGCGAAGACCGACGTGGGCACGACCACGGCTCCCAGATAGGCGAACAGCGGCCGTACCGTGCTCTCCAGCACCAGCGAGTGGCGCGCGGTGCCGCCGGTCGCGCCGATCAGCACCGGCTTACCGCCCACCGCGTGGTCGTCCATCAGATCGAGGACCTCGAAGAACGCCTTGAACAACGAGCTGTGGGAGGCGGCCAGCGTCGGGGTCACGGCGATCAGGCCGTCGGCCGCTGCGACCGTTTCCAGCGCGGTCCGCAGTCCCGGGTCCGGAAAGCCGCTGACCAGGTTGTCCACCAGGCCGTGCCCGTGCTCGCGCACCTCGATCACGCGCGTCTCGACCTGGTCTCCCCACTCGCGCAGCTCACGCTCGGCCGAGGCGGCCAGCCGGTCGGCGAGAAGCCGGGTCGAGGAGGGGCGGCCGAGCCCGGCGGAGACCACGGCGATGGTGCGCCTCGTCGGCCCCGCGCTACCGTCGCCGGTCGGCCCTGTCACCGCTCCGCCGCTTTGGGCGGTTCGCGCGGCCACCGTTCGGTCCCTTTCGACGGTCCACGCGCCCGTCGCCGCGCCGCCCTCACCGGCAGACGTGCTCATCGCTTCCCCGCCATCACCGGTTGACGTGCTCATCGCTGGGCCGCCTTCAGGGACTCGTGCGTCGGAGCGTCCGGGATGTGTGCCGGTCGGAGGGACGCGAACTCCTTGCGGAGGACCGGAACGACCTCCTCGCCGAGGAACTCGATCTGGTCGAGGACCGCGTGGTGCGGCAGGCCCATGCCGTCCACGTTGAACAACTGACGCTGGTAGTCGCCGAAGTCCTCCCGGAACCGGAGCGTCCGGTCGATGATCTCCTGCGGGCTGCCCACCGCCAGGGGCGTCTGCCGCATCGTCTCCTCCAGCGACGGCCCGTTGCCGTACGTCGGGGAGTTGTCGAAGAACGGCCGGAACTCGGCGATCGCGTCCTGCGACCTTCGCCGCATGTAGACCTGCCCGCCGAGTCCCACGATCGCCCGGTCGGCCGGTCCGTGCCCGTAGTGCTCGAAGCGGGTGCGGTACAGCTCGATCATCCGGCGCGTGTGCTCCTTCGGCCAGAAGATGTTGTTGTGGAAGAACCCGTCACCGTAGTAGGCGGCCTGCTCCGCGATCTCCGGGCTGCGGATGGAGCCGTGCCAGACGAACGGCGGCACGCCGTCGAGCGGGCGCGGGGTCGAGGTGAACGACTGCAGCGGCGTGCGGAACCTGCCCTGCCAGTCGACCACGTCCTCGCGCCAGAGCCGGCGCAGCAGGGCGTAGTTCTCCACGGCGAGCGCGATGCCGTCGCGGATGTCCTTGCCGAACCACGGGTAGACCGGGCCGGTGTTGCCCCGGCCCATCATCAGGTCGACCCGGCCCTCCGCCAGGTGCTGGAGCGTGGCGAAGTCCTCGGCGATCTTCACGGGGTCGTTCGTGGTGATCAGCGTGGTCGACGTCGACAGCAGGATCCTGCTGGTGCGCGCCACGATGTAGCCGAGGATCGTGGTGGGCGAGGACGTCACGAACGGCGGATTGTGGTGCTCGCCCATCGCGAAGACGTCGAGACCCGCCTCCTCCGCCTTCAGCGCCGTCTCCACCATCCGTCTGATGCGCTCATGTTCGGTCGGTGCGCGCCCGGTGGCGGGATCGGGCGCGATGTCGCCGACCGTGAAGATGCCGAACTGCACGGCGATCACCTTTCAGGAGTAGGCCGTGACCGATGGTTCCGGTCACGTCCCGATGAAAGCGCCGCGACGATGACAGCCGCTGCACGTCCGATTCACGCGCCCTGCACGCCCCGCGCGAAGCGCACCACCGCAGGACCGCGTCACGCGAGATCATTTGCGGTACGTGCCGCGCATCGACCGCTGGGAGGCTCCGTGGATGAGGTGTCCGTCCGGGACATGACGGTGGAGGACGTCCCGGCGGTGTCGGCCGTCCGGGTCACCGGCTGGAAGACCGCCTACGCGGGGATGATTCCCCGCGAGTTCCTGGACCTGATGACCGTCGAGGCCGACAGCGAGTACCGCAGGAGCGCCTTCCGGAGCGACTCCCCGGTACAGAACCTCGTCGCGGAACGGGACGGGACGGTGGTGGGCTGGGCCGCGCTGGGCCCCTGCCGCGACGAGGGCTGCACGGCCCTGGACGGGGAGATCTACGCGCTGTACGCGTTGCCGGACGCGATCGGCACGGGCATCGGCCGCGCGCTGATGCGCGAAGTGCTCGCCCGCGCCCACCGCGCGGAGTTCACCACCCTGCGCCTGTGGGTGCTGGAGGCCAACCGCCGCGCCCGCCGCTTCTACGAGCGCGCCGGCTTCCACGCCGACGGGGGACGGTCACTGTGGAACATCGGCCTGACGTCGGTCCCCGAGGTCAGCTACGTCCGCGATCTTCTCGGCGACTCCGGCGCCCGGCCCGCAGCGGGCTGAACCCTGTGTGACGGGCCGAACGCCAGGCCGGCCGAGCGCTACGCGGCGTGGCCCGCCCGCAGGAGGCCGTAGGTCACGGCCTGCTCGAGCGCCTGCCAGGAGGCCTCGATGATGTTCTCGTCCACGCCGACCGTCGCCCACTCGCCGCTGGCGTCGCTGGAGGTGACCAGGACGCGGGTGACGGCCCCGGTGCCGTGGGTGCCCTCGACGATGCGGACCTTGAAGTCGATCAGCTCCACCTCGGCCAGCTCGGGGTACAGCTTCTCCAGGGCCAGGCGGACGGCGCGGTCGAGCGCGTTGACCGGGCCGTTGCCCTCGCCGGTGGCGACGATGCGCTCGTCCTTGGCGTGCAGCTTGACCGTGGCCTCGCTGACCACGTCGCCGCCCGGGCGCCGTTCGACGATGACCCGCCAGGACTCGACGGTGAAGTGCCTGCGCCGCTCGCCGGTCACGGTGTCGCGCAGCAGCAGCTCGAAGGAGGCGTCGGCGGCCTCGAAGGTGTGCCCGCGCGACTCCAGGTCCTTGACCCGGTCGACCAGCTCGCGCGACTGCTGGGAGGTGAGGTCGTAGCCGAGCGCCTTGCCCTTCAGCTCCACCGAGGCCCGCCCGGCCATGTCGGAGACGAGCATGCGCATGTCGTTGCCGACCTCGGCGGGGTCGATGTGCTGGTAGAGGTTCGGGTCGACCTTGATCGCACTGGCGTGCAGCCCGGCCTTGTGGGCGAACGCCGAGACGCCGACGTAGGGCGCGTGGGAGTTGGGCGTGACGTTGGTGACCTCGGTGATCGCGTGGGCGATGCGGGTCATCTCGGCCAGGGACTCCCGGGGCACCAGGTCGAAGCCCCGCTTGAGCTGCAGGTTGGCGACGACGGTGAACAGGTTGGCGTTGCCGGAGCGCTCGCCGTACCCGTTGGCGCAGCCCTGGACGTGAGTGGCGCCCGCCCGCACGGCGGCCAGGGTGTTGGCGACGGCGCAGCCGGTGTCGTCGTGGCAGTGGATGCCGATGCGGGCGCCCGTGCCGGCCGCCTGGTGGACGACGTCGGCCAGTTCGTCGGGCAGCATGCCGCCGTTGGTGTCGCACAGCGCGATGACCGAGGCGCCGGCCTCGGCGGCGGTGCGCAGCACCTCCAGCGCGTAGGCGGGGTTGGAGTTGTAGCCGTCGAAGAAGTGCTCGGCGTCCAGGAAGACCCTCTGCCCCTCCGCGCGCAGGTGGGAGACCGTGTCGCGGATCATCGCGAGGTTCTCCTGGAGGGTCGTGCGAAGGGCCAGTTCGACGTGCCGGTCGTGACTCTTGGCGACAAGGGTCACGACCGGCGCGCCGGATTCGCGCAAGGCGGCGACCAACGGGTCGTCGGCCGCCTTCACTCCGGCTCGGCGGGTCGCGCCGAACGCGGCGAGCTGCGCGTGCTTCAGGTCGAGCTCGGTCCGAGCCCGCCGGAAGAATTCGGTGTCCTTGGGGTTGGCCCCCGGCCAGCCGCCTTCGATGAAGCCGACGCCCAGGTCGTCCAGGTGGCGGGCCACGGCGAGCTTGTCGGCGACGGTGAGGGACAGCCCCTCCTGTTGCGCGCCGTCGCGCAGCGTCGTGTCGTACACATGGAAGCGGTCGTCGGCCATGGTTTGTCTCCTTCGCGGGGTGCCTTCTTGCGTTCGCCGCGCGCGATGTCCGCCGTCGGGCCCGGAAAGCCGGCCCAAACAAAAAGACCCCTCACGGACGTGAGAGGTCTGCGCGCCGGCGGTGTCCCTTTTCAGCCAGCGCGCCTGCTGATAATGAGCAGACCGTAGAACATGGTGCCCGTAGTCTGCCACACGCCGCCACCATATGGCACATCGATCTCACCATCCGGACGTCCGCCGTCACCGCCGCCCCGCCTGCCCCACCGGCATCCACAGGCATTCTCGATTTCCGGCGGACCGCAACTCACCCCCCTTACGCTAAGCGACGGTAAAGCGACGTTACGCAACCCACCTGGAGGGGATGATGCGCCTATGGCCAAGGTCCTGGACAAACCCGCCGCACCACCGATGGGAGATCAAGATATGCCGCCCATCACTCCACATATCGGCACGGCGCCCCTTGATGCAGCAGCGACGGACGACTACGCACAGCTGGAGGAGATCTATCTCGATCTCGACACCCGCCTGGGCAAGGCACGCAAGCTGGAGATCATCGACGGCCGGATCGTGGTGAGGGAGATGCCGACCGGAGAGCACAATGACATCGTCTTCCTGCTTCTTTCCCAGCTGCTCGCCGTCGCCGTCGAGCGCGGTTGGAAGGTCTGGAACGACATCGCCATCTTCCTCGGACCCCAGATGGACCGCTACCGGCCAGACCTCACCGTGGTCCCGGCCAACCCTCCGATGTGGGGCAGCGACCAGGTACATGGCTATGCGTCCCTACTCGCCGTGGAGGTCGTCTCCAAAAGCAGCGTCCACGACGATCACGTGACCAAGCCCAAGAACTGCGCCGCGGGCGGAGTCCCACTCCTTCTGGTGATCGACGGATTCGAGCGAAAGGCTCGACTCTTCAGCCGCCCCGCTCCAGACGGCTACGAGCAGCAGACCGAGGTGACTCTGGGAGCTCCGTTGGAGCTGCCGGAGCCGTGGGGCTTCATACTCGACACCGGCAAGCTGGGAGGCTGAGAGAAGCGAACGTCCAGCCCGGTCACGGACGACCGGGCTGGACGTGGTGGGTCAGCAGATCTTGTGGACCCAGTTGTGGGGGTCGGGGCGGGTGCCGTACTGGACGCCCATGAGTTCGTCGCGGAGTCGGAGGGTGAGCTTGCCGGGGGTTCCGTCGCCGACGGTCCAGCCGCCGTCGACGCCCTTGACCGAGCCGACCGGGGTGATGACGGCGGCCGTGCCGCAGGCGAAGACCTCGGTCAGCTCGCCGGACTCGCAGCCCGCGCGCCACTCGTCGATGGAGATCTTTCCCTCCTCGGCGGTCAGGCCGAGGTCGTCGGCCAGGGTGAGCAGCGAGTCGCGGGTGATGCCGGGCAGCAGCGTCCCGGTGAGGTCGGGGGTGAGCAGGCGGTCGCCGAAGACGAAGAACAGGTTCATCCCGCCCATCTCCTCGACGTAACGGTGCTCGAAGGCGTCGAGCCAGACGACCTGGTCACAGCCGTTCTCGACGGCCTGCCGCTGCGCCACGAACGCGGCGGCGTAGTTGCCGCCGCACTTGGCGAACCCGGTGCCGCCGGGCGCGGCGCGGGTGTAGTCCTGCGACAGCCACACCGAGACCGGCTTGACGCCGCCGGAGAAGTACGCCCCGGCCGGCGAGGCGATCACCATGTACCTGTAGGTGCGGGAGGGGTAGTTCACCCCGAGCGCCGGCTGCGTCGCGATCATGAAGGGGCGCAGGTAGAGGCTGTGGCCCTCGGTGGTCGGCACCCAGTCGCGGTCGGTCTGCACCAGCAGTTCCAGCGACTCCACGAAGGTCTGCTCGGGCAGCTCGGGCATCGCCATGCGGGCGGCCGACCGGTTGAAGCGGGCCGCGTTGGCGTACGGGCGGAAGGCCACGATCGAGCCGCCGGACTGCCGGTAGGCCTTCAGCCCCTCGAACAGTTCCTGGGCGTAGTGGAACACCGAGGTGGCCGGGTCGAGCGTCAGCGGCCCGTACGGGGTGAGGCGGGCGTCGTGCCAGCCGCGTCCCTCGGTGAAGTCGATGGAGATCATGTGATCGGTGAAGGTCTGCCCGAAACCGGGGTCCGCCAGTACGCGCTCGCGCTCGGCCGGAGTGCGAGCGGCGCCGGAGAGCTGCACGTCGAAGCTGAGCTGCTGAGCGGTCGTCATGTCGGATCCTTCTCTGCTCTGTCGGTCGCGCCTGCATCCATTCTGCGACGGACCAGGTAACGGGAAACTACTGCATCAAATGGGCATACGGGAGTGTGTCGGTATGGCCTTGCCCCGGTGGCTCACCTGGTGCGCAGAACGCGAAAACGCGCACGGCGGCCCCGGGCGGGGGCCACCATGCGCGTCGGTCGGCGTAGGGCGGCCCCTCAGCCGGTTACTCGTGCGGTGATGTCGTCGCCGATCTCGCGGGTGGTGCGCGAGACCCAGTCGGCCTGGCGCTCGACGAGGTCGACGGCCACGGCCTGCTCGATGCGGGCGGCCTCGGCGGTCAGCCCGAGGTGGTCGAGCATCATGGCGACCGACAGGATCGCCGCCGTCGGGTCGGCCTTGCCCTGCCCGGCGATGTCGGGGGCGCTGCCGTGGACGGGCTCGAACATGCTGGGCGCCCAGGACGCCGACCCCGGCGTCGCGGGGTTGACGTTGCCGCTGGCGGCCAGGCCGATGCCGCCCGCGACGGCCGCGCCGAGGTCGGTGAGGATGTCGCCGAACAGGTTGTCGGTGACGATGACGTCGAAGCGCTTGGGGTCGGTCACGAAGAACATGGACGCGGCGTCGACGTGGCAGTAGTCGGTGGTGATCTCGGGATACTCGGCGGAGACCCGCTCGACGACGCGGGCCCACAGATCGCCCGCGTAGGTCAGCACGTTGGTCTTGTGGACCAGCGTGAGCTTCTTGCGGGGACGGGTCATGGCCTTGTCGAAGGCGTAGCGCACGACGCGCTCGACGCCGAAGGCGGTGTTCAGGCTCTCCTGCGTGGCGATCTCCTGCGAGGTGCCGCGGCGCATGACGCCGCCGGCGCCGGCGTAGGGGCCCTCGGTGCCCTCGCGGACGACGATCATGTCGATGTCGTCGGGGCGGGCCTTGCCGAGCGGGGTCTCGACGCCGGGGAAGAGCTTGACCGGGCGCAGGTTGACGTAGTGGTCGAGCTCGAAGCGCAGCTTGAGCAGCAGATCGCGCTCGAGGACGCCGGGCGGCACGCTCGGGTGGCCGACGGCGCCCAGCAGGATGGCGTCGTACCCGCGCAGCTCGGCCAGGGTCTCCTCGGCCAGGATCTCGCCGGTGGCGTGGTAGTGGGCGGCGCCCAGCGCATAGGTGGTGGTCTCCACCTTCAGACCGAGGGCCTGGAGGACCTTCAGCCCTTCCGCGACCACTTCACCGCCGATGCCGTCTCCTGGGATGACGGCCAGACGGATGTCGTGAGAATCCCGCATGCACGTAGCCTACCGGTCCGTCTCGACGGCCGGGCACGTCATCTCACCGCTCGGACACGATCGGCGCGTCAGAGCGGGGGAACCTGGGCGACGGCTCGCTCGAAGACCAGGTCGCGGGCCGCGGTGAGGCCCACGGCCATCGCGCCGAGCAGCACCGCCTCCGTGCCGAGGTCGGAGGCCTCGATCATGGGGACGCGCAGCGCCACCAGGTCGCGCAGGCAGTCGGTGACCGGGCCGATCAGCAGGTCGCCCGCCTGGACGCCGATGCCGCCGCCCAGCACGACGAGCTGGGGGTCGAGCACGGCGATCACCCCGGCCAGGGCGTGCGCGATGTGGTCGGCCTCGATGGCGACGACCCGGCGGGCGACCGGGTCGGCGGCCCGTGCGGCGTCGAAGACGTCCTTCGCGCTGGTCACGCCCTCCATGCCGAGCCGGGTGGCGAGCGCGACCACGCCGTCGGCGGACGCCACGGACTCCAGCATGCCCCGGCCGCGGTTGACCAGCGGGTCTCCCTCGCCGACCGGCATGTAGGAGATCTCGCCGGCGGCGCCCTGCGCGCCGCGGTAGAGCTTGCCGTCGATGACGACGCCCATGCCGATGCCGGTGCCGATCCAGACCAGGGCGAAGTGGTCGACCCCCTGGCCGAGGCCGTAGGCCCCCTCTCCGACGGCGGCGAGGTCGACGTCGTTCTCCACGACGTACGGCGCGTCGGCGGCGACGCCCGCCAGCAGTTCGATCGCTCCGGGCCGATCCCAGCCGGGGAGGTTCGGGGCGAGCTGGAGCGAGCCGGTCTCCTTGTCGTGGATGCCGGGCGTGCCGAAGACCGTCAGCGTGATGTCCGCGAGCGCCGCGCCCGCCTCGTCGACCAGTTCGCGGGCCAGGCCGCCCAGCCAGGCGACGAGCTCGTCGGGGGTCTCGCCGCCTCTGCGGTGCTCGTCCCTGCGGGCGGCGATGTCGCCGACCAGGTCGGCCAGGGCCAGCCGGACGAACTCCCTTCCGACGTCGACGGCGAGGACCCAGCCGGCCTGCGGCCGGATCTCGTACAGCAGGGCGGCGCGCCCGGTGTTGCCGGCGCGCAGGCCCACGGGCCGTACCAGGCCGGCGCGCTCGAGACCGGTCAGGGCCATGGAGATCGTCGGCTTGGACAGCCCGGTGGCCTGCGCGAGCTCGGGCCGGGACACCTTGCCCAGCTTGAAGATCTCCGCGAAGACCGCGCGCTCGTTCATGACGCGCAGCACCGCTGTCGTGCTGGCCGTACCGCCGCTGCTCACCACGCCCCCAGATTGGCACAGGCCGCCTCGTGTCACGGTCGCGCGCAAGTTTGTTAAAGACCTTGCCAAACGCGGCCCGCGAAGTCCAGCATGCTGCCAAGAACTCCTCGAACCACCTGAGAGGCAAGCATGAGGGCGAAATGGTTCGCGGTCCCCCTGGTCGCGGCGGCGCTGGCGACAGGCTGCGGCGCTTCCACCGGCACGACCACCTCAACCACCGGACAGGCCGGCACCGGCGGCGAGAACGGCGAGAAGGCCCCGACCATCGCGCTCTTCCTCCCCGAGTCCAAGACCACCCGGTACGAGTCCTTCGACCGGCCGCTGTTCGAGGCCAAGGTGAAGAGCCTGTGCCCCGACTGCCGGCTGCTGTACTCCAACGCCGACCAGGACGCCGCCAAGCAGCAGCAACAGGTCGAGGCGGCCCTCACCCAGGGCGCCGACGTGCTCGTGCTCGACGCGGTGGACGCCGCCGCGGTCGCACCCCTGGTCAACCAGGCCAAGCAGAAGAAGGTCCCGGTCATCGCCTACGACCGGCTGATCTCGGGCATCGGCTACGACTACTTCGTCTCCTTCGACAACGTGCGGGTGGGCGAGATGCAGGGCCAGGCCCTCCTGGACGCGCTCACCAAGAACGGCACGGCGGCCAAGGGCCAGATCGTCATGATCAACGGTGCGACCACCGACCCGAGCTCCGCCGACTACAAGAAGGGCGCCCACAACGTCCTGGACGGCAAGGTCAAGATCGGCCGGGAGTTCGACACCCCCGACTGGAGCCCCGACAAGGCCCAGCAGGAGATGGAGCAGGCCGTCACCGCCCTCGGCCGCGACCAGATCGTCGGCGTGCTGTCCGCCAACGACGGCATGGCGGGCGGCGCGATCGCCGCGATGAAGCGCGCCGGGTACGACCCGACGCCGCCCATCACCGGCCAGGACGCCGAACTGGCCGCCGTCCAGCGCATCCTGACCGGCGAGCAGTACATGACCATCTACCTCGACATCAGGAGCGAGGCGGAGAAGTCGGCCGAACTGGCGGTGGCGGTCGGCAGGGGCGACAAGCCCGCCGCCGCGACCACGGTGAACAACGGCACCGCCGACATCCCCGCCTTCCTGCTCGACCCGATCGCGGTCACCGCGGACAAGGTGAAGGACACCATCGTGAAGGACGGCTTCTACAAGGCCGCGGACATCTGCAAGGGCGAGACGGCCGCCGCCTGCGCCAAGGCGGGCATCAGCTAGATGATCCGCGCGAAGGACATCTCCAAGCGGTACGGCGCGGTCCAGGCCCTGGAAGGCGTGAGCCTGGACCTGCGACCGGGCGAGGTGGTGGCGCTCGTCGGCGACAACGGCGCGGGCAAGTCCACCCTGGTCAAGGCCATCTCCGGCGTCATCTCCCCCGACAGCGGTGAGATCACCATCGACGATCGCCCGGTCCGCGTCGGCAACCCGCACGACGCGCAGGCCATGGGCATCTCCACCGTCTACCAGGACCTCGCCCTCTGCGAGAACCTCGACGTCGTGGCCAACCTGTTCCTCGGCTCGGAGCGGCGGCGCTGGTCCGTGCTCGGCCACATCCGCATGGAACGGGCGGCCCGCGACCTGCTCACCCAGCTCGACGTGCGCATCCGCGACATCCGGGTGCCGGTCGCCATGCTGTCGGGCGGACAGCGCCAGTCGGTGGCGATCGCCCGCGCCCTGATCGGCGAGCCCCGGCTGGTCATCCTCGACGAGCCCACCGCCGCCCTCGGCGTCGAGCAGACCGCCCAGGTCCTCGGCCTGATCCGGCGGCTGCGCGACCGCGGGCTCGCCGTCCTGCTCATCTCGCACAACCTGGCCGACGTGCGGGCCGTCAGCGACCGCGTCGTCGTGCTGCGCCTCGGGCGCAACGCCGGGGAGTTCCGTACGGCCGACACCTCACAGGAGTCCATCGTGGCCGCCATCACCGGAGCCGCCGCATGAGCTCGACGACCGTGCGGCCCGCGCACAAGCCCTACAGCCCGAAGCGGGCCGTCGAACGGATGCGGCGCGGCGACCTCGGCGCCTGGCCCGTCGTCGGCGGCCTGATCGCGATCGCCGTGGTGTTCGGATCGCTGAACGAGCACTTCCTGTCACCGGAGAACCTGACCAACCTGGCCCTGCAGATGGCGGCCACCGGGACGATCTCGCTGGGCATCATCATGGTGCTGCTCCTCGGCGAGATCGACCTGGCCGCCGGCTCGGTGAGCGGCCTGTGCGCGGTCATCATGACCATCATGAACGTCCGGCAGGGCTGGAACCCGCTGCTCGCCATCGTGGTGGCGGTCGCGGCCGGCGCGGCGATCGGGCTGGTGCACGGCCTGCTGTTCACCAGGGTCCGGATGCCGTCCTTCGTGGTCACGCTGGCCGGGCTGATCGGATGGCAGGGGCTGCTGCTGTTCCTGCTCGGCGAGCGCGGCACCATCAACCTGCCCTTCGACGGATTCGTGGCGAAACTGAGCGACACGTGGCTGCCGCCATGGCTCGCCTGGACGCTCGCCGTGGCGCTCGTCGGCGCCTACGGCGGCTCCCTGCTGCTCGGCCGGCGGCTCCGGATCGCCGCCGATCTGCCCGTCGGGCCCGCCTCCTGGGCGGTGGTGCGCGCGGGCCTGCTCGCCGTGGTGCTCGCGGCGGCGGTCGTCGTGCTGCAGGCCGACCGGGGCGTGCCGTTGCTGCTGGTCATCTTCGCGGCGCTCGTGGTCATTCTGGACCTGGTGCTGCGGCACACCGCCTTCGGGCGCTGGATGTACGCCGTGGGCGGCAACGCCGAGGCGGCCCGGCGCGCGGGCATCAACGTGACCCGCATCCGCGTGCTCGCGTTCGTGCTGTCGGGAAGCCTCGCCGCGTTCGGCGGCATCCTGGCGGCCAGCCGCCTGTCGGCGGTCAACCAGAGTTCCGGCGGCAGCGACATGCTGCTGATGGCCATCGCGGCGGCCGTCATCGGCGGCACGTCTCTGTTCGGCGGACGGGGACGGACCTACGCGGCGCTGCTCGGCATCCTGGTGATCCAGGCGATCACCAACGGCATGCTGCTGCTGAACCTCGACTCCTCGGTGCGCTACATGGTCACCGCGAGCGTCCTGGCCCTGGCCGTGGCGATCGACTCGCTGGCCCGCCGCGGAAGCACCCCGTGAGCCGGCGGGTCCTGCTCGGCATCGACTTCGGCGGCACCAAGGTCGCCCTCGCCACCGCCTCGGCGGACGACGTCGACCGGCCGCTGCGCAAGGTGCGGCTGCCGACCCGGGGCGACGAGGGCGCCCAGCAGGTGCTGCGCAGGTCCCTCGACGCCGCCGCCGAGCTCGCGGGCCGGTCCGGAACGCTCCAGGCGGTCGGGGTGTCCACGTTCGGGGTGATCAGGGGGGAGACGGTGCGGCTCGCGCCTACCGTGCCCGGCTGGGAGGGGCTGGAGCTTCCCCGGCTGCTCCGGGAGGAGTTCGGCGACACGCCGGTCGCGATCGACAACGACGTCAACGCGGCGGCCGCCGCGGAACTGCGCTGGGGCGCGCTCCGCGGCGTCGGAACGGGGCTCTACCTCAACCTCGGCACCGGCCTCGCGGCGGCGCTCGTGGTCGACGGGAGGGTGGCGCCGGGGGCGCACGGCGCGGCGGGCGAGATCGGGTACCTGCTCGGCGAGCCGGGGGACCTCGCGTTCAGCGAAGGCCACGCGCCGCTCGAGGAGATCATCTCAGGGCACGCGCTGGCGCGGCAGGGAGCGGCGCTCCTGGGACGGCCGGTGAGCGCCGCCTCGCTCTTCGAGGCCGGCGACGATCCGGCGGTGCGGGCGCTGCTGGACAGGGCCGTCGCGGCACTGGCGATGGCGGTCGCCAACGTGTGCGTGGTGCTCGACCCCGAACGCGTGGTGGTCGGCGGCGGGCTGATGGGCGCGTCGCACCACATCATGCCCCGGCTGACGGCCGAGATCCGCCGGGCGGTCCCGTTCCCGCCCGAGATCACGGCGGCCAGATTCGTCGACGACGCGCCGCTGTTCGGCGCGCTGGCGCTGGCGCTGACCGCGAGCGGCCGCCCGGTACGGGAAGACGCGAGCCGGCCGGGAGGGGCGTGACCGCTGGTCGTCCAGCGGGCCGTGGCGGTCTCCAGCGGGCCGCGGGTTGCTCCGGCGGGCTGCCGGTTCTCCAGCGAACCGTCAGTTCTCCGGCAGGCGGTCAGTTCTCCGGCAGGCGGTCAGTTCTCCGGCAGGCCGCCGTTGTCGCGGCGGTCGAGCGCCGTCTGCACGGGGTCGGGCGTCTCGTCCTCGTGGCGGTGCTCTTCGGTGGTGGGACTGTTCCAGGGATACATGTCGTACATGGCACGTCTCGCTCGCTGGTGGGCATGCGCGCGTCGGCGCACGCGGTCGGATGGGTCGGACGGAACTTCGACGAACCTCGATGGACCTCGACGGACCTCGACGGACCTCGGCGGAACCTCGGCGGAACCTCGGCGGAACCTCGGCGGAACGATGAACACGGTGAAACAGCCGGATGGACTGGATCGGCTGGATCGCGCGGATCTCGGATCGCGAACCCGCACTCCGGGCGGCTCCCCGCTCCGGGTCACGGAACGGAAGTGCCGCGGGTCTCACGGCCGGGCGAACGGCGGCATCACCGCGGCGGGTCGCCGGCCTGCCCTTATCAGGCCCCGCCGCGGCAGGCAAGGACTACGAGTACCTGGCGCGTCATCTCCGACCACGTTACCTGCCAGTAGCGAGCCTGTCTGCTAGGAAGACCTAGTATCTCGATATGTGAGACGACAAAGGCCCGCCACCCGGACGGGCGGCGGGCCTTCGGCCATCGCTCAGCGTGCGAAAAGGGGTGCCGGCCTCCCGCGGAACCGAACCGGGAGGCGGCGGGGCGATCAGTCGGCGAGGTCCACCGTGCGGCCGCCCTCGGCGCCGATCTCCTGGGCGATCTGGTCGACGACCTCGGCCGGGATGGAGGAGTCCACGGTGAGCGCGATGAGCGCCCGCCCGCCCTTGGCGTCCCGCGAGACCTGCATGGAGGCGATGTTCACCTCGCGCTCGCCGAGGATCTTGCCCACGATGCCGACGATGCCCGGCCGGTCGGCGTAGGTGAAGAACGCCAGGTGCTCGGTCGGCTCGATCTCCATCTGGAAGCCGTTGACCTCGACGATCTTGGTGATCTGGCGCGGCCCGGACAGCGTGCCGGACACCGACACGGTGCGGCCGTCGGCCAGCACGCCCCTGACGGTGACGACATTGCGCCAGTCGGGGCTCTCGTCGCTGGTGACCAGCTCGACCGTCACGCCGCGGTCCTTGGCGAGCAGCGGGGCGTTGACGTAGGTCACCGAGTCCTCGACGACGTCGGTGAACACGCCCTTCAGCGCGGCCAGCTCGAGCACCCGCACGTCATGGGCCGCGATCTCGCCGCGGATCTCGACGTCCAGGCGGGTGGCGACCTCGCCCGCGAGGGCGGTGAAGACCCGGCCGAGCTTCTCGGCGAGCGGCAGGCCCGGCTTGACGTCCTCGGCGACGGCGCCGCCCTGGACGTTCACGGCGTCCGGGACGAACTCGCCGGCCAGCGCGAGCTTGACGCTGCGGGCGACCTGGGTGCCGGCCTTCTCCTGGGCCTCGTGGGTCGAGGCGCCGAGGTGCGGGGTGACCACGACGCTGTCGAGCTCGAACAGCGGGCTGTCGGTGCAGGGCTCCTTGGCGAACACGTCGATGCCGGCGCCGGCGACCCTGCCCTCCTTGATGGCGGCGTAGAGGGCGGCCTCGTCCACGATGCCGCCGCGGGCGACGTTGACGATGCGGACCGACGGCTTGACCGTGTGCAGCTCCCGGTCGCCGATGAGCCCGATGGTCTCCTTGGACTTGGGCAGGTGCACGGTGATGAAGTCGGCCTGCTTGAGCACCTCCTCCAGCGAGACCAGCCGCACGCCCATCTGCGCGGCGCGGGCCGGCTGCAGGTAGGGGTCGTAGGCGATCAGCTCGACGCCGAACGGGGCCAGGCGCTGCGCCACCAGCTGGCCGATGCGGCCCAGGCCGAGGATGCCCACGACCTTCTCGTCGAGCTCGACACCGGTGTACTTGGAGCGCTTCCACTCGCCGTTCTTCAGCGCGCCGTGCCCCTGGGCGACGTTGCGGGCGCTGGCGAGGATCAGGGCGACGGTGTGCTCGGCGGCGCTGGTGATGTTGGAGGTCGGCGCGTTGACGACCATGACACCGGCCTTGGTGGCGGCTTCCACGTCGACGTTGTCCAGGCCGACCCCGGCTCGGGCGACGACGCGCAGGCGGGGCGCGTGGGAGAGCGCCTCGGCGTCCACCTGGGTGGCACTGCGCACGATCAGCGCGTCCACCTCGGCGAGAGCGGGCAGGAACTGCGAGCGGTCGGCGCCGTCGGTGTGACGGACCTCGAAGTCCGCTCCGAGCACGGCCAGACCAGCTTCGGACAGCTCCTCTGCGACCAGGACGACGGGCTTGTTCACGGGTAGTCCTTTGGGAAGTGCGGATGCACGGACAAGGTTCGAGTCTATCCGGGCTTGTGAAAGCACTCACGAGCGTCCGCCATCCGAGACGCCGCGCCGCCCGCGGCCACATGGGGCATCCGGGACGACCGACCACGATCGGGCCGCGCGGGGTCCGGAACGATCGATCACACGAGATTCTGCGGCCGCCTGCGGCCGGCCCGGTAGGCCGCGGGAACCTTCTCGGCGCCGCCGAGGCCCAAAACGTCCACTATGTGAGATGATTTCGCCGCCACCGACCGCTTCGCAAGGCACGCCGACCTGGGTGTTCTGTCCGGTATGCGAGGTTATTCGGCCCAGTCGAGCCGTCCAGCATGTGAGACGTGGGGCGCTTACCCACCTGCGCGGGATTCCACGCGCGAGCCGCCATCTTGGTATTGCTCACAACATTTCTTGACGATTAGGCTGATAAGCCGTGTCCTACTACCTATCGTTTGTCGTATGAGCATCGGGAACCCCGCTCTCGGAGAAGTGCTCGCGCAGCACGGCAGCCCGCACCGACTACTGGCGGCTCTTGCCGAGTGGGGCATCCTGGTGGCCGTGCGCCCCGACCGGTCCGTCGTGCTCGGCACGACGCAGGCCGGCGATCGCGTCCTGCTCGGGTACACCGGTCCGAGCACCTACGCACGGCACCGCGGCAACCACTCGTTGTCGGCGTGCGACGCCGACACCATCCTCGACATCCAGCGCGTCACCGGTGTGCGGGAGATCGTCATCGACGCGGCGGGACCGGCGGCGGCGGCCGTCCCCATCGAGGACCTGCAGCGCTATCTCGCCTCCACGCGGAGCGGCCAGCACGCGCCGGCCCTGTCCAGCGCGTCGCCCACGGCCTACGCCACCGGCGCGATGGCCACGGTGTCCCGCCACAGCACCGTGCCGAGCGCGCCGGCCTTCGGGCGGAACGAGACGCTGACCGCCCCCGTGGCGCAGAGCGCGCACGACGCCCCCGCGAGGGCGTGGATCCCCGCTCCGCGCCCCCACCTGTCGGGGCCGATGCAGCAGGTCGATCCCGGGTACAAGCGGTGCGCCCATCCGATCCTGCCGGCGCTGCGCGTGGCGATCTCCGAGCTGCTGCGCGACTTCCCGCTGGTGCACCACGTCTGGATCTCCGAGGCCCGCACGGTCTCCGGCTCCTCGGGGATCATGCTGCACGTCAAGGTGCACACCCGTGACGCCGAGGACATCGTCCGCGACCTGCACCGCATGGTCCGCGCCCGGCTGCCGCAACTGGCGGCCAGCGAGGCGCCTGTGCTCATGGCCCGCGTGGCGGACGCCAACACCGAACGCCGCATGATCGAGCTCGGCGCCCACGTCGTGTGCGCCGACGTCTCCGACTGCTGACCCCGGCCGCCACTGATCCCCGGCCACCGTCGAGCCCGGCCGCTGCCGATCCGCGGCCGCCATCGCGGCCGGCGGCCGCCGTTCCACGGCCGCCGCCGAGCCCGGCGCGGCCGGGGACGGGCGACCGCCCGCCGTCCCGCCCCCGCGCCGCGCTCTGACTCCGGTTCCTGACTTTCCGGCCCGGCCCGCGCCGCCTCCCGGAAGCCCCGAAACGACCGGGCCCGCCGCCTTGACCACGCCTCGGCGAAACGCCGGTCAAGGCCGAAGGGACGGTCCACGGGAGCCGGCGGACGAACCGGAGCCCGGACCGCTGGAACCGCCGGCCGAACGGTGTGGCGAAGGGCGCCGGACGGGACGGCGAGGACCGCCGACGGGGTGGCGGCATGGCAGGCGGAGCGGGCCGGGCATGGCAGGCGGGGTGGCGCCGCACGATCGTCACCGAGCTGCGGCCCGGGAGGGCTGGCGGCCAAACGCTTGCTGGTCTGTAATGGCGCAATGGTTCCTTCGACCACGGCGACTCCCGTCACGGCCGTCCCGCGAAGCGTCCGGCTCGGTTACGGTGTGGGCTCGTTCTGCACCGCCACCTTCAGCGCCATCCCCGGCCTGCTGCTGCTGTTCTACATGACCAACATCCTGGCGGTCCCGCCGCTGCTGGCCGGCGTCGTGGTCTTCGCCCCCAAGGCGTGGGACCTGGTCATCAACCCGCTGGTCGGCCAGTGGTCGGACCGCACCGTCTCCCGCTGGGGCCCGCGGCGGCCCTGGCTGCTGGCCGGCGCGGCGATCCTGCCGGCGGCCTTCGCGCTCACCTTCTCCGGCCCGCCGCTGACCGGCACGCCCGCCGCCCTGTTCGTCGGCGCCTTCTTCCTGCTGGCCGCCACCGGGTACGCGTTGTACGAGGTGCCGTTCAAGGCGATGCCCGCCGAGATGACCGGCGACTACCACGAGCGCACCTCGCTGCTGCAGTGGCGCATGATCTTCGTGGCGCTCGCCATCGCGCTGAGCGGCATCATCGCGCCCGCCATCGCGGCTCACTCGCTGGACGGCTACCGCACGATGGGCATCGCCTTCGGGGCGCTGCTGCTGCTGTCCATGCTGGCCTCCTTCCTCGGCACGGCCAAGGCCCCGATGACCGGCGCCGTCGAGCCGGAGTCGAGCCTGCGCACCCAGCTCGCCGCGGCGCGGGCCAGCCGTCCGTTCATGTGGCTGCTCGGCCTTTCCAGCGCCCAGACGCTCGCGGCCGGGGTGATGCTGGCCGGCGCCCCGTACTTCGCCTCGTACATCGTCCAGGACGTCTCGGCCACCAGCACCCTGTTCGCCGCGCTGGTGGGGCCCATGCTGATCACCATGCCGCTGTGGGTGTGGACGGCGCGCAAGATGGACAAGCGAGGGGCGATGCTCCTGGCCGGCGCGCTGTTCCTCGTCGGCGGCCTGGCGGTCGCGCTCACCCCGGTCTTCGGCGCGCTCTACGCCCACCTGGCGACGCTGGTGATCGGCGTCGGGTACGCCGGCCTGCAGCTCCTGCAGTTCTCCATGCTGGCCGACGTGATCGCCCACGACTCGGCACGCAGCGGCAAGCGCAGGGGCGGGGTGTTCACCGGCCTGTGGACGGCCGTGGAGAGCGCGGTGGCCGCGCTCGGCGCCGCGGTGGTCGGCGTGGTGCTCGCGGCGGGAGGCTTCGTCTCCTCCGACCCCGAGCACCCGGTCACCCAGCCCGGCAGCGCGCTCACCGCGATCATCCTGGCGCAGGCCGTCATCCCGGCCGTCATCGTCGGCCTCGGCATCTGGATGACGGTCAAGTACGACCTCACCGCCGACGACCTGGCCAAGGCCGACACCGCCGAGCCCGCCACCGCGGACGGCACCGCCTCCCGTGGCACCCCGGCCTGACCCGGCCTGCTGGTCGACGACCCCTGCCCCGTGTGCGAGGGCAGCGACCGCGGCCCTTGCGCCCCGCACCCGGCGAGCCGGTCGCCTCAGGTCGTGCGGCGAGGCGGTGTGACCCGGGCTCGGGTGAACGCCGCGGCGACCAGACCCGCCAGCAGGGGCAGCGCGACCACCAGCGCGGCGATGG
This sequence comes from Sphaerisporangium rhizosphaerae, assembly GCF_042665155.1. Lineage (NCBI taxonomy): Bacteria > Bacillati > Actinomycetota > Actinomycetes > Streptosporangiales > Streptosporangiaceae > Sphaerisporangium > Sphaerisporangium rhizosphaerae. Next base: position 76,777 of record NZ_JBHTCG010000019.1, on the reverse strand, counting down.
AGCCCCACGGAACGGTGATGGGGTTGTAGACCGGCACTCGGTGCGCGATGGACGTCGACTCCATGGCGGCCACGCCGAGGGACAGACCCGCGACCGTGCCGGCGGCCATCCCCGTCACGGCCACGAACCACGCCTGCCCGAGCGTCACCAGCCGCCGCAGGCCGGGCGGCGCGCCCACCGCGCCGAGCGTGGCCAGGTCCGGCCGGGCGTCGGCCACGGCCAGGCCGGTGGCGGCGAACGTCCCGCCCAGGACCAGGACGACGGCCGCCCCCGCCAGGACCAGCAGCGTGACCTCCATCGGGTTCACCGGGCCCCGCTCGACGTAGACGTAGACGCCGGACCGCCATGCCTTCGCCAGGCTCTGGACCTTGTCCACCTCCTCCGGCGTCACCTGGTGGCGGCCGGGGTCGACGACGAACCCCGTGAGCCGCGGCCGTAAGCCGAGCTCCGTCGCCGTCCGCGTCGGCACCAGGACGTCGGTGACGGCGGCGCGAGTCGCGCGCACCTCCACGGCCGGCACGCTGACCTCTCGGGGCTCACCGCCGAGCACGCGCAGCCGCACCGCGCCCGCACGCACCGCGCCGGGCCGGAACACCAGGACCTTGCCCGCCGCCAGGGCGGCCGCCGCTCGGGGGTCGTCGCGGCCGGCGAGATAGCGTGCCAGGTCGGGCCCCCCGATGCGGGAGGCGTTGCCATCGTACGGGTTTCCGCACTCCGTCCTGGTCGCGCAGTCGGCGAGCTGCATCCCGTAGGCGCTCACGCTGTCCGCGGGCCGGTACACCTCGGCCAGCGGCACTCCCGGCAGCGCGCTCCGCAACGCCGTGCGCACGCGTTCGGCCCGCTCGTCCGTCGGCTGGCCGATGTCGACCGTCAGTGCGCCGGCCACCTCCTGGGGGTGGTAGTCGTGCAGCCAGCGTGTCTCCGCGCTGGCCGCGGCGATCATGCAGGCTGCCAATCCGGCCGTCGCGGCGGCCACGGCGGCGACCGCCGGGGCGGTACGTCCCCGGTTGCGCACCGCGTCCCGCGCGGCCAGCCGGAACGGCAGCGGCAGGCGGGCGGCGAGCCGGCCCGCGACCCGCACCAGCCACGGGGTGAGCAGGACGAGCCCCACCATCGTGCAGAACGCTCCGGCCGCGAGGCTGAGGTCGCTCAGCAACGAGATGACGCGGCGGTTCGCTCTCCAGCCAAGAGTGATCACGAAGCCGGCGGCGACGAGCGCGAGGCCGGCCAGAGGAAGGCCGTTCCGGACGCGGGCCTGCGCCGGCCGTCCGGCCAGCGCCGCGACGACGTCGGCGCGGGCGGCCCGGCGGGCGGGCATCACCGCGGCCGCCACCGCGCTGCCCAGGCCGAGCACCGCGACCGCGGCGACATAGCGGATCGGCACCTCGTACGGTCCGGCGATGGCGCCGTTCACGCTCTCCAAGATCGGGATGGCGCCGCGTGCGGCGGCGAGCCCCGCGGCCAGGCCGAGCACCGTGGCGACACCGCCGAGCACGAACCCGTCGGCGAGCACGATGGACCGCAGGTGGCGGGCGGAGCCGCCCTGCGCGGCGACCAGCGCCAGCTCGCGGCGGCGGCGCCGGATGCCCACCGCGAACGCGGGACCGGCCAGCAGGACGATCTCCAGCACCACCATCGTCACGACCAGCCCGCCGACGGCCAGGTCCACGGGTCTCATCCTCGGAGCCGACCGGATGCGCCATGAAGTCCCGGAATCCCTGCCGGTCACCACGGCGCGCGAGGTCACCGACAACCCTTCGGCGTTCAACCGCCGCACGTCCTTCCATCGCACGGGCCCCGGCGTGTCCACCAGCCATTCGACCGCTCGCTCGCGCGCCTCGGGCGCGGGGAGCGTGACCACCACGTCGAGGTCGAGGCGGTCGGCGTCGTCCACGACCCCGACGACCGGATGGTCGGTGGCCGAGCCGGACAGCCGTATAGGCGACCCGAGCGGAGCGCCGTGCCGGGCGAGCCAGGAGGACACCACGACTTCGTCCGGGTTCGCGGGGAACCGCCCCTGCCGGAGCGGATAGAGACCCTGAGTCAGTGGGTCACGCAGGTCGAGCTCGACCACCCTGGTGGGGTCGAGAGCAGGGCCCGCGTAGAGCTCCCGTCCGGGCGTGATCGGCACAATGCGGGTGCCCGGAGGCAGCAGTGCGGCCAGCCGGTCCGTCGTCACCGGCCGCGTCTCCTGCGTCGTCCGCGGATCCTTGGGTGTCCAGAATTGCCCCGTATCGTCCTGCTGCACCGGCCGGCCCGGCGCCCTGGCGACGATCCGCGCGTCCGACGTGCCCAGGTCGCGGTTCAGCCGCTCCCGAGGGGTCAGGTCGAAGGTCACGAGGAGGACGGCCATCGCCGTGACCGCCAGGACGGGCAAGCCGATCATGATGACGACCAGGGCGCTCCTGCCCTTGAACCGCCGGGCGTCCCGCCAGGACAGCCGCAGGGCCGCTCGCAGCCCGCTCACGCGGTCACCGCCGCGGTGCTGTCGGCGATCACGCCGTCGCGCAGGAAGACGACGCGGTCGGCCCAGGCGGCCAGGCGGGGTTCGTGGGTGACCAGCAGGACGGCGGCGCCGGCGTCGCAGCGGGCGCGTAACAGGGCCAGGATGTCCTCGCCGGTCGCCGAGTCGAGGGCGCCGGTCGGTTCGTCGGCGAGCAGCAGCCGCCGCTCCCCCACCAGCGCGCGGGCGATGGCCACCCGCTGCCGCTGCCCGCCGGAGATCTCGTCGGGGAAGCGGTCGGCGACCTCGGCCACGCCCACCTCGCCGAGCGCCGCCACCGCCTCGCGCCTGGCCTGGCGGGCGCGGACGCCGTCCAGCTCGCGCGGCAGCATGACGTTCTCGGCGGCCGTCAGCGAGGGGATCAGGTTGAGGTCCTGGAAGACGTACCCGACGTGCCGCCGTCGCAGGCGCGCCAGTTCACGGGCCGACAGCGCGCCGAGGTCGGCGCCCTCGACGGTGACGTCACCGGCCGTCGGGCGGTCCAGACCACCGGCGACGTTCAGCAGGGTGGACTTGCCCGATCCGGACGGACCCATCACCGCGACCAGCTCACCGGGGGCGACCTCCAGGCTCACGTCTCTGAGGGCGTGCACGGCTCCGGCGCCCTTGCCGTGGATGCGCGCCACGCCGGTGAGGCGGACGACGCGGTCAGTCGTCATTGGTGGTCTCCTGAGAAGTGGCGGGTACGGCCTCGGTGGTCTCCGGGGGACCGGCGGACACGACCGTTTCCCGTGATGTGGCGAGCACGGCCTCGCAGTGGTCGAGCCAGCGCTGCTCGGCCTCGGCCTGGAAGATCATGGAGTCGAGCACCAGCCGCTGCGCGGCCCCGGTCACGGCGCGCTTGGCGCGGGTGAGCTCCTGCAGGGCGCGCATGGTGGCGGTGCGCTGGGTCTGGACGACCCGCCGGACGTCGGCCGCGGGCGCGGTGACCGCCATCGCCAGCTTGATCACCAGCTCGTCCCTGGGCCGGTCGGCCTGGGCGATGGGGGTGGCGAACCACCGGTCCAGCTCCGACCGGCCCTTGTCGGTGAGCGCGTACACGACGCGTCCCTGGTCGTCCTGCTCGCCCGGCGCCACCATCCCGTCGCGCTCCATGCGTGAGAGCGTCGTGTAGACCTGGCCGATGTTGAGCGGCCAGGTCGCCCCCGTGGACGCCTCGAACTCGGCGCGCAGTTGGTAGCCGTACCTCGGCCCCTGTGACAGCAGGGCGAGCAGGCCGTGCCTGATGGACATGAATACCGAGTATGCATACTCAGTATGCCCGGCGCAACAGATCCCGCATAATCTGGACACCTCACCGTTGCCAGCCTGATACTCGGGACATGAGCTCGACGCACCCGCCTGTGCGCGCCTCCGATGGGGACCGCGATCGCGCCATCAACGAGCTCCGCGATCACGCCCTCGAGGGTCAGATCTCGCACGACACCTTCCTCGGACGGGTCGACCGCGCGCTACGGGCCCGCAGCCAGGTCGAGCTCACCGATCTGGTCTCCGACCTGCCGCCGTCCGGGCGGTGGCGCCGCCGGTTGACCGAGGCCGTGGCCTCGGTGTCCGACCTGACCACGCGCATCGAGACGGCCTGGCGCCGCCCCCGGCTGCCCCGGCTGGCGCTCCCCGTCGACAGCCGCACCCGCTACGTCGTGGGCCGCGGCTCGGAGTGCGACCTGGTGCTGACCGACCTGACGGTCTCGCGCGTGCACGCCGAGCTGCGCCGCGAGACCGAGTCGTGGCTGCTGGTCGACCTCGGGTCGCTCAACGGCACGCGGCTGAACGGCTGGCGCCTGGTCGGCCCGGCCCGCGTCCGTGAAGGCGACGAGATCTCCTTCGGCGAGTGCGCCTTCGTCCTCGCCCCCCCGGTGGCCTGACCTCCGTCGTTCACCGACCGGCGCCGCGCTGCGGGCGGCGCCCGTACACCGAGGCCGAAGGCCGCATCGACCGATCACGGCCAAAAGAAACGGGCGAGTCTCCCAGAGACCCGCCCGTTCGTCCGTTCCGCGGAACACGAGTAATCGATCGACCTGCGAGCGCACGGCAGAGGCCCGCAGGTCGATCACGCCGTGTCGGCCTCCTGGTCAGCGGCACGTGCCCAGGAATGCCTTCGGCAGATCAGGAAATCAGGAACTTCTCGTAATCGCCGACGCTGTCCGCCCGGGCCCGGAGCATGGCGTAGCCGCCACCCGTGTAGGCCAGCTCAGCGCTCACGTACTTCCCATTGACCAGGGACTTGATGGTGTAGTAGCCCTGTGCCTTGTTGTGCTCGATCTGGAACTTCTCGAACGAAGCGACACTGGTCGCGCGTGCCCGCAACATACCCTTGTCCGCGCCCGTGTAGTTCTTCTCGGCACTCACGTAGCGCTGGGCACCGTACGAATAGATCGTCTGGTAGCCGTCCTGTGGGCAGATCGAGAACTTCTCCCAGGCTCCGACGCCTCCCGACCGCGCGCGAAGCTGACCGGATACATATCCGCCGTATTCCACCTCGGCGGCGACGTACTGGTTGTTGGCCTTCGACTTGATCGTGACGTCGGCGCAGCTGTCGTCGCCGAGGTCCCAGTCGGGAATCGTGCGCCTCTGCTGCACGACGGTGGCGGTGTCGGCGATCGCCGCGGGCATCGCGGCCATCATGACCGGCCCCGCCACCGACACCATGCCGAGCGCGGCGATGATATTTCTAAGCTTCATTTTCCTGCTTTCTCTGGTCTTTCCGCGTGATCGGCCGGCTGCACGGCCATGCCGGCAGCCGCCCGTCCTGACCTGGCACCGCGCACGATCCACCAGCGGCCGCCCCTGAGGAGTCGGCCACCTACGGCCCCCGCCTTTGCCGCTGCAGACGATAGGAAGAACCACGGCGAGCGGTATGCGTAATTCTGCACAGATAGCATGTGATCAGCGCCACAGACGCAATGAAATAAGGCATTTATAAATCTTCACTCGTCATCAACCGATGGCCGGGAATCGAATTCACTTTCCGTCCGGTGGACGATGTCCGACCACTCCGGCGGATATCCGCCGCCGGGCACGCGACGCATCATCCGCCCGTCTCCGCCCTCGACCTGCCCCGGTTATCGCGTGCCCGCCGCGCGGGCCTCTGCTACCGTGACCGGCATGAAGCGCGCTGGTTCGACGACGACGCCGAGGAGTGTCCCGGCGCGCTGACAGCTGACTCTGAGTCCGAAGCCCCGGGGCGAGTGCCCCGGGGCTTCGCCGTGTGGTCACCCGCCTCGACACCCGCGAGGAGACCACGATGCGGATGCACGACCACCGCAGACTCGGCCGCGAGCTCGGCCTGTTCGACACCGACCCGCTGATCGGCGCGGGGCTGCCGTACTGGCTTCCGGACGGCGCGGCCGTGCGGCACGCCCTGGAGGAGTACATCCGCGGCGCCGAGCGCCGGGCCGGCTACCGGCACGTCTACTCCCCCGTGCTGGGCAAGAGGGAGCTGTACGAGATCTCCGGGCACTGGTCCCACTACAGCGACGACATGTTCCCCCCGATGGACCTGGGGGGCGAGCAGGTCGTGCTGCGGCCGAGCCTGTGCCCGCACCACGCTCTGATCTACCGCTCCCGGGGGCGCAGCTATCGCGACCTGCCGCTGCGGATGGCCGAGCTGGGCGGCATGTACCGCTCGGAGCTGTCGGGGGTGCTGGGCGGGCTCACCCGCGTCCGGGCGATCCAGTTGAACGACGCGCACATCTTCTGCACCCTGGACCAGGTCGAGGAGGAGGCCGCGGCGGCGCTGGCGATGATCGTCCGGGCCTACCGCGCCCTCGGCATCCGCCCGGCCCGCTACCGGCTGTCCCTGCCCGGGCCGGGCGGCAAGTACGTCGCCGGCGCAGAGCTGTGGCGGCGCTCCACCGACCTGCTCGTCGGGGCGCTTTCGGCCTGCGGCCTGGACTACGAGGCCGTCGAGGGCGAGGCGGCGTTCTACGGCCCCAAGATCGACGTCCAGATCGCCGACGGCGCCGGCCGTGAGTCCACCCTGTCGACCGTCCAGGTCGACTTCCACCAGCCCGAGCGGTTCGACCTGCACTACGTCGGCCCGGACGGCGCCCGGCACCGGCCGGTCATGGTGCACCGCAGCATCATCGGCAGCGTGGAGCGGGCCGTCGCCCATCTCATCGAGGTGCACGGCGGCGCCTTCCCCGCCTGGCTCGCCCCCACCCAGCTCACCGTCCTGCCGGTGTCGCAGGCCGAGGTGCCCCGCGCCGACGGACTGCTGCGCCGCTGCGCCGAACTGGGGCTGCGCGCCGAGGTCGCCGGGCCCGAGCACGGCAGCCTGGGAGCCCGCGTCCGGGCCGCCCGGCTGGTGCCCTACCACCTGGTGATCGGCGCCAGGGAGGCCGCCCGCGAGGAGGTCGCCCCGCGCCTGCGGGACGGGCGACGCCTGGACGCGCTGCCCGCCGCCGAGATGCTCGCCCGGGTGCGCGCCCTGGTCGAGGCGCACAGCACCGATCTGTGGGACGACGCCGCCGCCCCGGACGACCAGGGCGTCCGTCCCTGACACACCGGCGCCAACCGTCCGGGCGGCGGCGCCGGGGTCGCGGGGGTATGAGATCACCGGGTGGACATACGTAGGTTTCCGTATTGTCGGCCGGAGCGGTGTTGTCGATGATCCCACCAGGCCGAGCCCTCATGGAGGCACCCCGTGCACAGACGTAGACAACTCACCACAATGCTGGCAGCCGCCGCCCTGACGGCCACGCTGACGCAGGCGACCGGAGGCGGGCCCGCGAGCGCGGCCGACCCCGCCCCCGGCGTGGCCGACCTCACCAAGGACATCGACCAGGTCCTCAGCGCGTCCAACCTGGTGGTGGCCCGCGCCGGGGTGGTGGTCAAGAGCGCCGCGACGGGCGAGCAGCTCTACGCGCAGGACGCCGGGAAGATCTTCCTGCCCGCCTCCAACACCAAGCTGCTCACCTCGGCCGCCGCCGTGGACACCCTGGGCCTGGACTACCGCTTCACCACCAGCGTGCTCGGCACGGGCCGAAAGGCGGGGTCGGCCCTCACCGGCGACCTCTATCTCAAGGGCACCGGCGACCCGACCATGCTCGCCGCCGACTACGACGCGCTGGCGGCGAAGGTCGCCGGCGCCGGCGTGAAGCTCGTGACGGGCCGGCTGGTCGCCGACGACACCTGGTTCGACGACGTGCGGCTCGGCACCGACTGGGCCTGGGACGACGAGCCGTACTACTACGCGGCCCAGATCTCGGCGCTCACCGCCGCACCCGACACCGACTACGACGCGGGCTCGGTGATCGTCTCGGTGGCACCCGGCGCCGCGGCGGGCGCGCCCGCCAAGGTGACCACGACGCCCGAGACCGACTACGTCAAGATCGAGAATCACGCCACGACCGGCGCCGAGACCGACGTCGTGGTCAACCGCGTGCACGGCACCAACACCGTCGTGATCACCGGCACGGTCGCCGACACCTACGACGAGTGGGTGGCCGTCAACGACCCCACCGGGTACGCCGCCTCGCTGTTCCGCAAGGCGCTCGCCAAGCACGGCGTACGCCTGCTCGGCCCGACCACGCGCGGCGCCGCGCCCGAGGGGGCCAAGGCCCTGGCCACCCGCGAGTCGATGCCGCTCTCCCAGCTCCTGGTGCCGTTCCTCAAGCTCAGCAACAACATGCACGCCGAAATCCTGACCAAGGCGATGGGCCGCAAGGTCTCCGGCAAGGGCACTTGGGACGCCGGGCTCGCGGTCACCACCGTCTTCGCCAAGGCCAACCGCGTCAAGAACGTGCGCCTGCGCGACGGCTCAGGCCTGTCGCGGCTGGACGGGGTCACCCCCGGCGAGCTGACCGACTACCTCATCGCGCTGCGCGCCAAGCCGTGGTTCAGCACCTGGTACGACGCCCTGCCGATCGCCGGCAACGCCGACCGCTTCACCGGCGGCACGCTGCGCAGCCGCATGGCGGGCACCGCGGCGGCGAACAACGTGCACGCCAAGACCGGCTCGCTCACCAGCGTCTCGGGCCTGTCGGGCTATGTGACCAGCGCCGACGGCGAGCCGCTGGTGTTCTCGATCATCACCAACAACTACCTGACCGGCAACCCCAAGCCGGCCGTCGAGGACGCCATCGCCGTACGCCTCGCGCAGTTCAAGCGCGACACCCCCGTCGACACCCCCGCCCAGCTCAGGACCGCCACTCCCGCGGGAGCCGAGGACACCGGCCTCGAATGCTCCTGGCTCAAGCCCACCCCCTGCTGACCGGCCCATGACCTCGGGCCCGGCTTCGACGAGCCGGGCCCGAAGGCAGGCGTCCGCGAGCCGCCCGACAGGGATTTCCGGGCGCCCCACGCGGCATGGTCAAAACCACGTCCGGCGAACCAGGCCGAACTCCATGTTCCGCGCCATGTGACCGGCCGGGTGACCGGCCGTGCGCCTAGGCCGAGGTTCGGGCCGGTGAGGTCAGCAGCGGCCGCGACGGGTGGGGCTGTAGACCGGGCGGTTCGCGGCGACGACCCACGCCTCGGTCATGTAGGTGAACTTGTTGCCCCTCTTGCAGTTGGCGTAGAGCGTCCGAGGGCCAGGCCCGCGCCAGGTGATGTACTTGATGGTCTGCCAGCCCCATGCGCGCTTGCGCATCAGGTTGGTGCCGAAGAGCACGCCGCGGCAGCCGGGCGCCCAGACGGTGGCGGCGATCTTGCCGGGACGCACCTCGGGGCGGTACATGTGCAGGCATGTCGCGGCCCGTGCCATCGCCTCCGCGGCAGCCGGCGACCCGGCGGCGACGGCGGTCTCCTTGCCGCGGGCGGCCTGGACGGCGGTGCTCTTGAACGCCTGGGCGGCGGCCGAGCTCAGGGGAACCGAGGAGGTGGCCGCCTGGACCGTCGGCGCGGCGGTGATCGTGCCGGCCACCAGGACGGCGCCGAGCGCGACGCTTCTTGCAACGTGCATTGCGTGAGTCCTTCCGCTGAGGTGTCTCGCCTGGATCGGCCAGGCACAGCCAGCTCACCTGGGCGGAAAGGTGTCCAACAAGCGGCGCAACACTATTGGACGCGATTGACTGATCTCGTACGGCGGGCGTAAGACGCAAGAGGTCCAGCCGATTGCCACGCTCTCCGATCTCAGGAAGGTGATCTTCAGATGGGCGATGCGGTGACCTCGCCTCCGCCGGACCCGGCAACCGCAAGCACCCCCGGAGAATTCGTCGACGCGCTCGATCGGCTCAGGCTCTGGGCGGGACGGCCCTCACTGCGCCGGCTGCGCCATCTGGCCGGCCGCTCGACCACCCCCGACGGCCAGCAGGTGGACGCCCTGCCGCCGAGCACCGTGTCCTACACGCTCAATGGACGGGGCCTGCCCGGCCTGCCGCGACTGGCCTTCGTCGAGGCCTACGTAACGGCGTGCCTCACCGCCTGCGACCTGCCGTCCGAGCAGATCGAGGAGCAGGTCGCGCGCTGGCAGGACGCCTGGCGGCGGCTTGCCACCCCGGGCGACCTCGAGCCCGCCGCCCAAGAGGCCGAGGGAGCGACATCCCAGCCCCACCCCCCGGACCAGGCGTCCTCCCGGGCGGGCCGCACCCGCCTCATGCTGGCCGGCCTGGCCGGGCTCGCGGCCGGCGCGCTGATCGCCACGGTGGTGACCCTGTTCCTGCGGCCCGCCGCCGGGCAGGGCATCCCCCTTCGCGGTGAGGATCCCAACCGATGCGATTCGCCCTACGTCTGCTTCTACGATCACGGTCAGACCGGCCGGTTCCGCGACGTCACCGACGAGTACCAGCCGCTCAACGACAGCCGCGACACCTCGGCCATGGCCAACCCGCGCAAGGACGACGTGGTGTGGCTGCGCTGGGAGGACGGCCACACCGAGTGCACGCTGCCCTTCGCGACCTACCGCCTGGCTCCGAAAGTGGCCGACATCCGCATCAGCCGCGACTACCACTGCCCTTCGCGGACCGGCGAACGCCGCGCCGTCCTCGACCCCGCCGCGGTCGTGCCTGCCCCCCTGCCTCCCTGCTACGCCACCACCCCGCCCCGACCGCAGGCAGGTGACTCCCCGACCCCGACCTGAGGCCTCGGCCCGACGGGACGGACGCCGGAGATCTCGCAGCCACGGGTCAAGCAATGACTTTCATGTTTCCATAGAGTGGTCAAGCAAATACGGATAGTGTTCACGTCGTGCCTACGAGAGAACACCAGATCTGGCTCGAACTCATACGAGAGCGCCCGTCCCTGGCGGCCGACCTGCTGGGATGCGTCCAACCCGACGCCGTCCCCGTCTTCGCCGAGGCCCGCGTGGAGTCGGCCGACCTTACCGAGCACAACCCCACCGAGTACCGTGCCGACACCGTGGTCAGCCTGCTCAGCGGAACCAAACCCGCCATGGCCGTCATCGTCGAGGTGCAACGCCACCAAGACAACGACAAACTATGGAGTTGGCCCGCGTACCTGGCGACCCTCCGCGCCCGCCGGCGCTGTCCGGTCGTGCTCCTGGTCATCAGCCCTCAGCGGGAAACCGCCCGATGGTGTGCCCGGCCCATCCCTCTCGGCCACCCCGGACTGGTGTTCAAGCCGCTAGTGCTGGGCCCCGACGAGATCCCAACGATCATCGATCCGCAGCAGGCGAGGACCAACCCGGAACTCGCGGTCCTGTCGGCAATGATCCATGGTGATGGCACCGACCGCGAGAAGATCTTCGCGGCGATGCTGGAAGGGCTCGAGAACATCGAGTCCGAGCAGGCGCAGGGTTATATTGACGAAGTGCTGGCCATCCTTCCGGAAGCGGCCCGGGATGTTCTGGAGGAGATCATGAAAACCGGTACACGCGAGTACAAGAGCGACTTCGCTCGCCACTACTACGGGCGCGGCCTCGCCGAGGGCGAGGCGAGGGGCGAGGCCAAGATGTTGCTGCTCGTGCTGGACGCACGGGGCATCGAGCTGCCCGATGACGCGCGAGCCAAGATCTTGGAATGCTCCGACCTGGCGCAGATCGAAAAATGGGGACGACGCGCCGGTACCGTCGGCTCCGTTGACGAGCTGTTCGCCTGAACCACCCGGAACGAAATGATCGCCCGAGCCGGAGGGCGGCTCGGGCGATCACTTGTCGATGTGCGGGTTACTTCTCCTTGAGCCAGCTCATCATCGGGCGGAGCTTGGCGCCGGTCTGCTCGATGGGGTGCTGGGACAGCTCCTCGCGGTACTTGCGGAAGTTGCCCTGGCCGCCGTCGAACTCCTCGACCAGCTCGCGGGCGAAGGCGCCCGACTGGACCTCGCCCAGGATGCGCTGCATCTCCTTCTTGGTCTCGGAGGTGACGACGCGCGGGCCGCGGGTGTAGCCGCCGAACTCCGCGGTGTCGGACACCGACCAGTACATCTTGGAGATGCCGCCCTCGTACATGAGGTCGACGATGAGCTTCATCTCGTGCAGGCACTCGAAGTAGGCGACCTCGGGCTGGTAGCCCGCCTCGACCAGCGTCTCGAACCCGACCTTGATCAGCTCGGAGACGCCGCCGCACAGCACGGCCTGCTCGCCGAACAGGTCGGTCTCGGTCTCCTCGGTGAAGGTGGTCTTCAGCGCGCCGGCGCGGGTGCCGCCGATGCCCTTGGCGTAGGACAGCGCGAGCTGCCAGGCGTTGCCGGTCGCGTCACGCTCGACGGCGACCAGCACCGGAACGCCGCGGCCGGCGGTGAACTGGCGGCGCACCAGGTGGCCGGGGCCCTTGGGGGCGACCATCGCCACGTCGACGCCCTCGGGCGCCTCGATCAGGCCGTAGCGGATGTTGAGGCCGTGGCCGAAGAACAGGGCGTCGCCCTCGACCAGGTTCGGCGCGACGTGCTCGGCGTACAGGTGACGCTGGATGTGGTCCGGCGCGAGGATCATGATGAGGTCGGCCTCCTCGGCCGCCTCCCCCGGGGTGACGACGCGCAGGCCGTCGTTCTCGGCCTTCTCGCGGCTCTTGGAGCCCTCGGGCAGGCCCACTCGCACGTCTACGCCGGAGTCGCGCAGCGACAGCGCGTGGGCGTGGCCCTGGCTGCCGTAGCCCAGCACCGCCACGTGCCGGCCCTGGATGACCGACAGGTCGGCGTCGTCGTCGTAGAAGATCTCAGTCACTAGCTTGCCTTTCATGGATTCTTACGGCTCGCGCCCGCAGGGCTCACGCGCTGCGGTCCAGGGCCCTGAGCGAGCGGTCGGTGATGGAACGGGCGCCGCGGCCGATGGCCACCATGCCCGACTGGACGAGCTCTTTGATACCGAACGGCTCCAGCACCCTGATGAAGGCGTCGAGCTTGTCCGGCGTGCCGGTGACTTCGATGGTCACCGCGTCCGTGGCCACGTCCACACAGCGGGCGCGGAACAGCTGCACCAGTTCTAGCACGTTGGAACGGGTGTCGGCGTCCGCGCGGACCTTGATGAGCGTGAGCTCCCGCTGCACGGACTGGGAGGGGTCGAGCTCCACGATCTTGATCACGTTGACCAGCTTGTTGAGCTGCTTGGTGACCTGCTCCAGCGGCAGCTCGGCGACGTTGACGACGATGGTCATGCGCGAGACGTCGTCGTGCTCGGTCGGCCCGACCGCCAGGGAGTCGATGTTGAACCCGCGCCGGCTGAACAGCGCGGCGACCCGGGCCAGGACACCGGGCTTGTTCTCGACGAGAACCGACAGCGTGTGGCGGCTCATGCGTTCCCTCCTGCGAAACCGGTGGATGGTCCGTGGGCCCGTGCGCTCATGACTCCTCCTCGTTGTCCCACACGGGAGCCAGGTCACGAGCGAACTTGATCTCGTCGTTGCTGGTTCCGGCGGCGACCATGGGCCACACCATCGCGTCCGGGTGCACGACGAAGTCGATGACCACGGGCACGTCGTTGATCTCCATCGCCTTGCGGATCGTGGCATCGACGTCCTCGGGACGCTCGCACCGCAGGCCCACGCAGCCATAGGCGTCGGCCAGCTTCACGAAGTCGGGGATGCGGCGGGGCGACTGCAGGTCGGTGTTGGAGTAGCGCTCGTTGTAGAACAGCGTCTGCCATTGACGGACCATGCCGAGGTTGCCGTTGTTGATCACGGCCACCTTGATCGGCACCCCTTCGAGCGCGCAGGTGGCGAGCTCCTGGTTGGTCATCTGGAAGCAGCCGTCGCCGTCGATCGCCCACACCGTGGCCTCGGGCTGCCCCATCTTGGCGCCCATCGCCGCCGGCACCGCGAAGCCCATCGTGCCCGCGCCGCCGGAGTTGATGAACGTGCCCGGGTTCTCGTAGCCGATGAACTGGGCGGCCCACATCTGGTGCTGGCCGACGCCGGCCACGTAGTAGGCGTCCGGCCCGACCAGAGCGCTGAGCCGCTCGACGACGTACTGCGGCGCGAGCGAGCCGTCGTCCGGCGAGTCGTACCCCAGCGGATAGGTCTGGCGGTAGCCGTCGAGCACCGCCCACCAGGCGGTGTAGTCGCCGGAGCGGCCCTCGGCCTGCTCGTGCTTGATGGCGCCGAGCAGGTCGGTGAGCACCTCGCGGCAGTCGCCCACGATCGGGACGTCCGCGTGGCGGTTCTTGGAGATCTCGGCCGGGTCGATGTCGGCGTGGATGATCTTGGCGTGCGGGGCGAAGGTGTCCAACCGGCCGGTCACCCGGTCGTCGAAGCGCGTGCCGAGCGCGATGAGCAGGTCACTGCGCTGCAGGGCGCCCACGGCGGCGACCGTGCCGTGCATGCCCGGCATGCCGAGGTGCAGGTCGTGGCTGTCGGGGAAGGTGCCCCTGGCCATGAGGGTGGTGATCACGGGGATGCCGGTCAGTTCGGCCAGTTGCAGCAGCTCGGCCGAGGCGCGGGCCTTGTGCACGCCGCCGCCGACGTACAGCACCGGCCGCTTGGCCTCGGCCATGAGGCGCGCGGCCTCTCTGATCTGCTTGGAGTGCGGCCGGGTCACCGGGCGGTAGCCCGGCAGGCGCATGACGGGCGGCCAGGAGAAGGCGGTGGTGGCCTGCAGGGCGTCCTTGGAGATGTCGACCAGGACGGGGCCGGGCCGGCCCGTCGAGGCGATGTGGAAGGCCTCGGCGATGGTGCGGGGAATGTCATCGGCGTCGGTGACCAGGAAGTTGTGCTTGGTGATCGGCATGGTGATGCCGGAGATGTCGGCCTCCTGGAAGGCGTCCGTGCCGATCAGCGGCGCCGCGACCTGCCCGGTGATCGCCACGATGGGCACCGAGTCCATGTACGCGTCGGCGATGGCGGTCACCAGGTTCGTGGCGCCCGGTCCGCTGGTCGCCATGCAGACTCCGACCCGGCCGGTCGCCTGGGCGTACCCCTCGGCGGCGTGGCCCGCGCCCTGCTCGTGGCGTACGAGGACGTGCCTGACCTTGGTGGAGTCGTAGAGCGGGTCGTAGGCGGGCAGGATCGCGCCGCCCGGGATCCCGAACACCGTGTCGACCCCGACCTGCTCCAGCGCCCTGACGAGGGCCTGCGCACCTGTCATCTCTTCGGTCATCGGCTCGTTTCCTTGCGTGGCTGAGCTGGGCTGTGGCCATAAAAAATGCCCCGCTCGCCGGAGAGGCGATGCTGGGGCTGCGCGCAGGCTGGGGACTCTTCGTCAGCGACCCGCGCGCCGGCGAAGTACTACACCGTCAAGCCGAGGCTGCTGCAGCCCGGCAATCGAGTCCCCAGTGATACGCATGCGGCAACCATAGCCCCTGACACGTCGCAGGTGTCAAATCTCCGGACACAAGTCTCACAATATGGGATGAGCTTGCCCATCCCCTCAGGCGGTCTCCTGGAGAGGAGACAGGCTGGGGCGCATGAGGGAGTCGACGCCGCGGGCGGCCATGGGGCGGGCGACCAGGTAGCCCTGACCCCGGGTGCAGCCCATCTCACGGAGCAGTTCGAGCTGCTCGGGGCGCTCGATGCCCTCGGCCACCACGATGAGGCCGAGGTCGTGGCCGAGCCGGACGATGGTGCGGGTGAGCAGCGTCAGCGTCTCGTCGCGTCCCAGACCGGACACGAACGACGGGTCGATCTTGATCATGTCGACGGGAAGCTGCCGCAGGAACGCCAGCGAGGCGTACCCGGTGCCGAAGTCGTCGATCGCGAGCCGCACGCCGAGGGCGCGCAGCTCCGACAGCCGGCTGATGATCTCGTCGGCGTCCTCGACGAGCATCTCCTCGATCACCTCGAGGGTCAGGGCGCTCGCGGGCAGGCCGCTCTCGGCCAGGGCCGCCTCGACCGTCTCGACGAACCGCGGCGCGGTGATCTGGCGGCTGGACAGGTTGAGCGACAGCCCGATGTCCCAGGACGAGGCCCGCCAGGCGGCCACCTCGCGGCACGCCTCGCGCAAAATCCACTCGCTGAGCGGGACGATCAGCCCGGTGTCCTCGGCGGCGCCCAGGAACTGCTGCGGCGGGACGAGGGTGCTGCCCCGCCACCAGCGCACCAGGGCCTCGACCGCGGTGACCCGGGAGGTCGCCAGGTCCACCACGGGCTGGTACTCGATGGCGAACTGGCCGGCCAGCAGCGCCCGCTGAAGGTCGGCGGCCAGCTCCAGGCGGCGTACGACGTCGGCGTGCATGTGGGCGGCGAACACCTCGACGCGGCGGCCGCCGAGCTCCTTGGCCCGGGTCGTGGCCACGTCGGAGTTGCGGATGAGGTCGCCGGCCGGGACGCCGTCCTCGGCGAAGGCGACGCCGACGCTGGCGGTCAGCGCGATGTCGCGGTCGGCCACCCGGAAGGGCTCGGAGGACACCGCGCGCACCAGCCGCTCGGCCAGGTCGATGGCCGACTGGGCGTCGGCGGTGCCCGAGCCGGTCGACGGGCCCGAGCCGCCGGACTCCAGCAGCACCGCGAACTCGTCTCCGCCCCAGCGGGCGAGGGTGTCGTCGGAGTGGACGGCCGCGCGCAACCGCCGGGCGGCCTGGCTCAGCAGGTAGTCGCCGCCGGCGTGCCCCACCGAGTCGTTGACGCCGGTGAAGCCGTCCAGGTCGATGAACACCACCGCCGTGGTGCCGCCGCCCCTGCGCGCCAGCACCTCGCGGGTGCGCTCCTCGAAGTAGGCGCGGTTGGGCAGGCCGGTCACCCCGTCGTGGAAGGTGAGGTGGGCGACCTGGTTGCGCAGTGCCACCTGGTCGCTGACGTCCCGCGTGGAGATCAGGACGAGGTCCTCCCCCTCGCTGGGGTGACGGGTGGCGACGGACTCGGCCGGCCGCCAGGTGCCGTCGGCGGCGCGGACGCGGCAGGCGACCCGGCACGCGCTCTGCCGTTCCAGCGGCGGTTCCTCATCGGTCGTCAAAGACTTCAACGCGGCCTGGACGCCGGGGGCGTCCTCGGAGTGGACGTAGTCGAAGATCGAGCGTCCGATCAGATCGCGGGGGTGGTAGCCGTACAGGGCCTCGACCCCGGCGCCCATCTCGCGCATGACGCCGTCGTTGTCGCAGACCAGGACCATGTCACCGGCGCTCTCGGCCAGGTGGATGAGCCGGCGCTCGCTGGAGTCCAGATTGCCGCGCATGCTCGCGGTCTCCACGGCCAGCACGAACACCTTGGCCAGCAGCACGACCACGACCGAGCCGACCACGAAGGGCAGAACGGCCACCGGCCGGTCGGGGCCCTGGGTGATCACGCGGACGAGGAGCACGACGGTGGCGACGGCGGCCAGGACGAGCGGCGCCCCCTCCACGATGGCGGAGGACGGCGCCCGCACCGGGCGGGTGCGGGGTCGGCTCGCCCACGGGGCGGCGGCCAGCAGCAGATAGGCGATCGGCGCCACCAGGCCGGCGGCGAGCGGAAGAGCGCCGCCGACGGTCACGCGAGCCATCGCCGTGGCCAATTCCTGCACGGTGACCGTCGCGAGCACGGCCAGCGCGGCCAGGCCCACCCGGCGCCCGGCCGAGCGCGACGCCAGCGCGGCCGGGGCCACGGCGCACGTCGCCAGCAGGCAGACCACGGGCGCGGCGAGCGTGCTCGGCTCGTCGGACCTGGCGTACAGCGGAGCCAGAAGCACGACCCAGCCGATGGTGAACAGCGACGCGGCGCTGATGTAGGCGCTGGTGGCGTACTGGAGCAGCGACCTGCCGTACGCCCGGCGCCGCGCCGTGCGGCCGCAGCCGATCGCGAGCAGCACCCCGCCCGCGATGAGCAGGACGTCGGCGAAGGTCAGCATGAACGGCGTGCCCTCGGCGAGCGGGCGCACCCCCACCCCGGCCAGCCAGGCGGCCGTGCCGGAGGCGAGCCAGCGCCAGGCGGACGACTGGTGGCGCCAGCCCGGCGCGACGCGGGCGGCCGCCACCAGGAGTGAGACGGCGGCGATGAGGCCGGCCACCACCCCGGCCACCGCGGTGACCGTCGCGGCGGCGGCGTCGACGAGGAGGGCAGCCGTGAGGCCCACCGCGCCGAGACCGGCGGCGGCGGTCAACGGGACCCTTGGGTCACGAAGGCCGTTCAACGTCGTCGCCCATGCGGCTCATCCCTGTCACGTGGCCAGTGTCGCGCCCGCCCGGGGGCGGAGGAGGCGACAACCGCTCAGTCGTCACCGATCTGATAACCGCCTTGCTCGCTGTCAGGAACGGTGGCGCGGTGAGACTCACCGTACGCATCGGAGGTCACGAGGCAGCCACGGCTTGGGTTTGCTTTCCTATCGTTACGAGTCAGAAACGAGAGTCAAGCCGTTCAGTACGACCCCGTGATCACGTTGTTCAGCGGTTCCCCGGACAGGTATCTCAGCATCTGAGATCGCATGAGTTTCAGCGTCCGCCGCAGCGACGCCGGGGTGCTGCCCGCCACGTGCGGGGTGATGAAGACCCCCGGCGCCGTCCACAGCGGGTGGTCCTTGGGCAGAGGCTCGGGGTCGGTCACGTCCAGGGCGGCCCTGAGCCGACCGGCGCCGAGCTCGGCGACGAGCGCGTCGGTGTCCACCACCGAGCCGCGCGCGGCGTTCACCAGCACCGCCCCGTCCTTCATCATGGCGAGGAAGGCGGCGTCCACCATGCGCGCGGTGTCCGGGGTCTGCGGCACCAGCAGCACCACGACATCGGCCTCGGGCAGCAACCGCGGCAGCTCGTCCTCGCCGTGCACGCCGTCGCGCGCGGTGCGCGCGACGCGCACGACCTCCACCTCGAACCCGTCCAGGCGGCGTTCCAGCGCCTGGCCGATCGAGCCGTACCCGATGATGAGCACGGTGGCGTCGGCCAGCACGCCGGTGTGGTGGTAGGTCCACTCCCCGCGCTGCTGGGCGCCGGCGAAGGCCGGGAAGTCGCGCAGCACGGAGATCATCGCGCCGACCGCCCACTCGGCGGTGCCCGCGTCGTGGACGCCCCGCGCGTTGCACAGGATCACGCCGTCGGGCAGGTGGGGACGGTAGGTCTCGACGCCGGCCGTCACCGTCTGCAGCAGGCGCAGCTTGGGCATCCGGCCGAGCAGTTCGGCGGTCGTGCGGGGCGGGATGAGCGGGGGGATCCACACCTCGACGTCCTCGGCGTTCTCGGGCGGCCGCTCGCCTCCGTCGTACAGGACGCATTCCACATCCGGCAGATCGGTCAAGACATCGACGATGGCCTGCGAGGGAGCCCAAATCTTCATGACCATCAACCCTAACGACCCCCCGCCGGGGGCGGGAACCTCGCCTGCGGGACGTCAGTATGGAGTGACGGAGGAGGTTCTTGATGCCCGACGGATCACCGCACGCCGGCACCGCACGCGACCACCGGCACCCCACCCCGCCCATCCCCCCGCCCGTTGCTTCGCCCACCCCGCCCATCCCCCCGCCCGTTGCTTCGCCCACCCCGCCTGTCCGCCCGCCCGTCTCTTCGCCCACCCCGCCCGCATCCGCCGTCGCCCGGACCCCGCCGGCCGACGGCCCGCTCCCACCGGCCGGCCCGAGGACGGCGCCCCGCGCGCCGGTCCTGAGCAGGGCGCACGCGGTGCGGCGGGTGCTCGCCGCCGCGACCGCCGCCGTGCTGCTGGCGGGGTGCGCGCCCGGGAAGGCGGAGCGCGCGGACGGCGACGGCTCCTCCGTCCCGCCGACCGGCGCCGCGCCCGCGGCTCCGTCCTCCGGCGCGGCCCCGCCCTCCGGCGCGACGGAGTCCCCCGCCAAGGTGGCGACGCCCGGCACCCCTCACACGCTCGTGGGAGGTCTGGCCGTGCCCTGGGCCATCGCCTTCCTGCCCGGCGGCGACGCTCTGGTCACCGAACGCGGCTCCCCGCGGTTGCTGCGCGTGTCCCCCTCCGGCGAGGTGAGCGAAGCCGGGGTGATCGAAGGCGTGTCCCCGAGCGGGGAGGGCGGCTCGCTCGGCGTCGCCGTCTCCCCCCGGTTCGCGCAGGACCACTACGTCTTCGTCTACTACACGGCCGCCACCGAGAACCGCATCGTGCGCTACCGCTACCAGAACCGCCTGAGCGACCCGGTGACGATCCTCAGCGGCATCCCCAAGGGCGCCATCCACAACGGCGGGCGGCTCGCGTTCGGGCCCGACGGGTACCTGTACGCCACGACCGGCGAGACCGGCGAGCGTCCCCTGGCCCAGGCGCTCGGCACGCTGGGCGGCAAGATCCTGCGGATGACCGTCGACGGCAAACCCGCACCGGGCAACCCGTTCGAGAACGTGATCTGGAGCTACGGGCACCGCAACGTCCAAGGCGTCGCCTGGGACCCGGACGAGCGCATGTACGCCTCGGAGTTCGGCCAGAACACCTATGACGAGGTCAATCTGATCAAGAAGGGCGGGAACTACGGCTGGCCGGGGGTGGAGGGCTTCGGCGGCGGCGACGGTTACACCGACCCGCTGCTCACCTGGTCTCCCGCCGAGGCATCGCCCTCGGGGATGGCCTACGCGAAGGGCTCCCTGTGGATCGCCGCCCTGCGTGGGACGCGGCTGTGGCAGGTGCCGGTGATCGGCATCGGCCGCGTGGGCACGCCCATCGCCCACTACACGGGAAAGTACGGCCGCCTGCGCGCCGTGGCCGCCACCCCCGACGGCTCCTCGCTTTATGTCAGCACCAGCAACAAGGACGGCCACGCCCCTTCCACAGGCGGCGAGGACCGCATCCTGGTCATCCCGCTCCGCTGACCC
The DNA here is from genome assembly GCF_042665155.1 of Sphaerisporangium rhizosphaerae. Classification (NCBI taxonomy): domain Bacteria; kingdom Bacillati; phylum Actinomycetota; class Actinomycetes; order Streptosporangiales; family Streptosporangiaceae; genus Sphaerisporangium; species Sphaerisporangium rhizosphaerae. The sequence continues at coordinate 56,282 of NZ_JBHTCG010000019.1, read as the reverse complement.
GGAACCCTCCGCGGACCGGAGCCCGGCCCTGGCTTCTCCCGGCCGGAGCCCGGTCCGGCCTGTGCGGGGACGGGCCCGAGCCCGGCGCCGGTCGGCCCGAGATGGACGCCCGGGTCAGGACGGCCTCATCGGCCGGAGCCGCTCCTGGCGACGATGCCGGTGACGATGCCGCTGACGGCGTCAGTCGCTTCCGGTCGTCCCCGCGGCGCCGCGCCCATTGCCGTCGTTCCCGCTGCCGCTCGACCGGCCGTTCCCGTTGTTGCCGTTCCCGTTCCCGTTCCCGTTCCCGTTCCCGTTCGAGTTGCCGTTCCCGTTCGAGTTGCCGTTGCCGTTGCCATTGCCGTTCGAGTTGCCGTTGCCGTTCGGCGTGGTGTTCCTGCGGCCGTTCCCGTTCGGGTTGGCGTTGCCGTTCGGCGTGGTGTTCTTGTTGCCGTTGCCGTTGCCGTTGTTGTCGGAGGTGACGGGCGTGCTGGGCTCCGACTGCTTCTTACCGCCGTTGCGGCGCTGCTTGGCCGAGCCGTCGAGGTCCTGACCGGAGGGCTCGGACTGGACGGTGGAGTCGTTCTGCCGTTCGGGACCGCTCGGCTGCTCCGGCCGGCAGATCACCTTCGGCGCGGCCTCGTACACCGTCGTCCGCGGGCGGTCCTTCTTGACGATCTTGCCGTCCTTGTGGAAGACCCGGGTGACCGTGACGGTGTAGCCGGGGATGCCCTCCATGGGGATGCAGTCGGGATCGGTGACGGTCCTGGTCTCCGGCTGGCCGGGGTTGGCGCGCTGCGAGGTCTCGATGGCGATGCGGTCGTACTTCCTGGTGCTCCACAGCGACACCGTCAGCGCCGTGCCGGTGTAGGACGCCTTGACCAGCACGCCGTACTCGGTGACGTTGCGCCACCGCAGGTCCTCGTCGGGGTAGTTCACCGACGCCTCGCGGCCCATCGGGTAACGCGTCACGTAGAACGGATAGGGGGTGCGGGCGACCTCCTCCATCCCGGCGAGGAAGGCCGCGTCGTACAGGGTCGTCGCGAACTGCGACATGCCGCCGCCCGTCGCGATGACCAGACGGTCGCCCCCGACGGACTGGGCACGGACGAAGCCGCGGGTGGCCGGGTCGCCGATGGCCTCGTTCAGCGAGAAGACCTGCCCCGGCCGCACGATCATGCCGTCCACCAGGTCGGCCGCCTTGTGGATGTTGGTCACCCTGGCGGCGCAGCACGGGTAGGTCGTGGTGGACTGCGCGATCTGCTCCTTCACCCCGAGCCTCACGGCCTCCGCGTCGCTGAGCGTGGGCTCGGTGATGGCCAGGGACACCGGGATGGTGCGCGCCCCGCCGACGGTGATCACCTTGCCCACCGCGTCGGCCAACTTGGCGCTGTCGACCCCCTTGCCCGTGCGGGCGTGCACCAGCTTGGGCCGCTGGTTCTCGATGACGAACCCGGCCTCGCGAGGCGCCGCGGCCATGCCGACCAGCTTGGTCTCCAGCCCGGCGACCGCCTTGTGCGCGTCGAAGACGGGGCGGACGACGCCGGCCTGGTCGGGGGTGAAGGTCAGGTGGGCGGCGATCAGCTTGGGGGTGAGGTGGGCGCGCCTGCCGCCGTTGACCAGCGTGATCGGCTCGGCCACCGCGCGCCGGGCGACCGCGAGCGCCCCGTCGAAGGCCTGGATGCCCGCCTTGGGCTGGACGAGGTCCACCGACAGCGGCACCGGGGACGGGGCGTCCAGGAACGCCCGCCTGATCGCCTTGGCGGTGGCCGCCTCATCCAGGACCTGCCCTTCCTTGGGGGTGCGCAGCTCCGGCGTGGTGCCGTTGTAGACGATCGCGCCCTCCTGGGCGGGACGGCCGACGTCGGCGGCGATCCGGCGGAGGCGGTCGGCGAACTTGGTCTGGTTGAGCGAGATGCGCAGCGGCAGCTCGCGTTCGCCGGTGAAGGACTGCCAGACGGCGATGGGGCTGGGGAAGCCGGTCTCGGCGTCGGCGATCGTGGCGTCGACGTCGATCGTGAGCCCGGCGTCGCGCGGGTCCAGCACTCCGACGCGCCGCCCGTCCAGCATGAGGACGAGGGGCTGCTGGTCGTTGCCGTCGAACCGCTCGTGCAGGCGGTCGAGCGCCTGGGTGGCGTTCATGCCGCCGATGCGCACGTCTTTGACGTGCGTTCCCGGCGGCACCTTCCCCCAGATCAACGTGGCAGGAACGCCGTAGCCGAGCAGGAAGAGGAGTGTGAGCGCTCCCACGGCCAGCAGGACGCGCCGCAGCCCATGCCGCCGCACGGACGGTTCAGGGTCGTCCAGGTCCGCCGGCTCGGGCTTGGGCTCGTCCTCCGGGCGGCGCACCCGCACGCCGGCCGTCATCGGCCACGGCTCGGGCGGGCCGGCGGGCGGCGGCAGGGTCACCGGCGGGCTGGAAGGAGCACCGGACGGCGGCGGGGTGTTGACGAAGATCTCGGGAGACACGCCGGGCGGCAGCGGTGAGACCCCGCGCGGCAGCTTCCTGCGCGTCGCGGACGCGTGGCCCGCGGCGGGGTCCTTCTGCTCGCCGGTGTCCTTGGCGAGTTGCCGGTCGGCCGGAAGCGCGACGGGCGAGTCAGGCCGGACCGCCGCGAACGGGTCGGGAGGCGGGTCGATGGACGCTCCGGCGTTCCGCACGCCTCCGTCCTCCTCCCACTCCGTACCGAATCCCCCGCATCACCCTAAACCAACACCACTCACAAATTCTTCAACATCGCTGGATGAATCCAGTCCCAGGTATGAGCGATTTATAGGTGAAAAGCGTACTAAGTACGGAAGATAGGTTCGCCTCACATAAGGCGGACGGGTCTCGCGGACCATTTCCGCGAGACCCACACGCACACCGACGGACGGTTCGGCGCCCGGCGCCTACTCGGAGACGCCGAGCTTCTCCAGGATCAGCTCGCGGGCACGGCCGGCGTCCGCCTTGCCGCGGCTGGCCTTCATCACGCCGCCCACCAGCGCGCCCACCGCGGCGATCTTGCCCGAGCGCACCTTGTCGGCCGCGTCGGCGTTGGCGGACAGCACCTGGTCGATGATCGAGGACAGCTCGCCCTCGTCGCTGACGATGCGCAGGCCGCGGGCCTCGACCACCTCGTCCGGGGAGCCCTCGCCGGCCAGCACGCCCTCGAGCACCTGCCGGGCCAGCTTGTCGTTCAGCGCGCCGGAGGCCACCAGCTCGACCACCCGGGCGATCTGCTCCGGCGTGATCGGCAGCTCGGCCAGGGGCGTGCCGGACTCGTTGGCGCGCCGCGCCAGCTCGCCCATCCACCACTTGCGCGCGTCGGCCGCGGGCACTCCCGCCTTGACGGTCGCCTCGACCAGGCCGAAGGCGTCGGCGTTGTGCATGGCCGCCATGTCCAGGTCGGAGACGCCCCACTCGGCCTGCAGCCGCCTGCGCCGCGCCGTGGGCAGCTCGGGGAGCTCGGCGCGCAGCTCGGCGATCCACTCCGGGCTCGGCGCGATGGGCAGCAGGTCGGGCTCGGGGAAGTAGCGGTAGTCCTGCGCCTCCTCCTTGGACCGGCCAGAGGTGGTGGCGCCGGTGTCCTCGTGGAAGTGGCGGGTCTCCTGGACGATCTTGCCGCCGTCGGCGAGGATCGCCGCCTGCCGCTCGATCTCACCGCGCACCGCCCGCTCGACGCTGCGCAGCGAGTTGACGTTCTTGGTCTCGGTGCGGGTGCCCCACTCGCCGGCGCCGCGCGGCATCAGCGAGACGTTCACGTCGCACCGCAGGGAGCCTTCCTCCATGCGGACGTCGGACACGCCGAGCGTGCGCATGACCTCGCGCAGTTCGGTGACGTACGCGCGGGCGACCTCGGGCGCGAGCTTCTCGGTGCCCGGGATGGGCTTGGTGACGATCTCGACCAGCGGGATGCCCGCGCGGTTGTAGTCGACGATCGAGTAGTCGGCGCCGTGGATGCGGCCGGTCGCGCCGCCCACGTGCGTGGACTTGCCGGTGTCCTCCTCCAGGTGGACCCGCTCGATCTCGATGCGGACCGTCTCGCCGCCCACCTCGACGTCGAGGTAGCCGTTGCCGCACAGCGGCTCGTCGTACTGGCTGATCTGGTAGTTCTTCGGCATATCCGGATAGAAGTAATTCTTCCGGGCGAAGCGGCACCATTCAGCGATCGTGCAGTTCAGCGCCAGGCCGATGCGGATCGTCGACTCGATTGCCTTGTCGTTGGCCACGGGCAGCGCGCCGGGCAGCGCCAGGCACACCGGGCAGACGTGGGTGTTGGGCGGCGCGCCGAAGGCGGTGGAGCACCCGCAGAACATCTTCGACGCCGTGCCGAGCTCGACGTGGGTCTCAAGGCCCAGCACCGGCTCGAAACGCTCCAGCGCCTCGTCGAACGGCATGACGGAGTGGGTGGTGGTCACAGGGACGGAGCCTCCTTCAGCAGCGGGCCGCCCCAGCGGTCCTCAAAGGCCTTCTCGACGGCGGCGCCCACCCGGTAGCAACGGTCGTCGCCGAGCACGGGGGCCATGATCTGCAGGCCGACCGGCATGCCGTCCTCGTCGGCCAGACCGCAGGGCACCGAGATGGCGGCGTTGCCCGACAGGTTGGCCGGGATCGTGCACAGGTCGGCGAGGTACATCGCCATCGGGTCGTCGGCGCGCTCGCCGATCGGGAAGGCGGTGGTGGGCGTGGTCGGCGAGACCAGGACGTCCACCTGGTGGAAGGCCGCCTCGAAGTCGCGCGCGATGAGCGTGCGGACCTTCTGCGCCGAGCCGTAGTAGGCGTCGTAGTACCCGCTGGACAGCGCGTAGGTGCCGAGCATGATGCGCCGCTTGACCTCGGGGCCGAACCCGGCGGCGCGGGTGAGCGCCATGACGTCCTCGGCGCTGCGGGTGCCGTCGTCGCCGACCCGCAGCCCATAGCGCATGCCGTCGAACCTGGCCAGGTTGGACGAGCACTCGGAGGGGGCGATCAGATAGTAGGCCGGGAGGGCGTAGCCGAAGCTCGGACAGGAGACCTCGACGATCTTGGCGCCGAGGGACTCGAGCAGGTCGACGGCCTCGCGGAAGCGGGCGATCACGCCCGGCTGGTAGCCCTCGCCGCCGAACTCCTTGACCACGCCGACGCGCAGGCCGGCGACGTCGCCGCGGCGGGCGGCCTCGACGACCGGCGGCACCTCCTCGTGGATGGAGGTGGAGTCCATGCTGTCGTGGCCGGAGAAGGCCTCGTGCAGCAGCGCGGCGTCGAGCACGTTGCGCGCGAACGGGCCGGGGGTGTCCAGCGAGGAGGCGAAGGCGATCAGCCCGTACCGCGAGGAGCCGCCGTAGGTGGGCTTCATGCCGACGATGCCCGTGACGGCCGCCGGCTGGCGGATCGAGCCGCCGGTGTCGGTGCCGGTCGACAGGGGCGCCTGGTAGGAGGCGACGGCCGCGCTGGAGCCGCCCGAGGAGCCGCCGGGGATGCGGCCGAGATCCCAGGGGTTGCGCGTCGGGCCGTAGGCGGAGTTCTCGGTGGAGGAGCCCATCGCGAACTCGTCGAGGTTGGTCTTGCCCAGGATGACCAGGCCCGCCTCGCGCAGCCGCGCGGTGACGGTGGCGTCGTAGGGCGGGCGGTAGCCCTCGAGGATCTTGGACCCGGCCGTGGTGGGCATGTCCTTGGTGGTGAAGACGTCCTTGTGCGCGATCGGCACGCCCGCGAGCGGCCCGAGGGGCTCGCCGGCGGCGCGGCGTTCGTCCACCGAACGGGCCTGCGCCAGCGCCGACTCGGTCGCCACGTGCAGGAACGCGTTGACCTGCGGGTCGACCTCGGCGATGCGGTCGAGGTGGGCCTGGGTGACCTCGACGGCCGAGACCTCGCCGGAGGCGATCAGGGCGCCCAGCTCGGCGGCGGTCTTGCGGGTCAGGCTCATGCCTCCTCCCCGAGGATGCGCGGGACGCGGAAGCGGTCGTCCTCGACCGCCGGGGCGGCCGCCAGGGCCTCCTCGGGGGTCAGGCACCGGCGCACCTCGTCGGGACGGTAGACGTTCGTGAGCGGCAACGCGTGCGACGACGGCGGGATGTCGTCGGTGGCGACCTCGGAGACGCGCGCGACCGCGCCGATGATGTCATCGAGCTGGGTGGCGTAGTGGTCGAGCTCGTCATCGGACAGCGCCAGCCGGGACAGCCGGGCGAGGTGCGCGACCTCGTCGCGGGTTATGGCGGACATGAGTCGTTAACCCGTTTCATGGATGGCAATCGGACAGTGTCATCCTAGGGCGCGTGACCGAACGTGGCCGAACCATTAAGCATGGTTCTCCGGGCCATGACCGCCGGTGATCACCGGTCCGGCGGCCCCGGGCCCTACAGGGCCGTGACCCCGCGCGTGCCGCAGCGGCCGTAGGACGGCGCGCCCACCCGCTCGCCCAGCCAGTCGGTCATCTCCCCCGCCGGCATCGGCTCGGCGAACCGCCACCCCTGGGCGGCGTCGCAGCCCATGTCCTGCAGGCGCTGGGCCACCTCGTCGCTCTCGACGCCCTCGGCCACCGACCGCAGCCCGAGCGAGCGCACCAGGTCGACGATCGAGCGGACGATGCGCTCGTCGTCCACGGTCTTGCCGAGCCGCTGCACGAACGAGCCGTCGATCTTGACCTCGCACACCGGCAGCCGCTGGAGGCGCACCAGCGAGGAGTACCCGGTGCCGAAGTCGTCCAGGGCCAGCGGGATGCCGAGCTCCACCAGGGCGTGCACCGAGTCGGCGGTGTAGGCCTGGTCGGTCATCAGAATGCGCTCGGTCACCTCGAGCTGGATGGCGCGCGGCGGCAGGCCCAGGCGGTCGAGTCCGGCCCCGATCAGGTCGGGCAGGGTCGCGTCGAGCAGGTCGCGTGCCGACACGTTGACCGACACGGGCACCTGGATGCCCGCGTGCCACCAGTGGGCCGCCTGCTCCATCGCGGTGTCGATGACGTACTGGGTGATCTGCCGCATCAGGTACGACTGCTCGGCCAGCGGGATGAAGTCGTCGGGCAGGATCGGGCCGCGCTCGGGATGCCACCACCGCAGCAGCGCCTCGACGCCCTCCACCATGCCCGAGGCGAGGCCGACCTTGGGCTGGTAATGCAGCTCCAGCTCGCCGCGGCCGATGGCGCGGCGCAGGTCGCCGAGCAGGTTCAGCCGCTCGGGCGAGTTGCGGTCCTTCTCGGCCAGGTAGACCTCGACGCCGGTGCGGCCCTCCTTGGCGAAGTACATCGCGACGTCGGAGCGCTGCAGCAGCAGCTCGAAGTCGGGGGCGTGGTCGGGGTACAGCGCGATGCCGATCGAGGCGTCCAGGTCGAAGGTCATGCCCTCCAGCCGGACCGGTTCGGTGAGCGCCACCCGCAGCCGCGCCGCCACCTCGCGAGCGGCCGTGGCGTCGCGGACCGTCGGCAGGAGCACGGCGAACTCGTCCCCGCCGAGCCGCGCGACGACGTCGCCCGGCCGCACGCTGTGGGTGAGGCGGTGCGCGACGATCTGCAGCAGCCGGTCGCCGACCGGGTGACCGAGGGTGTCGTTGACCTCCTTGAACCGGTCGAGGTCGAGCAGCAGCAGGCCGACCCGGACGTCCTCGCGGGCCTCGGCCAGCGCCTCCTCGGTGCGCACGATCAGCAGCTTGCGGTTGGGCAGGGACGTCAGCCCGTCGTGCATGGCCTGGTGGTCGCGGCGCACCGACAGCGAGGCGGTGAAGTACAGGGCGGCGAGGGGCGCGACGAACAGCGGGGTCAGCGCCGGGGAGCGGCTCATGACGACGACGACCAGCGGGGCGAGCCCGAGGAGCGCGGCGTAGACCAGGCTCTGGTGGCCGATGCTCGTGCGGATCACCCGCGGCAGCGACCGGCGCTCGTGCAGCGCCACCGCTCCGCAGACCAGCAGCCCGCGCACCACGAAGTACGCCACCGCCGCGAGCGCGACCGCGGCGATGTCGGTGCCCTCCGGCACCCAGGGCGCCGCCGGGTGGGGATGGTGGCCGAACGCGGCGAGCACCACGGCCGCCCCCGTCGTGGCCAGGGTCACCTGGGAGACGTTGAACAGCACCCGGTGCCAGGCCCTGCGGTGGACCAGGCCGCTGACGACCAGCGCCAGGGCGTGGATCAGCACGGCCACCGACAGCCCGTGGTAGAGCAGCAGGGCGAAGGTGAACAGCGTCGAGGTGGCCGTGCCCCCGGCCAGGCGCGAGGAGGAGACCACGATCGGCCGGAGCTCTCCGAGCACGACCAGGACGATGAGCACCCAGAACAGCGAGGTTCGCGCCAGGTCGGCGAGATCGCCGAGGCCGAGCCTGATCTCGGCGGTGAGCAGCGCCGCCAGGCCCGTGGCGACGACCCCCGTGAGGTAGGTCCACAGCGGGGAGAAGGGACGCGGCGGCGTGTCCCTCGTGTCGGATGGATCCGTCATAAGCAAGTAAACCCCCAAGAGGTCACTATGGGAGGGTACGACCTCTGGGCCACTTCGCGAAACCGGTTGGGCACGTTCCGTTACCGGTTATTTCCGGCATACAACGGTTCTGCTTCGTCCGCGGCATGGATGCCGGATGACTGAAACTTAATGAAATAATCTTCTAGGGGTATTTTTCCAGGATCGATGCCGTCATGCAGCGGAGATCGTCCGGCCGCCGACCGGCGGGAACCGGTCCGATCCCCCCGTCGGTCCTCCCCGGACCGACCGCCGAACTTCCGCAGGAGATGTCACCCTCCGAGTACGGGCGCCGGCGACAATGGGCGAAGGCCCGCCACCGGTGCGGTGACGGGCCTTCGGGAAGCGGACCCTCTCCAGGCTCGGCCGGACGGGTTCGCTGGTCGGGCCGTGCCGTATGGCCTGGCCGGCCGGCCCTGGACGGACGCGCGCGCCCGCGGCGCGGCGTCAGTACCGGAAGCGCTGCAGCCCGTCGGCCCAGGGGTTGACCACGTACCCGGTCCGGCTCGCCGGGTCCAGGTACAGCCCCTGCCTGCTGTCCGGGCTGATGTTCGACGTGGCGATGGTCGAGTTGACCAGGTTCACCACCGGGTGCCGTGCCAGGACCTTCCCGGTGTCCGGCTCGATGACGGTGATCTCGCTCAGGGCGTTGTTGTCCCCGGTCGTGCCCGCCTCGTACAGGTGCGCGATCACCGCGACATGGTTGAGGTCGTCCAGCGCCGCCCACGCCGGGCCGTGGGTGCCGAGGTCCGCGGGCGCCGGGCCGGTGAGCGTGGCCTGGTCGGCGACCGTCCAGGTGCTCGTCGGGAACTGCCCGCGGTCGGGCGTCGAGGCGCCGGCGAGCATGTACACCTTGGCGCCCTTGCCGTCGGGGTAGAACCCGGCGGTGCATCGCGGCGCGTCGGTGATCGGCGTGACCGTGCGGGCGTCCAGGTCCGCCCGGACCGTCCAGAACGGCACCCGCGTGTTGAGGCAGGGACCCTGCGTGCCGGAGGTGGCGGCGAAGACGGCGCCGGTGGCCGCGTCCATCGACACGCTGCGGAAGGTGCGTCCGAGGTTCGCCGGGTTCAGCGGGATGGGCGTGCCCACCTTCCCCGTCGCCATGTCCACCGGCCACAGCTCGGCCAGGCCCGACCGGGCGTCGAAGGTCGTCACGGCCGCCCGGTGGCGCACCCGGTCCACGGCGCCGCCCTCCAGGAGGGTCATCTCACCGTGGGTGTCGTCCTGGAGCGTGGTCGCGAGAACGCGCTTGCCGGTCGCGGTGTCGCGCACGTCGAGCTGCGGCGCCGCCGCGGCGTCGAACGGCCTGCGGGCGATCAGCGTGTGGCCGGTCGCCGGGTCCGAGCCCACGACCGACTGCGTCTGCGTGCCGCCGGACTCGCTCAGCAGCGGCGCACCGAGCTTGCCGTCGATGAGCGAGTACGGCGTCGTGGCCGAGGTCCTCACATGGGTCCCGCCGTCGTCGCCCTCGGCGAACTCGTCGGTGGCGATGAGCGCCGTCCGGCCGGTGACCTCGAAGTTCTCCAGCGCCCCCGTGACCGGTTCGCCGTCGCGGTACTCCAGGAACGACGTCGGGGACGCCTGGCCGACCGGACGGCCGCCCCGGGTCGCCAGCACGCGCACCGGGTACTGCGTGCCGGTGGTCAGGCGCAGGGCGTTCAGGTCCAGCACCGTGGTGCCCTTGGCGGACGGCAGCGCCCGCACCAGCGTGGAGGCGTGGTCGACGCCGTTGTCGTCCGGGCCGCTGCCGTTCTGGTTGGTCGCGGTGTTCAGCGACCCGTACAAGGTCGGGCCGGGGGTGAGGAACTCCACGGCCGCGCCGTCGGCGCCGCGCACGTCCTTGACGTCCCAGGACACCTTGAGCTTCGGCGCGGCCAGCGTGACCAGGGCCGAGTGGCCCTGCTCGCCGTCGCCGCCGGTCAGCAGGGGCGCCTGCGGGCGCTGGTCCGCGCCCTCGCCGACGCGCACCGCGCGGAAGTCGCCCCACACGGCGCCGCCGTTCAGGCTGACGCCGACGCCGTAGATCCCGGCGCCGCCGGCCGCGAAGGCCGAGGCGGGGATCGTCACCGAGCCCTTGCGCCCGGCGAGCGGGGTGCTCCAGTGGGCGCGGAACTTGTCGGTCGTGGACAGGGGCGTCCAGTGGCCGACGGAGGACAGCACCAGCGTGGCGTCGGACAGGTCGCGGGTGCGGGACAGGTCGTACTGCACGGTCAGGGGCTTGCCCAGGGCGACCGATCCCGGCACGACCGGCGCGGGCGCGCCCGTGCGGGTGCCGTCGGAGGCGGAGAAGGTGAGGCTCCGCGAGACGGCGGCGACGGGCTTGCCGTGGCGCAGCGCCTCGAACACCACCGGCACGGTCCGCTCGCCGTCGGCGGCCACCGGCAGCCCCGCCGCGGCGAGAAGCTCCTCCGGGAGCACCCGCAGGCTCGGCCCGGCGGCGGCGATCCGCCCACGGTCACCGACGCGCAGCCGGTAGGTCAGATCGGCGTCGCCGCCGGTCATGTCGAGCCCGAAGGTGATCGGCGAGGTCGCGTTCTGGCCGGACGACTCGCCCCAGAAGTCCGCCGGGCCGGTCAGGTCCAGGTGGGCGGGGTCGGTGGCCTCGACGAAGGAGGAGGTGACGTCCGTGGCGATGAGCTGCCGGTGCGCGACGGACAGGCGCAGCGCGGCGGTGGGGATGCGGTGAGATCCGCCGAGCACCTTCTCCACGGCGGCGGTCACGTCAAGCTGCGGCCCCACGTGCAGCTCCTGGTCGGCCTGCGGCGGCTGGGCCACCGGGCGGCCGGTGGAGATGAGCAGGTCGCGGACCTCCCGCGGGCTGAGCTTCTGGCCGGTGGCCCGCGCCGCCGACAGGACGTTCGCCGCCGCCGCGGCGATCATCGGCGCGGAGGCGGACGTGCCGCCGTTCAGCGTGACCTGCGGCCCGTCGGGGGAATGGAACAGCGTCGGCAGGTTGTCGCCGGGCGCCGCCAGGTCCACCCGGCTGCCGAACCCGGAAGAGTAGCTCGCCGCGCCGTTGTACCGCGTCGTCGGGTAGGTGGCGGTGCGGACGTCCGCCGAGGTGAGGGTGTCGTCGACCGTGGTGCCGCCCGCCGAGATCACGCCGGTGTCGCGCACGAGCGTGGGAGTGCCGGTCGCGGCGACGTCGTCGAGCGTCGTCTGCGCGGAGGCGCTGCGGGTGACCTCGGTCGGGGTGCTGCCGCCGTCCGGGCCGATCGAGACGGGCAGGCCCAGGCGCGTGCCGTCGTTGGAGGAGACGACCACGACGATGCCCGAGTCCACGATCTCCCGCAGGGTCCGGCGGATCTGCGGGTCCTCCTCCAGCCAGCGGGAGGGGAAGCCGATGGACCCGTCGGTGCCGAAGCCCAGACTGGCGGTGATCACGGTCGGCCGCGGGCGCTGGGCCGCCGCCGCGCGAAGGGCCGCGTCGATGCCCCTGCTGGAGGGCTCCTGCGGGATGACCAGGCGGTAGTCGGCGCCGGGCGCGATGCCGAGCAGGTCGGTCGGCCCGCTGCCGGTCGCCTCGGGGCGCTGCCGGTCGTGCGGCAGGGGCGCCATCATGCTGAAGTCCATGAGGACCTCGCCGAGGTAGGGGTCCTGGCCCTCGATCGCGCCGGTCGGGTCGAGACGGCCGTCGTTGTCGGCCGTGTAGGCGGGGATCAGCGGGAGCGAGGGGTAGTCGAGGTAGCGCTGCCCGTCCTTGACGACGGACGTCGGGCCGTAGGCGCGCACGTAGTCGTCGCCCGCGTCGGCCATCGCCTGGTCGGTGAGGTCGCCCAGGGATACGTTCGTGATGATCTGCCCCTTGCCGGGCAGCGCGTGCAGGTAGGTCGCGAAGTGCTGGAAGGCGCCGACCGCGTTGACGCCACCGGCGTTCAGATACGACTGGAACGAGGTCGTCAGCCCCTCGTTGGCAGGCACGGCACTCGGCGCCGCCGCGGTCGGAGCCGCGCCCGGATCCGCGTACGGAGCCGCGTCCGGGCCCGGCGTCGCGTCCGGGCTCGCGTCGGGCGTCACGTCCGGGGTCGCGTCCGGGGTCGCCTTCGGGGTCGCGGACCGCGCGGCGGGGTGGCCGAGCGCGGACAGGGCGGCGCCGGGGATGGCCACCGCGCCGTAGTTCATGGCGCGCGGGCGCACCGCGGAGGTCGCCAGGCCGGACGGCGCGCCCACGGTGTAGGGGGTCAGCCGGGCGGCGTCGGCGCGGCGCTGCAGGCCGGCGGCGGTCGGGGTGAGCGGCACGCCCAAGCCGGTGCGGCCGGGGTTCTGCGGCACCGGGAAGACCCGGGTCCTGCCCGCCTTGTCGGTGAGGCTGCCGGTGCCGTCGTCGGTCCAGCGGACGACCGACCCGTCGGCCAGCGTGACGGAGTGCGCCGCACCGTCCGTCCCGGGCCCCTCCTCGGCCAGCGCGACGGGCGTGCCTGACGCCAGCAACGCGGTGGCCAGCAACGCGGCGGCCGCTGTGGCGGCTGAGACGCGCCTGAAACCTGCGGACATTCTCGTCCCTTCGGGGGGTGTTACTACCAGGTAAAATGTCGCTTTTGCACCAATCGACATGATCACCCTGGCGGCGCTCCCACCCCTGAGCAAGCCCTTGCACCTGCCACTTAGCGCAACTGCCCATGTGAGACGCCCAACCCGTGGACCGCCTTCCACGGAGACGGGACCAGTCTGACCATCACCGCCGCCGCGCTCCCGCGCACCAGACGGCCCTCAGGTCGGTTCGGTCGGAGGCGGATTCGGGGAGAGGGGCGGCGGGTCGTACGATCGACGCCACGCGCACGCTTCGAGGAGTGACCCGATGGACCCGTCCCCCGGCGCGTCCTGGGCCGGCACCGGCCTGACGCCCCTGGCCGGGCAGGTTCTCGAATACCTGGTCGGCCATCCGGACTCCGGTGAGAGGACCGTCGCGGCGGCGGTCGGCGCGACGGCCGAGGACACCCGCCTCACCCTGGCGTCCCTGGAGGCCGACCTGCTGGCGGTGCGCGTCGACGGCACACCGGCCGGGGCCGGCGTGGAGGGGCCGCCCTCGCGCTGGCGCGCGAGCCCGCCGCGCTCCTCGCTCGGGTCGCTGCTGGCCCGCAGACGTCAGGACCTGGCCCGCGCGGAGCTGTACATGGAACGGCTGCACGAGCTCTACCGGGCCGCGGCGCACCGCTACGTCGACTCCGACCTGTTCGAGGTCCTTACGACCCCCGCCGAGGTCGCGACCCGCTACGCGCACCTGCTCAGGACCGCCCGCGAGGAGGTGCTGCACCTGGCCAAGCCGCCCTACGTGACCTCTGTCCCCGTCCCCCGCGATGGGGAGGGACGTCCCGGGCCGGTGGCCGAGCCGGTCTGGGGGGAGGAGGTCAGGCTGCGGTCGGTCTACGACAGCGACGGGTTCACCGACGCGGTGTCACTGGAGACCGCGCTGCGCGGCACCTCCCGGGGAGGGGAACTGCGGCTGGCCCCGGACGTGCCGATGAAGCTGGCGGTCTTCGACCGCACCGCGGCGATCATGCCTCTGGGCGGGGCCGACCCGGCCGGCGGTTCGCTCGTGGTGCACTCGCCGCCGCTGCTGGAGGTGCTGACCGCCCTGTTCGAGAACATCTGGCACCGCGCCGTCCCGGTTGCCCTCAGCCCGCACCCCCGCCCTCCCGCCCCGGACGACCGAACCTCCCCTGCGGCCGACCGGGCGGCCGTCCGGGCCTCCGCCCTGGGCGGCCCGGACGAGCGGACCCGCGAGATCCTGCTCCTGCTGTCGGCGGGGATGAAGGACGAGGCGGTCGCGCGGGTGCTTCACCTGAGCCGCCGGACGGTCCAGAAGCACATCAGCGACGCCGCCAAGACGCTGGGGGCGAGGACACGCTTCCAGATCGCCCTCCTCGCCCGCGACCGCGGCTGGCTCCACCCCGGCCAGGACACCTGACCGGCGAACGGCCACCGTGCCAGTGCGGTGACCACATACGTTCACCGAGCACGGCTCCCCACCCCCGGCCACACCCGGAGCGGTGACCACATACGTTCACCGAGCACGGCTCCCCACCCCCGGCCACACCCGGAGCGGTGACCACATACGTTCACCGGGCGCGGCTCTCCATCCCCGGCCACGGGCTGCAGTGATCGGCGCCGGGTCGGCGGGTCGTGGTACGGCGATGCCGGCGCCTGCTACGGCGCCCGAGCCGGTGAACGTTCGTGGACGGCGCCTAGGTGTACTCGGTCACCAGGTTGGTGACCGAGTACACCTAGGCGCCGGCCGTCTCCACGGCCTCGACGGCGGGAACGATCTCGTCGGCGTCAGCGTCGGCGATGGCGTCGGCAGTGGCCTGGTCGGCGTCGGCGGGGGCTTCGAAGCCGGTGTCGGCGGGGGCTTCGGAGCCGGTGTCCGGCTCTTTCGGGGGACGGACGGCGTCGGGGCCCTGGGCGAGGAGGGTCTCGAAGGCCGCCTCGTCCAGGATCTGGACACCCAGTTTGGCGGCCTTGTCGTACTTGGAGCCGGCGTTCTCTCCGGCGACCAGGAAGTCGGTCTTCTTGGAGACCGAGCTGGTCACCTTGCCGCCGCGCGCCTGGATGGCCTCCCCCGCCTCGTCCCGGCTGTATCCGGCCAGCGTGCCGGTGACCACCAGGGTGAGACCGGCGAGGGTCTGCGGGCCCTCGACCGCCGGGGGCTCGTCCTCCATGCGGACGCCCGCCGCCTTCCAGCGCACGACGATCTCGCGGTGCCAGTCTTCGGCGTACCACTCCTGGATGGAGGCGGCGATGGTCGGGCCGACGCCCTCGACGGCGGCGAGCTCCTCCTCCGAGGCGCCGAAGATGCGCTCGAGGGACAGGAACGCCGCGGCCAGGGCCTGCGCCGCCGTCGGGCCGACGTGCCGGATGGACAGCGCGACCAGCACCCGCCACAGCGGCCGGTCCTTGGCGACCTGGAGCTGGGACAGCATGTGCTCGGCGTTCTTGCTCGGCTCGCCGTTCATGTTGGCGAAGAAGGTGACGATCTTCGGCTCGCCGGTCTCGGGGTCGGTCTTGGGCAGGCCGGTGTCCTGGTCGCGGACGACCGACTTGATCGGCAGCAGGCGCTCGATGGTCAGGTCGAACAGGTCGGCCTCGGTGCGCACCGGCGGCTCCTGCGGCGGCAGCGGGGCGGTGAGCGCGGTCGCGGCGACGTACCCCAGGCCCTCGATGTCGAAGGCCCCGCGGCCGGCGGCGAAGAAGATGCGCTCGCGCAGCTGCGCCGGGCAGGACTGGGCGTTGGGGCAGCGGATGTCGACGTCCGCCTCCTTCATCCGCCGCAGCTCGGTGCCGCACTCGGGGCAGTGGGTGGGCATGACGAACTCGCGCTCGCCGCCGTCACGCAGGGCGGCCACGGGGCCCACGATCTCGGGGATGACGTCGCCCGCCTTGCGCAGCACCACGGTGTCGCCGATGAGCACGCCCTTGCGCGCGACCTCGGAGGCGTTGTGCAGCGTGGCCCGCTCGACGGTGGACCCGGCGACGACCACCGGCTTCATCACCCCGTACGGCGTGACCCTGCCGGTGCGTCCCACGCCGACCTGGATGTCCAGCAGCTTGGTGTTGACCTCTTCGGGCGGGTACTTGAACGCGATCGCCCACCGGGGGGCGCGGGAGGTGGAGCCGAGCTGGCGCTGCGCCTCGATGCGGTCGACCTTGACCACCACGCCGTCGATCTCGTACACCGGGTCGTGGCGATGCTCCCGGTAGTACTCGATGAAGTCGTTGATCTCGGTGAGGCTCTCGACGACCTTGTAGGTGTCGGCGACCGGCAGCCCGAACGCGCCGAGCCGCTCGTAGATCGCCGACTGGGCCTCCGGGCGGGGGGAGCCGCCCTCCCAGACGCCGACGCCGTGGCAGATCATGGACAGGTCGCGCTGCGCGGTGATGCGCGGGTCCTTCTGCCGCAGCGAGCCGGCGCCGGAGTTGCGCGGGTTGGCGAACGGCGGCTTGCCCGCCGCGACGAGCTGCTCGTTCAGCTTGTGGAAGCCCTCGACCGAGAGGTAGACCTCGCCCCGGACCTCCAACCGGTCGGGGATGCCGTCCCCGGTGAGGCGGTGCGGGATGTTCTTGATCGTCCGGACGTTGGCGGTGACGTCGTCGCCCACCCGGCCGTCGCCCCGGGTCGCGCCGCGCACCAGCCGGCCCTTCTCGTACACCAGGTCGATGGCCAGGCCGTCGATCTTCAGTTCGCACAGGTAGGGGCCGGGATCGGCCTCCAGCAGCCGTTCGGCCCTGGCCTGCCAGCCCGCGAGGTCGGCGTCGTTGAAGGCGTTGTCCAGGCTCTCCAGCCGCCGCGGGTGCTGGACCGGGGTGAAGTCGGAGGAGATGGGGGCGCCGACCTTCTGCGTCGGGGAGTCGGGCGTGCGCAGGGAGAGGTGCGCCTCCTCCAGCTCGCGCAGCTCGCGCATCCACGCGTCGTACTCGCCGTCGCTCACGGTCGGCGTGTCGAGCACGTAGTAGCGCCAGTTGGCCTCCTCGGCCAGCTCGGCCAGCTCGGCGTGGCGCTCCAGTGCGCCCACGGGCACGCCCTCGACCTCGGCAGCCATGCCGTCTCCCCTCATCGTTCAGCCCCAAGGAGAACGCTACGGGCTACGAAGAGTGCTCGCGCCCTCGCACAGACGTCCTACCAGGGGAATCATTACTCCTACCATGCCACCCACCACCGACATTTCCCCACGAAATGGACTCCCCTGCCAGCCCCCTGATGCGATGACCGCGCACCTCCACCGAACGCGGCTCTCCATCCGCCATGTGCCGCGTGGCTCAGCCGCCCTGGGCCCAGACGCCTTCCCAGTGGGAGCACTTGCCGGTGACGCGGGTGGCGGTGCCCCGGCAGACCTTCGCCAAGGAGCTCAGCATGTGTCCCGCGTCGACGCGGAAGGCGCGCGGCGCCGACCGCGAGCAGTTCTTGACCGTCGCGGTGCGGTACCCGCCCTGGCCGGTCAGCCACTTGATCTTCAGCCATGAGCACGTGCGCGCGCCGCCCGCGTCGTACAGGTTCCCGGTGATCCGCAGGCCGGATTTGGTGGTGCGGATCTCGCCCTTGGCCCACCCCTTGGCGTCGGTGGAGGTCGTCGGCCCCCACGACCACTTCTCCGCCGCCGCGCTGCGACCCTCGGCCGTCCCCTGAACCCCGGCCTCCGCCGAGGTGGCTTGAGCTGACGTGGCCTGAGCGGAGGTGGCCCGAGCCGAGGCGATCCCCTGACCTGCCGCGGAGGCCGGAGCGGCGCAGAGCCCGAGTCCCAGGGTCGCGCCGGCGGTGAGCCCGAGCAGTACGTGAAGTCCGCTACGCATGTCGTTCCTTCTCTTGCGTGTGGCGCTGGTCATTGCCCACCAAGAGATAGACGGCGCCGCTTGCACCGGACTTGCCCCCACTTGCGACCGGCTGTCCCCGCTGTTCCGGCGTCCACCTCGCACGAGCCCCCTTCCAGGAGCCGGCCGCAGAATGCCGTTCGGGCGGCCACTCGCACGAACCGGAACGCGGGCCCCCGTGGCGGCCGGGCTCCTGCCGCCGCAGGTCAGCCGCGCTCTTCCTCGGGGTCCTCGCGCAGGACGCGGGCCGCCTCCCGGCAGCGGGCCAGGGCGGCGCGGGCGTAGGCGGGAGAGGCTCCGGCCAAGCCGCACGCCGGCGTGAGGACCACCTGCTCGGCGAGTCGCGCGGGGGTGAAGCCGAGCCGTCCCCACAGTTCCAGCGCCGGTTTGGCGACGACGCCGACGTCCGGCAACCGGACGTCGGCGCCCGGGACCACGCCGAGGAACAGCGCCGTGCCGGCCTCGATCGCCTCGCCGATGCGGTCCTCGTCGCGGCGCCGCAGCAGGCTCGCGTCCAGGGAGATCCCCCGGGCCCCGGCGGTGCGCAGCACCTCCAGCGGCACCCCGGGCGCGCAGCAGTGCACGATCGTGAAGGTCTCGGCGGGCAGGACCACGCCCAGCCGGTCGGCGGCGACCGGGCCCTCGACGGCGGCCAGCCGCCCGAAGCCCGAGGCGGTCGGCACGGTGCCCGCGAGAACGGCCGGCAGGCCGGGCTCGTCCACCTGCACCAGAACCTCGGCCCCCGGCACCCGCCTGCGGACGTCGTCCAGATGAAGCGCCAGCCCCTCGGCCAGCGACTCCGACAGATCGCGCACGGCCCCCGGGTCGGCGAGGATCTTGTCCCCGTGGCGCAGTTCCACGGCGGCCGCGAGCGTCCACGGCCCGCACACCTGGATCTTCAGGCGGCCCTCGAAGCCCAGCGCGACCTCTTCCAGGGCGTCCAGGTCACGGGTCAGATGATCCCTGGCCCTGCGCATGTCGCGGCCCGGGCGGTCGGCGACGCGCCATCCGGACGGGCGGACCTCGACCGGCATGTCGACCAGCAGCGACGCCGTGCGCCCGATCATGTCGGCGCCCACGCCGCGGCCGGGCAGCTCAGGCAGGTACGGCAGGCCGGGAAGCTCGCCGAACACCATGCGCAGCGTCTCGACGTGGTCTTCGCCGGGGTGGGACCCGACGCCCGTCGCGCTCGCCGCATCCCACGGAAACTCGCTCACACCGCGCAAGCTTAGGGACTGCGCGAAGGCCGTGGACTCATCGGAGCCGAGAGATCGTCAGAAAGAGCGGTGGGCGCGCTTCCGGACCGCTGATCGGGCAGGTCCATGATGGAGGGATGAAGCTCACCAAGCACGGTCACGCGTGCGTCCGCCTGGAGAAGGACGGCTCGACGCTGGTCATCGACCCCGGCGGCCTCACCGAGGAGTCGGCGCTCGACGGAGCCGACGCCGTCCTCATCACGCACGAGCACTTCGACCACCTGGACGCCAAGCGTCTGGCGGCCCTGCGCCCCGACGTGCGGATCTGGACCTGCGCCGCCGCCGCCCAGCAGCTCGAAGGGCTGAGCGCGAAGGTGAACGTCGTCGGCGAGGGCGACTCCTTCACGGCCGCCGGATTCTCGGTTGGGGTCCTCGGCCGCGAGCACGCGCGCATCGCCTTCGACATGCCCGTCGTGCAGAACGTCGGCTTCCTCGTCGACGACGAGGTCTTCCACCCCGGGGACGCCTTCACGCTGCCCGGCAGGCCCGTCGGCACCCTGCTCACCCCGACCAGCGGCCCGTGGCTGAAGGCCATGGAAATGGTGGACTACCTGCGGGAGGTCGCGCCGCGGCGGGCGTACTCCATCCACGACGGCCTCTACAACGACATCGGTCTCATGCTGGTGGACAACATCCTCTCCCGCCGGGCCCAGGCCCAGGAGGCGGACTTCCGCCGCCTCGCGACCGGCGAGAGCGTCGACCTGCCCGGCTGACCCCGGAGGCGGAGGCGGTCAGCAGGACGAGGCGATGGTGGCCGAGCCGAGGACGGTGTCGCCGTCGTAGAGGACGGCCGCCTGGCCCGCGGCCACGCCGGTCGCGGGAGCGTCCAGCTCGATGTGCAGGGCGTCGCCGGACACCTGGGCGCGGCAGCCGTACACCTCGCCGTGAGCACGGAGCTGCACCTGGCAGGCCAGCGGCTCGTGCGGCGCGGCGATCGGGCCGTTCCAGACCGGGCGCTCGGCGTCGATCGAGGTGACCGCCAGCGAGGAGCGGGGGCCGACCGTCACCGTGTTGGACACCGGCTCGATCGACAGCACGTAGCGCGGGCGGCCGTCGGGCGTCGGCCGGTCGAGGTGCAGGCCCTTGCGCTGGCCGACGGTGAAGCCGTACGCGCCGGCGTGGGTGCCGAGGACGGCGCCGGACTCGTCGACGATCGGGCCGGTCTCGGCGCCCAGCCGCTCGGCCAGGAAGCCCCGGGTGTCGCCGTCGGCGATGAAGCAGATGTCGTGGCTGTCGGGCTTGTCGGCCACCGTGAGACCGCGGGCGGCGGCCTCCTCGCGGACCTCGGCCTTGGTGGAGCCGCCCAGCGGGAAGATGGCGTGCGAGAGCTGCTCGCGGGTGAGGACGGCCAGCACGTACGACTGGTCCTTGCCGGAGTCGACACTGCGGCGCAGCGCACCGTCGGACAAGCGGGCATGGTGACCCGTCGCGACCGCGTCGAACCCGAGCGCGAGCGCGCGGTCGAGCACGGCCTCGAACTTGATCTTCTCGTTGCAGCGCAGGCACGGGTTGGGCGTGCGCCCGGCGGCGTACTCGCTGACGAAGTCCTCCACGACGTCGCGGTGGAACCGCTCGGCCATGTCCCAGACGTAGAAGGGGATGCCGATCACGTCGGCGGCGCGCCGGGCGTCCCGGGCGTCCTCCAGCGTGCAGCAGCCTCGCGCGCCGGTGCGGTAGGACTGCGGGTTGGCCGACAGAGCGAGGTGGACGCCCGTCACGTCATGGCCGGCCTCGGCGATGCGGGCGGCCGCCACCGCGGAGTCGACGCCGCCGGACATGGCGGCAAGCACACGAAGACTCATAACACCCCCGAGGTTACCCGCCCCCCGGCCCCGAACGGCTGCCGCCGCCCACTTCACCCCCTCCCCACGCCCGAGGCCGGGTGGCGGGGGTGGGGGTCGCGGGGTGGCGAGGCGGGGCTGTGCGGATCTTGGATGAGGGCTCACGTTCGCGTTCAGGGCGTACACCTGGGAGGATCCAGGGCCATGGGACTGTTCGGGCGCAAGAAGGAGCCGGGTGGGCCTGCCGAGGCGATCACCGGCTTCTGGGCGTGGTGGGCCGATGCGCGGCCGAAGGTCGAGACGCTGCTGGACGCGGGCGACCGCGAGGCCCTCGCCGCCGAGGTCGGCCCGGCGGTCGCCGCGCTGAGTCCCGAGCTGACGTGGGACATCACCCCGGGCCGCGCCGCGCTGCACGCGCTGATCGTCTCCTCGGGCGGCGACCCCGAGCTGCGCCCGCTGGCGCACCGCTGGGCGCTCGCCGCGCCGCCGACGGACGCGCTGTGGGAGTTCCTGCCCTCGCGCCCGGCCCGCGCGGACGCCGCCGCGCTCACCTTGGAGGTGGCGGGCCGCGAGTTCGCGCTGGGCGAGCTGGTGCTCGGGCTGCGGGTGCCCAACGGCGCCACGCGCATCGACATCGCCGCCTTCCACCCGCTGTTCCCCGACCTCGGCGACGAGACGCGCATGGAGGCCGCGCTGCTGGCCCTCGACTGGCTGCTCGGCGAGGACGAGGTCGCCCGCTGGGTGGGCGACATCACCGCCGCCACGTTCCAGCCCATCGACGCCGTGGCCGCCGTCCACCTGCCGGCCGTGGTGGCCGACCTGGCCTCGGAGTTCGAGCAGGAGCAGTGGGCCCTGCTGGAGGGCCAGACCGGCGACGGGGCACGCCTGATCGCCGCCGCCCGCCATCCTCTGCGCCCGGTCGACCATCCGCTGCTCGACCAGCACATCGCGATCACGCTGCCGTACGCCGAGTCCGACGAGGACGGCCTGCCGGACGGCGGGTCGGCGGCGGCGCTCCGCGAGTTCGAGGAGCGCCTCGCGGCCCTTCTCGACCGGCTCGGCGACGCGGCCCTGCTGGTCGTGCACGTGAGCGCGCAGGGCTCCCGGGTGCTGCACGTCTACGCCGACCCCGCCGCCGAGGTCCCCGCGCAGGTCGACAAGCTCGTCTCCACCTGGCACGAGGGCCGCCCCGACCTCGCCATCGCCGAGGACCCCGGCTGGATCGCCATCTCCCCCTTCCTGAGCTGACGCCTCGGTGGGCCCGGCCGGCGTCAGGGGGCCGGGTGGGCGCGCAGAGCCTTGGCTATCCAGTCGTGGGCGATGGTCTGCGGGTGTGGCCAGGGGGTGCCCTGGATCGTGGCGACCAGTTGCCAGTGGCGGACGGCGCGCGGGTCGTGCTCCTCGTACCCGCGTGACAGCGAACTGCGGAACTCCGGCCCGTCGCCCGCCGCGCCGTGCATCCCGCTCAGCAGGATCACGACCCGGGCGAGCACCACTCCCGCCTCGGCGGACTCCGGTTCCACGCCCTTCTCGACGGCCGCGAGGACGGTTTCGGCGATCTCCTCGTTGGCTCGGCACCAGCTCTCGAACCGCTCGCCCCCGGACCGGTCGCGCCGCTCCCAGAAGCCGGTGTCGTCCCGCCGCAGGACGGCCCGGTAGTCCTCGTCCGAGAGCAGTTCGGCCAGTTCCAGCCACGCGTCGAGTTGTTCGATGGTCGGCTCGGACGGCAGGTCGGGCACCATGGCCTCGCGCAGCCCGGTGAGCCATTGCTCGCGGGCGCGGCTGCCGCCGCCGACCTCGCCGACGAAGGCGTCCATCAGCGCCTCGCGCTCGGCGGCTCCGAGGCGGCCGAGCGTGTTCAGCCGGCGCAGGTCGGTCTCGGAGGGCTCGCCGCGCTCCAGGGTCGCCCGCAGGACGGCCCGGGTGCGCTGGAGCGCCTTGAGCTGGGTCTCCACGGTGCGGAGCTGGAGGGCGAGCACCTGACGCAGGTCGCGCTCGCCCAGGTCGCGGATCGTCGCCAGGTCGACGCCGACGTCGCGGAGGGTGCGGATGAGCTCGAGCCTGGCCAGGTCCTCCTCGCCGTACAGGCGGTACCCGGCGGCCGTGCGCTCGCGCTCGGGCAGGACACCGACGTCGGAGTAGAAGCGGATGGTCTTCACCGGCAGGCCGGACAGCCGGGCGACCTGCCCGATGGTGTAGCCGTCGTGTCGGGGCTCCATGGCTCGGCTCCGTCGTGTCCTGCGGGCGAAAATCCCGTTGAGTCTCCAGTTACTGGACACTTTACCGTTTCCGGCATGGCGAAGAACAAGATCACCAGAGTCGTGAAGATCCAGCTCAGAGCGGGTGAGGCGGGGCCGGCGACCGTCGGCAAGGACCTCGGCCCGCTGGGGATCAACCTGATGGACTTCTGCCGGCGCTACAACGCCGCGACCGAGTCCCAGCGCGGATTCGTGGTGCCCGCCGAGGTGACCGTGTACGAGGACAGGTCGTTCGACCTGGTCACCAAGATGCCCACCACCGCCTCGCTCCTGCGCAGAGCGGCGGGCCTGGACGGCGGCAGCCCCCGCCCCGGACACCAGACCGCCGCCGCCATCACCCGCGACCAGCTCCGCGAGGTAGCCCGCGTGAAGCTCCCCGACCTCAACACCACCGACCTCGACCAGGCCGAAAAGATCATCACCGGCACCGCCCGCTCCATGGGCCTCCAGGTCAAGGAGTGACCGCCAACGCCCGCCGTCCACGACCGTCGACCCCCCACCGCACCGCCCAAGCCCGGCGGGGCCGAACTCCGCGACGCACCCGCACACTCACGCGGTGGTGCCCGCCGGCCGGGACCCGATACCGGTCACTGGGCGGGGGTGGGGCCGGGCTCGGCCGGGGCGAGGCGGCGGCGGGGGACGATGGTGCCGCGCTTGCGGGCCAGGCGGATGAACAACCAGGTCACCAGCAGGCCGGCGGCCACCGTCACCAGGCTCGCCTCGGGGCCGAAGTCGCCGCCGGTCAGCGCCGCCGGGCCCGACGTCAGACCGTCCAGCAGCCCCTCCGAGCCGGTCTTGCCCGAGACGTCGGTGCCGAAGATCCCGGCCTCGGTGTAGTTCCAGGCGAAGTGCAGGCCGATCGGCAGCCAGAGCGTGCGGGTGGCGGCGTAGGCCGCGGCGAGCATCCAGCCGGCCTCGATGCCGATGGCGAGCGCCCCCCACAGGGTGGCGTGCGGGTTGATGATGTGCATCAGGCCGAACACCAGGCCGGTCAGGACGAGCGCCCCCCAGGTGCCGAGGCGCTCCTCGATGATCCGGAACAGCACGCCGCGGAACATCACCTCCTCCGTCACGGCCGCGGCGGCCGTGACGCCGATCAGCGTCACCGCGCCGCCGACCGAACCCCAGCCGTTCACCCGGTAGCCCCCGAACAGGGCGATCAGCAGGATGACCGCCGTGAACATCGCCGCACCGATCAGCAATCCCCGGCCGAGCGAGGCGGCGGCTCCCTCCCTGGCCACCTCCACGGCGTCGCGGTGCTCGGTCCACCGCACCACCTTCGCGTACGTCAGCAGGGCGAGCAGGGCCGTCGCGACGCCGGTGATCAGCGCGAGCACGGGGACCCCCTGCACCGCGCCCACCAGCAGGCTGCCGAGGAAGGCCACCACCGCGACGGCTCCCAGTTGCTTCAACAGACGCACGACGACTCCTTGTGGGTTTCCCGCGGCCCGGCGCCGCGCGTGCCTAGAACGCTATGGATTCGCGGCCCCGGAATCGTCACCGCCCAGTGGACACCTCCCCGTAGCTCGCACGGGGGACAAGCCGACCGGCCGTCCGTCCTCCGGCGACGCAGAGTCGTCGGAACCCTCGGAACCCTCCGTACGCCCGGGGAGCACCCGGGCGATCGGCGATCACGCCGCCCGAGTTGCCGAAGTACCTGCTTCCGCGCGTACTTGATCGATAAGATCGCGCAAAAGTTACTAAAGGTACTTGGGGGACGAAAGTGGCGCTCAGTCGGCGTGAAGTGTTCAAGGTGGGCGCCGGGCTGATGCCCGCGATCGCGCTGTCCGGATCGCCGGCGTACGCGGCGGGCGCGCCCACCGTGACGGCCACAGGCACCGCGCCCTCGCAGCTGGCCGCCCTCGACACCGTGATGAAGACCTACATCAAAGAGCGGAACATCCCCTGCGCCCAGCTCGCCGCGGTCAAGAACGGCAAGCTCGTCCTGGCCCGGGGATACCGCTACAGCAGCGACACGGCCGTCCCTGCCGTGCAGCCGACCTCGCTGTTCCGGATCGCGAGCCTCAGCAAGAACATCACCGCCGCGGCGGTCCTGCGGCTGGCCCAGGACGGCAAGGTGTCGCTCGGAGCGAAGGTGGCCGACCTGCTCGGCCTGCCGACCACGACCGACCCGCGGCTGAAGAACGTCACCCTGTGGCGCCTGATGCAGCACACCGGCGGCTGGGACCGCGACATCTCCGGCGACTACCTGATGGCCGATCGGACCATCGCCGCCAAGCTCGGCATGCCGCTACCGGTCGGCAAGAGCGACATCGTCGCCTACGCCGGCGGCCGGCCGCTGGACTTCGCCCCGGGCGCCCGGATGGCCTACAGCAACTACGGCTACCTGCTGCTCGGCCTGGTCGTCGAGAAGGTCTCGGGGCAGAGCTACGAGTCGTACGTGAAGCAGAAGCTGCTCGCCCCCGCCGGCGTCACCCGGATGCGGCTCGGCCGCGGCCTGAGGTCGCAGGCCGCGGCGGGCGAGGTGCCGTACTACTCGCAGTACACCTCCAAGACCGTCCTGGACGACTCGGGAGCCGTCGTGCCCGCGCCGTACGGCGGCTTCAACATGGGAAACCATGCCGCCAACGGCGGCTGGCTGGCCTCGGCGGTCGACCTGGTCAGGTGGGCTCGGATCTTCGACGCCGCCGGACCGGTGCTGAACGCCACCTCGATCAGCCGGGCGTTCGCCAAGCCGGAGATCGGCGTCAGCGCGGACGGCTCCTGGTACGGGTGCGGCTGGTACGTGCGCCAGGTGACCGGCCACCTCAACACCTGGCACAACGGCAGCCTGCCCGGCACCTACACCTACCTGGCCCGGCTGCAGCAGGGCTTCACCTATGCCGCCGTCTTCGACCAGCGCGAGGAGACCGGCACTCCGGACTACGACGTGCTCAGCTCCCGGATGAACACCGCCTGGAACGGCGTCGGCACGTGGCCGACCGGCGACCTGTTCCCCAAGTACCTCTGACCCGGGCGGCACCGGCGCTCGCTCACGCGCCGGAGCTCCTCGGCAATGCCTCTTAGCAGTACCAGCCGGAACGACGCCAGCCTCGGTGGCCGACGAACCACGCCGGTCTCCGTGGCCGCCGTCCGGCGTTCCGGCCGCCCATCCCCGCACCGACTCCCCTGAGGTCGCAATCATGAAAAAGCTCTACTACGCGGCACACACCTACATGATCCTCGGCGTGGTCAGCGGCCTGTACTACCGCGAACTCACGAAGATGAACGACTTCACCGGCGACACCCAACTCGGGGTGGTGCACACCCACCTGCTCGCCCTCGGAATGCTCTTCTACCTCGTCGTGCTGGCACTTGAGAAGTTGTTCACCCTGTCGGCGAGCAAGCTGTTCAACTGGTCCTTCTGGGTCTACAACGCGGGTCTCGCGCTGACCGTCCTCATGATGATCATCCACGGCACCCAGACGGTCCTCGGCGCCAAGACCAGCGCGGCGATCTCCGGCATCGCCGGACTGGGGCACATCGTGCTGACCGTGGGCCTGATCCTCTTCTTCGTCAACCTGGGCAAGCGGATCCCCGCGACGAGCGGCACGAGCTGATCACCCGCCCGGGCGGCGTACAGCCCCGGGCGGGCGGACGGACCGGCAGGAAGTGTCAGGTCAGGCCGGCGCGGCGGGCGCGTTCGACGGCGGGGGCGATGACCTGGGCCAGCTCTTCCACGTCGGCGGCTGTGGAGGTGTGGCCCAGGGAGAAGCGCAGCGAACCGCGCGCCCGTACGGCGTCGGCGCCCATGGCGAGCAGCACGTGGGAGGGCTGGGCGACCCCGGCGGAGCAGGCCGAGCCGGTCGAGCACTCGACTCCCTTGGCGTCCAGCAGCATCAGCAGCGCGTCACCCTCACACCCCGGGAAGGAGAAGTGGGCGTTGCCCGGCAGGCGCTCGTCGGGGTGCCCGTTGAGCACCACGTCCGGCACCGCCGCGCGGACGCGGGCGATCAGCTCGTCGCGCAGGGCGCGCAGCCGGGCGGCCTCGGCCTCCCGCCGCTCGACGGCGACCCGCACGGCGGTCGCGAAACCGGTGATCGACGGGGCGTCCAGCGTGCCGGAGCGGACGTCGCGCTCCTGGCCGCCGCCGTGGAGCACGGGCACCGGGTCCACGCCACGGGCGAGCAGCAGGGCGCCGGAGCCGACCGGGCCGCCGACCTTGTGCCCCGAGATGGTCATCGCGTCCACGCCGGACGCGGAGAACGACACCGGCAACTGTCCCACCGCCTGGACGGCGTCGGTGTGGAACGGGATGCCGTACTCGTGGGCGATCGCCGCCAGCTCCTGGATCGGCTGGACGGTGCCGACCTCGTTGTTGGCCCACATCACGCTGACCAGGGCCACCCGTTCAGGCGCCCGCTCGATGGCGGCGCGCAAGGTGCCGGGGTGGACGCGGCCGTACTCGTCGACCGCGAGCGGCTCCACGGAGGCGCCCTGGTGCTCGGCCAGCCAGTGGGCGGGGTCGAGGGCGGCGTGGTGCTCGACGGCGCTGATCAGCAGGCGGTCGGCGCCGTGGGAGGCGCGGCGCGCCCAGAACAGGCCCTTGATGGCGAGGTTGTCGGCCTCGGTGCCCCCGGAGGTGAACACGACCTCGCTGGGCCGCGCGCCGAGCGCGCCGGCGATGGCCTCGCGCGACTCCTCGACGACCCTGCGGGTGCGGCGGCCCGCCGCGTGGAGGGACGAGGCGTTGCCGACGCGGGCGAGCTGCGCCGTCATCGCATCGACGGCCTCAGGAAGCATCGGCGTGGTCGCCGCGTGGTCTAGGTAAGCCATGGCGTACTCCAGCGTAACCCAGTTCGCGCACTGTACCGTCCAGCCGGTATAGTAACGGGCGTGCGGAAAGACGAGCTTTTGAACGCGGCGGAAGACCTGCTGGCCGACCAGGGGGCCGGGTGCCTCACGCTGTCGGCCGTGGCAGAGCGGGCCGGCGTGAGCAAGGGCGGTCTTCTGTACCATTTCGCCACCAAAGAAGCCCTGATCAAGGCCCTGATCGAGCGCCTCATCGCCGATTTCGACGAACTGGTCGCCGCCCAGGGCCAGGCCTCCTACACCCGGTCCTACCTGGCGGCCACCCTGGCGGCCATCCGCACCGGGCGCCTGCGGCGCTGGGCGGTGGTCACCGGCGCCGCCGGCGACCCGCAGTTGCTGGCCCCGCTGCGCGAGGCCATGTGCCGCTGGCACCGCGAGGGCATGCAGACCGAGGCGGACCCGATGTCGGCGCAGATCGTCCGCCTCACCTGCGAAGGGCTGTGGGACGTGGCGACCCACGACCCCGGCATCTACGACGAGGCCCAGTACGAGGAACTGCACCGGCGCCTGCTGGCCCTGCTGTCGCCCTTATGATCGGGCCACGCCGCTCGCGACACGCGCAGGAGCCCGTCAGCCTGTGAGGCAGCCCGTCAGCCTGTGAGCCTGTGAGGGCGCCCGTCAGCCTGTAAGCGCCCTTCCCGGCCGACCGCCGGACATGGGCCCTTCAGCATGCCCGTCCCCCTGTCTCGGCTCCGCATCCGACGCTCCCTCCTGACGGCATGGGAACCCCCACCGCGCTCCGACCCTGCCGGACTTCGGCCGCCGCGGCGCTTCGATCCACCGACCACCATCCGGTCGCCGCGCCCCGACCTGTCAGCGTCCGTCCGCTCACCGCGCCGACCTGTCGCCATCTGTGCGGTCACCGCGCTGCGGCCCCAACGCCATCCGTTCGTTCCCGCGCTCTTACCTGGGCGCTATCCGTCCGGCCCGCTCTCTGAGTTGGGCGCCATCCGTCCGGTCACCGCGCTTCGACCCACCGGCATCCATCCGTGAGGTCGCCGCGCTTCGACCAACGCCATGCATTCGGTCGCCGGCGCGCTTCCGCCCGCCGGCGTCCCTTCGATCGCGGACGTCCGTCCTGCCCCGTCTCCTGCCCCCCTCGGCGTCGACCGCCGTGCCTGAGGCCGCGACCGGCGCTCGTCCGCGCGCCCCGTCCACACCTGTGGACACCAACGTGAAAGGAACTTGTGTTGACCCCCGTTCTGAGGGTGGCCCGCGTGCGGGCGATCCTCACCTTCGTTCTGGCCGGCCTGATGTGCGGCACGTTCACCGTGCGCATCCCCGCGCTGGCCGAGAAACTCGGCATATCCGAGGCCTCGGTCGGCGTCGCCCTCCTCGCATGGGGGCTCGGGGCCCTGGTGACCATGCAGTCCATGCGGGGCGTGATGGCACGGGTGGGCAGCCGTGCCGTCCTGCGCGCCGGAGCCCCGCTCACCGCGGCGACGCTCGCCGGGGTGGCCTTCGCGCCCTCCCTGCCGTGGCTGGTCGCCGCGACCGCGCTGTTCGGCATGGCCTTCGGCGCGGTGGACGTCGCGATGAACGCGCAGGGCTCCGCGGTCGAGCAGGCGTACGGGCGCCCGCTGATGAACGGCATGCATGCCGGATGGTGCGTGGGCGCCGGGTCGGCCGGCCTGCTCGGCACCCTCGCGATCTTCTTCGGGGTTTCCTTCACCGCCAACCTGCTCGCCGTGGCGATCGTCTCGGCGCCGATGGCCTACCTGCTCAGCCGCGGCTTCCTCCCGGACGGAGCCGTCCCGGCGGACCGGCAGTCCCCCGCCAAGTCCACCGCCGCCCGGAGCTCCACGCCCTCCGCCGGCTCCCAGAGCTCCGCACGCCCCGCCGACCCCCAGAGCTCCACGCGCCCCGCCGACTCCCAGGGCTCCGCCGCCTCCGGCCGTGGCAGGGCGGCCCGGACGCGGATGCCCCGGGTGGTCTACCTGCTCGGCGCGATCGCGTTCGGCGCGTTCATGGTCGAGGGCGCGGTCGCCGACTGGAACGGACTGTTCCTGCGGAACGTCATCGGCGCGCCCGAGGCCGTCGCCGCCCTCGGCTACCCGATCTTCGAGGCGGGCATGCTGATCGCCCGGATCATCGGCGACCGGCTGCGCGCGAACCTCGGCGCCCGTCGCCTGATCACCGCCTCCGGCCTCGGCACGGCCGCCGCCTTCACGGTGGTGATCACGACCTCCTCACCGGTGGTCGCCGTCGCCGGGATGGCGCTCGTCGGGATCAGCGTCGCCGCGATCTCCCCGATCGCGCTCTCGCTCGCGGGCACCGCCACTCCCACCCCCGGTCCCGCGATCGCCCAGACCGGCGCGATGGGGTACGCCGGCCTGCTCCTCGGCCCGGTCGTGATCGGCTTCCTGTCCCACGCCATGACACTGCGCTTCGCCCTCGGCGTCGCCGCCGTCCTCGGCGTCTCGATCGCGGTGGCGGCCCGCTTCCTGCCCCGCACCCGCTCCCTCCGGGACGCCGCCACCACCGCCGAGCCCCGGCCCTCCGCCCTGCGCGCCGCGGCCCCCAAGCGCACGCCCGAACCCGAGCCCCTGGACCTGGTCGCCTGACACCGAACGCCCACCGCCCTCTCAAAACCACAAGAGCGGTGGGCGTCAGGTTCGGACTCGCCGGGAGGGTGCGGAAGGGCGCCGTCTCCCTGACCGATGGACTGGAAGGACGGCGCCCGGGGCGTTGGGGGTTACTTGCGCTTGTCGACTTCTTCGGTGAGTTGGGGGACGATCTGGTGCAGGTCGCCCACAACGCCGAAGTCGGCCAGCTCGAAGATCGGGGCCTCGGGGTCCTTGTTGATCGCGACGATGGTCTTGGCGGTCTGCATGCCGGCCCGGTGCTGGATGGCGCCGGAGATGCCCGCAGCGATGTAGAGCTGCGGGGCGACCGTCTTGCCCGTCTGCCCGACCTGGAACTGGTGCGGGTACCACCCGGCGTCGGTCGCGGCGCGCGAGGCGCCGACGGCGGCGCCGAGGGCGTCGGCCAGCTTCTCGATGACCGCGAAGTTCTCGGCCGAGCCGACGCCGCGTCCGCCGGAGACCACGATGGCGGCCTCGGTGAGCTCGGGGCGGGCGCCCTTCTCCTGCTTGACCCGCTCGACGACCTTGGCGGCCTTGTCGGCCTCCGACAGCGTCACCGTGACCTGCTCCTCGGCCGCCGCTCCCGTGGAAGCCTCGGGGGTGGTGGCGTTGGGGCGCACCGCGAAGATCGGGGTGCCCTTGGTGACCCGGGAGTGGACGTTGACGCCGCCGCCGAAGATGGACTGCTCGGCGACCGGGCCGTCCACGAGGCCCACCGCGTCGGTGATGATGCCGGAGTCGGTGCGGATCGCCAGGCGGCCCGCCACCTCCTTGCCCTCGGCCGTGGCGGCCACCAGCACCGCCGCCGGGGAGGCGGAGGAGACGAGCTGGGCGAGCAGCGCCGTCTTGGGGGCCACGACGTGGTCGGACACCTCCGCGGAGTCGGCGATGTAGACCTTGTCGGCGCCGTACTCGGCCAGCCGCGCCTTGGCGTCGGCGGAGGAGCCGGGGCCGGCCCACACCGCCGACGGCGAGCCGAGCGTGCGCGCGAGCGTCAGCAGTTCGAGGGTGACCTTCTTGACCTCACCCTCGACGTGCTCGACGAGAACCAGAATCTCAGCCATCGACCCGCCCCTCAGATGAACTTCTTCGACGCGAGGAAGTCGGCGGCCTTGGAGCCGCCGTCGCCCTCGTCCTTGACGATGGTGCCGGCCGCGCGCGGCGGGGCCGCGGAGAAGTCCGCCACCTCGCTCCAGGCGGCGGCGAGGCCGACCTGGGCGGCGTCGATCTCGGCGTCGGCGACGCCGAAGGTCTGCACCGGCTTCTTCTTCGCGGCCATGATGCCCTTGAAGGACGGGTACCGCGGCTCGTTGATCTTCTCGACGACCGAGACGACGGCGGGCAGCGAGGCCTGCACCTTGTCGTAGCCGTAGTCGGTGACGCGCTCGATGGTGACCGCGGAGCCCTCGACGTCGACCTTGCGGGCGAAGGTGAGCTGCGGCGCGCCGAGGCGCTCGGCCAGCATGGCGGCCAGCACGCCCATGCGCGCGTCGGTGGACTCCGAGCCGAGGATGACCAGGTCGAACCCGATCTTCTTCAGCGTCTGGGCCAGGGCGTAGGAGGTGGACAGCGCGTCCGAGCCGTGCAGCGCGTCGTCGACCAGGTGGACGGCCTTGTCGGCGCCCATGGCCAGGGCCTTGCGGATGGTGTCGGAAGCCTTGGCGGGCCCCATGGTGAGCACCGTCACCTCGCCGCCGTGCGCCTCCTTGATCTTGAGGGCCTCTTCGACGGCGTACTCGCACAGCTCGTTGATGACCCCATCGGCGGCGTCACGGTCGAGCGTGTTGTCCTTGTCACTCAGCTTGCGCTCGGTCGCCGTGTCGGGGACCTGCTTCACGCAGACGACGATGTTCATGGCCGGTGGCCGACCTCCCGTTTCACGAGGCGCCACCGCATCGCTGGGCTGGCGCCGATTGATCGGCACGTGCGCGCGGGGGTACGCACACGTCGTACGCGCCGCTCCGGTGACGGGCACCGGAGCCGCGATCAGATTGTCATGCTCCCGGGAACGCCGTGACGCCGGGTGGGCCAGGACGATCTCCGTGTCGGAAGCGCATCCCTTTCCTCCCTCAATGTACCCGCAAGTAGTTACTCGTCAGTAGCTTAGTCGCGTACCCGCAGCGTACGACACCTGGGGGCCCGCACGACGAGGCCTTCCCACCCTACCGAACTATATTCCAGTGCATTGTCCGACCCGCCCCGCGCGACGCGTCCACCGGCGCCGGGACGTCCCGGGGCGATCACACGGTCCGCGGGGCCGGCACGCCCCCTCGGGCGATCATC
This sequence comes from Sphaerisporangium rhizosphaerae, assembly GCF_042665155.1. Classification (NCBI taxonomy): domain Bacteria; kingdom Bacillati; phylum Actinomycetota; class Actinomycetes; order Streptosporangiales; family Streptosporangiaceae; genus Sphaerisporangium; species Sphaerisporangium rhizosphaerae. Next base: position 23,622 of record NZ_JBHTCG010000019.1, on the reverse strand, counting down.
CGGCGAAGGCCACCGTCAGCAGAACGAACAGCACGGTGCCCAGGGCCAGCAGCAGCGTGAACGGGCTGAACAGCGCGATCAGCGCCGCGTACAACCCGGCGGTGCCGGCCCCGCTGACCAGGGCGAACACCACGCGCCCTCGCGCCCTGGACACCGCGCCGACGCCCGCGTCGACCAGCACGCCGACGCCGTAGGCCGAAAGGACCAGCAGCGACAGCTCGGGGACGTACTGGTGGACGGCCGCGGCGACCAGCCCGGACACGACGCCCGACCCGGCCACCCACCGCCGGCGCACCTTGTCGCGGTGGCGCGTCCGCGCGTCGTCCACCTGACCGGCCGTCTCGCGGCTGCGTGGCCGCCACTCCTGCGTCGGCGGCTCCGGGGCCGCCGCGCGGCGCGGCCGCTCCGCCGGTAACGGCGGCGGGGCCGCGCCGCCCAGCCTGGCGCACAGCTCAGCGGCCTCCGGGCGTGCGGAGGGGTCGCGCCGCAGGCATTCCCGCAGCAGCGGCACCAGCCAGGCCGGCGCCTCGGCGAGGTCGGGGTCGTGGTGCACGACGCGGTAGGCCACCGCGGGCGGCGGCCCGGTCCCGTACGGCTGGCGCCCCGAGGCGGCGTAGGCGACCGTGGCCCCCCAGGCGAAGACGTCGGCCGCGGGCCCGGCCTCCCCGCCTTCCAGGACCTCCGGCGCCAGGTACCCGGGAGTGCCGAGCACGGCCCCCGACGCCGTCACCGACGCCGAGTCCAGCGCGCAGGCGATGCCGAAGTCGATGACGTGCGGCTCGCCGTCGGCCAGGATGACGTTCGCCGGTTTCAGGTCGCGGTGCACGACCCCGGCGGCGTGGACGGCCGCCAGCGCCTCGGCCAGCCCCCGCGCCAGCCGCGTCAGCTCCTCACCGCGCAGCGGGCCGCCCGCGGCGAGCACGGCGCCGAGCGACCTGCCCTGCACGTACCGGGTGACCAGGTAGGGGCGCGAGCCGGTGAGATCGGCGTCCAGCACCTCCGCCAGGTGCGGCCCGCGCACCAGACGCATGGTCTCCACCTCGCGGGCCAGCCGCGCCAGGGCCTGCTCGTCGGCCGCCACGTGCGGGTGGAGCACCTTGACCGCCACCGTGCGGCCCTCGGGGTCCAGCGCCAGATGGACCTCGCCGAACCCGCCCGCGCCCAGGCGCGACAGCAGGTGGTACGGCCCCAGCCGACCAGCGGTGCTCATGCCACTCCTTCCGGCCGGCCCGGCCCGTCGTCGCCTCCGGCTCGGTCACCTGCCCCAGAAGGCCAGAAACCCCAGGCCGAGGTCGTTCATCAGGTCCTTGACCAGACCGCCGATGAGGCCGGTGGCGGTGCTCCTGGCCTGTTCGCTGAGCGCGTCGATGGCGTGCGAGGGCGCCTGCCACGGGATCCACGAGGGGACGGCGGACATCGCGGCCACCACGGTGAAGAACGCCAGCGTGCCCACGATGATCGTGGCGACCATGCCCGCGCCCGGGCTGCGGATGGCGGCGGTCAGCGTGCGGGCGACGGCCTTGCGGGGCTTGCCGCCGCCCGGCAGCAGGAACAGGCCGCCGACGAAGGCCGCCGCTCCGTAGGAGGCGGCGGTGTCGGTGCCCATGCCGCCCGCGAAGTGCAGCCCGCCCCAGACGCACAGGGCGAACATCACCGTCAGCGGCGTGACCAGCACCGTGGTCAGAGTGGCGCGGATCAGCGCCCACGGCGTGCCGAGCACGGCGAGCAGCGGGTCGCTGGCCGAGCCGCCCCGGATGGAGCGGCGCTCGGCCAGGTCGCTCCAGAGGTGCTCGCCGACCCGCAGGCAGAGCACCACGACGACCATGAAGACGCACATCAGGACGGGCAGCAGGCGCGCGCCGGCCACGGCCACGGCCAGCAGCAGGGCGGCGAGCACGGGGTGCCCGGCCCGGTAGGGCGGGCGCTCGGGGCGCCGCTCGTCGCCGCGCGGGCCGGCCTCCGGACCGTACGGGCCGGGGCCCTGCGCGGGCGGGTACGCCCGCGGGGGCTGGGTGGGCGGGGGCGCGCTGCCCCGCGTGGGCGCCGGATAGGCCGGCGGGGGCGGCCCGGCCACCCGCTGGTCGGGATAGGGCACCGGCGCGTACTGGCCGGGCGGGGCGTACGGCGCCGGAGGGTACCCCTGGGCGGGCGGGGGCGGCGCGTACGCGGCCGGGGCGGCGGGCGGCGGCGCCCCGGCGCGCCCGCGCCTGCGCTCGCGTTCGGGCTCGGCGTACCGGACCGGCGGCAGCAGGTCGGAGTAGCTGTCCTCCGAGGCCGGCTTGGTGCGCTTGGTCGGCGTCGTGCCGTCGGAGCGCTCGCCGGCGCCGAGGACGGCGGTGCCGTCGCCGTTCAGCACGTGCGTGGCGTCCGGCGCGCCGCCGGCCGGGCGAGCGTCGGCGTCCAGCACGCGGGTGCCGTCGGGCAGCCGGCCGTTGACCTGCGCGCCGTCCAGCCGGCGGGTGTGCCCCGGCGGCACCGCGGACTCCCGCAGGGCCGTGACGCTCGGGTCCAGAGACCTGGCCATCGCCAGCAGGCGCTGGGCGTCCGGCCGCTCGGCGGCGTTCACGGCGAAGGCCGCGCGCAGCCAGCCGCGCAGCCACGGCGGCGCCTGGTCGATGTTGGCCCGGCCCTCCATGATGTTGTAACAGACCGACTCGAACGAGCCCGTGCCGAACGGCGGCTTGCCGGTGGCCCCGAAGAAGACGGTGGCGGCCAGGGCGTGCACGTCGGCCGCCTGGGTGATCTCGTCGTCTCTGATGATCTCGGGCGCCAGGTAGCCGGGCGTGCCGACGAACATGCCGGTCTGGGTGAGCCGGGTGGCGTTGACCAGGTGGGCGATGCCGAAGTCGATGACCAGCGGGTCGCCGCCGACCAGCATGACGTTGGCCGGCTTGAAGTCGCGGTGGATGACGTCGCCGGCGTGGATGGCGATCAGCGCCTCCGACAGGCCCCGCGCCAGCCGCACGACCTCGTGCGCCGGCAGGGGACCGTCGGTCAGGACGGTCTCCTCCAGCGTCCGCCCGGGGGCGAACCGGGTGACGATGTACGGCGTCGCGCCGGTCAGCTCGGCGTCCAGGACCTCGGCCACGCGCGGGCTGCGCACCCGGCGCATGGTCTCGACCTCGCGCGTGAGCCGGTCGCGCGCCTTGAGGTCGGCCGCGACGTGCGGGTGCAGGACCTTGACGGCGACCTGCCTGCCCTCCTCGTCCAGGCCGAGGTGGACCACGCCCATCCCGCCCTCGCCGAGCCGGCGGAGCAGCCGGTACGGCCCCAATCTGTCGAGCGTCTCCGGCACGGTTTCCCCCGTCATCCTGTGTTTGTCCGAAGCTCTTGCAAGCGGCGCAGCCAGGTGTCCACGTCCACAGGACTCCAGACTGCATCGCCCATGGGCCTGACGAGCGTGGCGACCGCGTAAAGGACCACGAGCACGGCCACGACCCCGAGTGCCAAGGTCAGCGCCGTGGCGGCGCCCTTGGCCGGGAACGCGGCGGCGAGCGTCCTGCCCAGCTGGCGGCCCGGCCCCTCCACACCCGGGCCCGCGCAGATGATCCAGAGCGAGACGGCCACCCCCCAGCTCAGGGCGGTGCCCGAGGGGATGCTGTCGACCAGGAAGGTGAGCACCAGCGTCACGGGCACGCCCAGGATGAGGGCGTAGGGCAGCAGGGCCAGCGTGACGCCGGCCGACTTCGCCAGCGCCCCCGGCCGGCCGAACACGCGCAGCACGTCGCCGGCGGCGGCCGCGGCGGGCCGCCGGGACGCGAACGCCGGCTGGGCGATGTCGGCGGCCCTGAGCAGCACGGCGACCGGGACCACCAGCACCGTCACCACGACCGGCAGCACGACGGCCGCGCCGACCGCGATGATCAGCGCGAGCACGCCCGCCACGGTGTACACCGGGGAGCGGGGCGTGCCGTCGACGCCGATGCCCTGCCGGCCGAAGTCGGGCGTGGCCTCGGGCGGCAGGTGGACGGTCGGCACGTAGGGCGCGGGCGCCGACTGGGCCTGCGCCGGGTGGCGGATGTGCGGCGTCTGCTCGAAGAGCTCGGGAGACTGCTCGAACAACGCCTGGTGGTAGGGCCTCCCGCCGGTCGGGCCGTGGCCGCCGGGACCCGGGTGGCCGGGCGGGGCGTGCCCGCCCGGCGCGGCGAACCCGGACGACCCCTGGCCACCGTGGCCGCCGTGCACGCCCTGACCGCCCTGGGCGCCGTGAGTGCCCTGACCGCCGTGGCCACCGTGGGCTCCCTGACCGCCCTGACCGCCCTGGACGCCCGGCGCTCCCCGGGAACCGGCGGCCGAGCCGTGGCGTCCCTGAGGACCGTGCGAACCGGCGCCAGGGGGTGCCTGCGAGCCGGTGGATCCGGGCAGCGGGACCGCTCCGGGAAGGGCCGAGACCCCGGGCGTGGCCCCCGGCTCGGCGCGGTAGGTCTTGGCCTTGGCGTCGAGGTCGCCGAGTTCGTCGGGACGCACCCGCCTGGTGGGCACCTCGCCCTGGTCGAGCGGCGCGGGACGGCCGCCCTCCCACGGGCGGGACCCCGACGGCGGGGCGTACCGGGTGGGGATCTCGCCTTCGCCCCGGCCGCCGTCCGCCGGGGACGGCCCGCCGCCGGCGAGATCGGGCCCGGGCCCGCCGCCGGAGGGGCCGGCGCCCGGCGCGACGGCGCCGCGGTCGAAGGCGATGCCGGCCTGGCGCAGCTCTTCCCCGGTCACCCGCACGGTCGGCCATGGGTCGCCCACGGCGGGGGCCTGCGGCGCGTCGCCGAGCAGCGAGACGAACTCCTCGGCGGGGGCGCCGCCGGGGCGGGCCTGCCCCGCGCCGGGACGCGACCCGGAGGCGCCGGTGCGCGGGTCGGCGGCCGTGCGCGGGTCGGCGGCCGTGCGCGGGTCGGCGGCCGGGGACCCGGCGGACGGCGTGGCCACGCCGGGCGGCGCCTCGGGCGGGACCGTGCCAGGACGGGCGCCAGACGCCGCCGCGGCCGGAGACGCCTCGGGGGCGCCGGTGCGCGCGCCCGAGGCCGCGCCGGGCACGACGCCCGGCACCCCACCAGGCAGCGCGCCGGGTGGGACCGCGCCGAGGCGCGGGTCGGCGGACGGGGAGCGCCCTGCCGCCGGCGGCTCGGCGGGGAGCGGTTCCGGGTGGGACAGTGAGGTGCCGGTAACCGGCATGCCCGACATATCGGGAACGGTGCGGATGTCGTCGGGCACCCGCGCGCGTCCCTGCGGCGCACGCGGCGGCACCAGGCGCGAGAGCTGCGCGGCGAGCTCGGCGGCCCTCGGCCGCTTGGCCGGGTCGCGGTTGAAGGCGGCGCGCAGCAGAGGGCGGACAACGGCCGGGGCCGCCTCGACGTTGGCCCGCCCGGCGGTGATGTTGTAGAAGACCATCTCCAGTGTGCCCTTGCCGAACGGCGGCGCGCCCGTGGCGGCGTACAGCATCGTTCCGGCCCACGCGTGGACGTCGACCTCCGGACCCGCCTCGTGGCCCTCGATGATCTCGGGCGCGAGGTAGCCCGGGGTGCCGATGAACATGCCCGTCTGGGTGAGCCGGGTGGCGTCGACGGCCTGGGCGATGCCGAAGTCGATGAGAACGGGCTCGCCGTCGAGCATGAGCACGTTGCCGGGTTTGAGGTCGCGGTGGATGACACCGGCGGCGTGCACGGCCGTGAGCGCCTCGGCCACGCCCTGGGCCAGCCTCAGCAGCGCGCCGACCTCCAGCGGACCGTCCTGCTTGACCGTGTCGTCCAGGGGCCTGCCCGGCACGTAACGCGTCACGATGTAGGGACGGCTGCCGGTCACGTCGGCGTCGAGCACCTCGGCGATGTGGCTGCTGCGCACCCGCCGCATGGTCTCGACCTCGCGCGCGAGCCTGCGGCGCGCGACGTCGTCCCCGGTGACCTCGGCGCGGAGCACCTTGACGGCGACCTGCCTGCCCTGGGAGTCGAGCGCGAGATGCACCACGCCCATGCCGCCTTCGCCGAGCCGCCGGAGCAGCCGGTAGGGGCCCAATCGGTCGTCATGATTCATCTGATCTCCGGCGGTGCCCCGGCAGTGGTGACCGGAGGGAAGCGCCTTGCTCCAATTGTCACGGTTCGCTCACTTTGTGCAATGCCCATACCGAAAAAGTCCGGCCGGCGAATCATGGCATGCCACACCGACGGATCCGCGCGGCGCGAACCCGCGCGCCATCGCGGCTGGCAACCCCCGTCGCCGGCCGGGCGGCCGGCGGTCTCGGGGAGGCGCCCGCCGGACTCTTCCTTGAGCCCGGCGCGGAGACCAGAGCGCTGCGCGCGCTCGCGGCCGTTGACGGCACGTAGCACCATACCGGCTTAAACCCCGCCCATGAGAGGAACCAAGAGGCCACATTCCCGGTAGTACAACGGCTGAACCGGACCCAAGGGTTTCCAAAATCGGGAAACTCCTGTGACCCGTGTGCGCCGGAGCGATCACTGTGCGCGTCATGGCGGGGTGTGCGCGCGCCGTACCAGGGTCCCGGCGCCCGCAGGTCACTGGGCGAGCGCGACCACCTCGGCGGTCTTGAGACGGGCCAGCGCCTCGCCCGGGAGCGCCAGCTTGGAGCCCCTGATGCCGCTGCCGATGACCAGCAGCGGCCGCCGCGCGACCTCGGCGTCCACCAGGACGGGCCAGTCGTCGGGCAGGCCGAGCGGCGTGATGCCGCCGTACTCCATGCCCGACAGCGCCACGGCCTCCTGCTGCGGGGCGAAGGACGTCTTGCGGGCGTCCAGATGGCGGCGCACGACGCCGTTCACGTCGGCGCGCATCGTCGCCAGCACCATCACCGCCGCGTACCGCGTCTCACCTCCGCGCTTGGCCGCGACGATCACGCAGTTCGCCGACTCCTCCGGCGCCACGCCGTACCGCTCGCAGAACGCGGCGGTGTCGGCCAGCGCCGGGTCGATGGGCGCCACCGACACCTCACCGGCCACCCCGGAGGCCATCTCGGAGGTCATGGCCCCGATGGCGCGCGCGACCGGATCGGCGAGCAGATCGGGCCGGTCGCCGGCGGGCACCCATTCGAGCGTGCCCAGTTTCATGGGTCATGCCTCCTTCAGGACGCGGTGATGGAGTTCGGTCACCACCTTACGGGCGGACTCGAAGGCTCCCGCCTGCCAGGCGATCAGATGGGTGAGCCAATCCCCGGCGAAGTACACCCGCCCGGCGGGACGCAGCAGCGCCCGCTGCCCCGAAGGCGAGGACCAGCGCACCCACGCGCCCTCGATGTGCGGCTGCCGCCCCCAGGAGACCGACACACTGGACAGCAGGTCCTGACCGTACTTGCGGCCGTGGATCTTGCGGCCCTGGGTGAGGGCCCTGCGCAGGCGCTCCCGATGGGTCAGCGCACTGTAGACGTCGGCGTCGGCGCCGGTGTTGTAGTAGCCCACCACCAGCCCGCGCCGCTCGTGGAACCCGTGGGAGGGGTACCAGATGTGGCCGACGTCCAGGTCGGTCTCGGTGGCGCCGCCGTACACGCGGTCCTCGATCTCCCACCAGCGCCGGCCGTACTCCAGGCCGAGCTTGCCCGCCGCCATCGGCACCGCGCCGGTCAGGGCCGTCTTGACCTCCGCGCCGAGGTTGCCGGGGATGCGGGCCAGCACGTGCGGCGGCAGCGCCGCGACGCAGTACTGCGCCCGCAGCGGCGCGCCGCCCTCCACCGCGACCTCGACGCCGTCGGGGGCGTTGGTGATGCGGGTGACCCGGACGCCGGTCCTGATGCGCGCCGCCCCGACCCGCCCGGCAAGCGCGCGGACGATCGCGTCCATGCCGCCCACCGGCTGGAACATCGGCATGGCCTGCTCGTACCCGGCGTCCATCGTCAGGACGCGGCCGAGCCCCTGGCTCAGCACCTCGGTCAGCGCGGGGACGGCGCCCAGCTCGGCGCCCGGCCCCACCCCGGGGTTGACCCGGAAGCCGCGGCGCTCGCCCCCGGTGTAGGCGTGCGAGGGGCCGATGTCCCCGAAGTGGGAGAGGAAGTCCAGCAGCCGCTCCTTGTCGGCGCGGGTGAGCCGGGCGTCCAGCGCGCCGGCGTCGGTCGCCTTGGCCAGCAGCTCGGAGATGTACCCGTAGGCGTCGGCGCGGGCCGTGCGGGCGCGGACGGGCGCCTTCATGCCGTCGGTCAGGACGTAGGCGGCGGAGTTGGTGTTGACGAACACCTCCAGCGGGACACCCAGCTCGCGGCAGTAGTCGAGCGTGACCATCCACTGCGCGATGCGCGCGGGACCGGCGTTGAAGTACGTGCCCTCCCCGAACCCCACCCGCTGGAGTTCCCCGGCCTGCCCCGCTCCCCCCTGCAGCGGCAGCTCGGCGACGGTGTCGCCGCCGCGCAGGGTGAGGCTGCGCCCGCCCACCCGGTCGCGGGCCTCCAGCACCGTGCACTCGTATCCGGCCTTGCCCAGCTCGTACGCGCAGGCCAGGCCGGCGACGCCCGCGCCCAGCACCAGCACCGACGCCGGGCGGCCGCCGCGCAACGCGAAGTCCGAGCGCTGCGGCGGGACGTACGGCGACGACGCGGCGGACCCGCCTGCCAAGGGCACGGGGGCCGTCTCCTTGGACGGGGCCAGGCCGAGCACGCCCATGGCGGCGTACATGGCTCCCGCTCCGCCCGCGGCGCCGATGCCGACCAGCAGCGACCGCCGCGTCAGGCCGTCCCCGCCCCGCGACTCCGGTGACCCGCCGTCCCGCAACCCCGACGGCACGCCGTCCCGCGACCCAGGTGGCAGGCCGCCCCGCGACCCCGACGGCACGCCGCCTCGCGGTCCAGGTGGCACGCCGTCACCGTGTCCCGGCGGCCCGTCCTCCTGTGGCCGCGGTGACCCGTCTTCGCCCACCGGCTCAGCCGTACACGCCGCTGCCGCAGGCCACCTGGCCCGCGATCATGGCGAAGATGCCGAGCAGGGCCATGATGTCCCGGAAGTCCTCCGTGGTGAACTCGGTGTGCCGGGGGCCGGCCGCGCGCACGCCGGGAATGAGCGAGCAGCCGGCGGCGATGGCCGTGGAATTCCACTCGACGCCGAGGGTGTACGGCGAATCCACCACGTGCGGGCGGAAGTCGCTCAGCCGGTTCAGGGCCCGCGCGGTGGCCTCCCGGATCAGCGCCTGGGCAACGCTGGGCGGCAGCAGCTCGGCGGCGAACCTGTCCACGCCCTTCTTGACCGCGACCGTCTCGACGTCGCCGAGCAGCTCGCGCGCCTCGGCGCAGACCGCCTCGTCCCCGGTGACCAGCGCCACCGGCACGCCGAGGAACCCGGCGAACCCGGCCACCAGCCGCGTCTCGCCGCACACCTCGCCGTTGAGGTAGACGTTCTGGATCTCCTTGCCCATCCAGGTGTGGTTGAGCACGCCGTGCTGGACGCCGGCGCGGGCGTGGTAGCCGGCGAAGCAGGCGGCCTGGAAGTCGGCGGTCAGCCCCTGGGCCATGCGCATCGGCTTGCCCGGGCCGCGGAGCAGCGTGGCCCGCGCATCCAGCAGGTCCACCCGGAGGTTCTTGGTCGAGCCGTGGGCGTCGTTCACGGTCACCGCCGTCGCGCCCGCCTCGCAGGCGCCGGCGATCACCGCGTTGGCGTCCGCGGTCATCAGCTCGCAGCCGCGTTCGTAGCCGCGGCCTCCGGCGTGCATCTCCTCGGGGTCGGTGAGCCCGGTCACGCCTTCCATGTCGACCGACACGTAGACCTTCATCGCCCTCCCCAGCTCTCTACCCGCTTGACGTCGTCCGCGTCCATGAAACCGAAGTCACGCTCCATGACGGCCGCGATCGCTCCGCGCCAGCGCGCGGGGATCTCCTCGACGGCCGGAGGGTAGCACCGCTCCAGCCAGGCGGTGGACTCGGGTGTGGCCCTGAGATATCCGGCCGCGCGGGCGAAGGGCGTGTCGTCGATGTTCGGGATGTGCGCGCACCCGTACTCGATCATCTCCTGGCCGCCGTACGGCGGGGGCTGCTGCCACTTGCGCGCCACCGGCCGGTCGGCGGTGATCGCCGTGCTCATCGGACGGCGCTCGATCGCGGCCTGGATCAGCTCCTTGTACAGGCACTTCCCGCACCGCCCGCACGGGCCCGCGCCGTCGCCGCGCAGGCACCAGCGCACCTGGTCGCGCAGCCCGGAGCCCAGCGCGACGCGCATCGTCATCGCCTCGCTGATGCCGCCGACCGGCAGGACCAGCGGCAGGCCCGCGGCGGCGAACAGCCGGCCCCACGGGCCGTGGCCGGACCACATCGGGTTGTCCGGGGTGTACCGGTGCACGTACCGGCCGCCGCCCAGCCACCGGGAGCCGATCTCGTAGCCCAGGGCGACGCCGCCGAGGTCCATGGCGTCGGCCAGCAGGACGGCGCCCGCCATCACGGCATGGTGCTCGGGGTAGCCCGGGCGGGGCGAGCGCAGCAGGAACTCCAGGTCGGACTCGACGATCGTCACGTCCCTGCCGGTGTCGTTCGCCAGCGCGGCCAATACGTCCGACCGGTAGTGCGTCCAGCGGTTCGGGACGCGGGGATGGCCGACCCTGCGGAAGTGGATCAGCGGCGCGTCCGGCAGGATCGCGGCCACGGCCGCCGAGTCGGCGCCCCCGCTGTAGGAGATCGCCAGCCGGTCACCGGCCGCACGCGGCGGCCCCCCGCCCACCGGCCCGGCCTCGACGCCCCAGCCGCTCTCGAACGCCGCCGCCAGCTCGGCCGAGATCGGCCGGTCGAACACCACCCTGTGCCGCGTCCACGGCGCCGCCACCGTCCACGCGGCCAGCGCCAGCAGATCGGGATGCGCCTCCCCCGGCGGCGTTCCCGCGCCGGACGAACCCGCTCCCGACGACCCGGCCCCGGACGGGCCCACGTCGCCCGCACGGGCCGGAAGGCGCACATGGCAGGTGTCGGTCGCCAGCTCCACCGGGTGCCCGTCGGTGACCGTCCCCGCGAGGTCCTCGCCGGAGTCGAGCCGCATGCGCAGCCGCCACACTCCCCCGTCCAGAGCCGTCCACGCGACCCTCACGACGCCACCCCGCCGCTCCTCGGGCCCACGTCCGGGACCGTACAGGCACCCCTCACGTTGCCGCCCCGCTTCCCGGGCCCCCGTCCGGGGCCGTCCAGGCGCCCCTTCACGATGCCGCCTCGCCGCTCCTCAGGCCGTCCACGGCCTGCCAGAGCCGGACCTCCTCCTGCAGCAGGTGGTCGACGGCCGAGGCGGTCTCGGTGGCCAGCCGGTGGGCGTCCTCGACCTTCGCGGTCAGGGCCGCGCCCGGCGTCCCCGCCGTCGTGGCGGCGCGCTTGACCTCGCGGCGGAGCTGCTCGACCTCGCGCCGCAGCCCTTCCATCTCCCTCTTGAGCGCCTGGACCTCCCACAGGGCGTCCCGGACGTCCTGCCGGTGGTCGGCCCGCGTCACATAACGGGCATCCAACCGGCCGACCACAGCGCGCCGGAGCCGCAGCGGCGCCAGGACACGCATCACGAACCCAGCCATGACCGGTCACCTTAACGGCAAAGCCTGATCTACCCGAAACCCATAGATGACCGTTACATCACGTTTCCTGACAACCCACGCTGACTCGGCACCCAGGCATCCGACACGACCCGGAAGCCACCGCACAGCAGATCAACAGCGTCATCACTCAACACACTTGACTGATAGCATTCCGTGACATGCCCCCTGGAGGAGATCATGAAGGACACCACCTGGCCCGTCTACAGCCCCTTCGCCAAAGAGCACTACGGCAAGGGCCTCGAAGCGGGCAAGAAGGAAGCACGGGTCGAAGAGAGGGGCAACGCGGTGCTGACCAACCTCAAGGCTCGCGGCGTCCACGTCTCCGACGACGTCCACGAGCGCATCACCACCTGCACCGACCTCTCCCTGCTCAGCACCTGGATGCTGCGCAGCGCCACTGCCACCACCACGGACGAACTGTTCACCGGCGACTGAGCGTCGCACCGGCTCTCCGGCCCTTGTCCCCGACCTCCCCGGCCTCCCCGTCCCGCCGATCGAGCCGTCGTGGTCGTCGTGTTCGTCCGCCGGCCGCGCGAGCGTCGCGGGGGTGAAGGCAGGGCCGTCCCCGGGGCGGTGGCGTCCAGGTCACCGCCCTGCGCGACCCGGCGTCACGTCTCGGCGGCCGGGCCGTCGGCGGAGGGCAGCGGGATCCATTTGTGGGACCAGGCGATCATGGCTTCGAGCACCGGGGCCAGGTCGCGGCCCTTCTCGGTGAGGTGGTACTCGACCTGCACCGGAGTGGCGGGCAGGACCACGCGCTCGACCAGGCCCTCGGCCTCCAGGGTGCGCAGCCGGGCGGCCAGCATGGTGTCGCTGATCCCGGGCACCGCCTCTCTGATCTGGGCGTACCGGCTGTGGCCGGTGAAGATGACCCGGAGGACGGCGCCGGTCCAGCGGGCGCCGATCAGTTCGACGGCGATGTGGAACCGTGCGCAGACCTTGTGGATCTCGGTCGTGGCCGTCATGGTTGGCTCCTCATGCGGGCAGGCTCTCGCGGAGCGGCCGCAGGGCGTCGCTCACGCGCCTCAACTCGTCGAACATGGCCTTCGCCGAGGAGACCATGAGGTCGTTCGGGGAGAGGGTACCGTCCTCGCCCACGAACTGCTGGACGAAGGGGATCGCGACCGCTTCGACCACGGGCGTCATCTTGAGGGTCGTGACGACCTGCTTGATCATCTGAGCCGCGCGGAGCCCGCCGGAGACCCCTCCGTAGCTGACGATGCCGACCGGCTTGTAGGCCCACTCGTGGAACAGGTAGTCGATGGCGTTCTTCAGCGGGGCGCTGTAGCCGTAGTTGTACTCCGGCATGACGAAGACGAAGGCGTCGGCCCCGTCCACCTTGGCGCTCCAGTCCAAGGTGTGCTGGTTGAGGTAGTTGCGCATCCTCGGGTGGTGCGGCTCGTCCATGAAGGGCAGGCCCAGCTCGGCGAGGTCGACCACCTCCACCTCGTCGAACGCGCCCTGCGCCCTGGCCTCCTGCTCGATCCACCGCGCCACGGGAATCCCCGCGCGGTTGGGCCGGGTGCTCGCCACCAGGATCTGCAACTTCGCCATGACCATCTCCTCACCAGCGGACTCGGACCTCTCAGACCTTGCCCGCCGCCGCATTTGGCTAAGTATTTCTTAGCCGCTACGGTTAACTGAGCACCTCACCTCCTTATTCCGGATCCGCTGAAGAGCCATCGATCCCCCGCGCGCCGTGCGACGAGCCGTGCTCGGTCGCGGCGGCGGCGCGTTCCATGAGCAGGGTGCGCTCACGGGTCGTCGGCGCCAGGCCCGCCGCCCGTTCGAGCTCCTCGGCCGCCTCGGCCGACCGGCCGAGGCGCAGCAGGACGTCGCCGCGCACGGCGCCGAGCAGGTGGTAACGCGCCATCCGCGCGTCCTGCCGGACGGCGTCGAGCGCCTTCAGCGCCACCTCGGGCCCGTCCGCGTGCAGCAGCGCGACCGCGCGGTTGAGCTCCACCACGGGCGAGGGGGCGAGCTGGGCGAGAGCGTCGTACAGCGCGACGACGGCCTCCCAGTCGGTCTCCTCGAACCGCCGGGCACGGGCGTGGCAGGCGGCGATGGCCGCCTGCAGGGTGTAGGGCCCGAGCGGGCCGCCGGCCGTCTTGGCGCGGGCGAGCGAGGCCAGCCCGTGCGCCACCAGCGTGCGGTCCCATCGGGAGCGGTCCTGATGCTGGAGCGGCACCGGCTCGCCGTGCGGGCCGGTGCGGGCACGGAAGCGAGACGCCTGCACCTCCATCAACGCCACCAGCCCGTGCACCTCCGGCTCGCGCGGCAACAGGCCGGCCAGGATGCGGCCGAGGCGCATGGCCTCCTCCGCGAGGTCCCTGCGGACCCACTCCTCACCCGACGTGCCCGAGTAGCCCTCGTTGAAGATGAGGTAGACGACCTCCAGAACGGCCGACAGCCGGGCCGGCAGTTCGTCGTCGCCGGGCACCTCGAACGGCACCCGCGCCTCGGTCAGCGTGCGCTTCGCACGGGTGATCCGCTGCCCCATGGTCGCGGCCGGGGCCAGGAACGCGCGGGCGACCTCCTCGGTGCTGAGCCCGCCGACCAGGCGCAGCGCCAGCGCCGCGCGCGACTCGCGGGACAGGACCGGGTGGCAGGCGACGAAGACCAGCGACAACAGTTCGGCGTCCGTGGCCCCGCCGGGCGGCGGAGCAGGAGCCAGGAGGTCGGCCGCGACCTGGGCGTACTTCTGGTCCCGCACCCGCTCGCGCCGGATGAGGTCGATCGCCCGGCGTCTGGCCGTGGTGGTCAGCCAGGCGCCCGGGTTGTCCGGGACGCCCAGCCGCGGCCACTGTTCCAGGGCGCACGCGAACGCCTCCTGGGCGATGTCCTCGGCCAGCCCGATGTCCTGGACCACCCTGGCGAGGTAGGCGACAAGGCGCGCGGACTCCATGCGCCACACCGCCTCGACCGTGCGCCGGGCGTCCATCACGCCCCTTCCCCGAGCGAGCGCCGCGCGTGCACCGCGTCCCTCCCCGGACTCCGGCCGGCGCCCTCAGCCCCGCGCCTCCGCGGCCGGAAAGTCCTCCTCGTCGTAGTACGGGCGCACCTCCAGGACCTCCCGCCTGCCGCTGCCGGGGTCGCTCGGGCACTGCCGGGCCCACTCGACGGCCTCCTCCAGGGATCTGACCTGCCAGACCCAGTAGCCGACGATGATCTCCTTGGATTCGGTGAACGGACCGTCCACCACCGAGGTCGTGCCGCCCTCGAAGACGACCTGCGCTCCGTCGGAACTCGGCCGCAGGCCCCCGCCGTCGAGCATGATGCCCGCCTTCACGAGCTTCTCGTTGTAGGCGCCCATCTCCGCCATCATCTCCGGCGTCGGAACGATCGCGCTCTCGTCCGCTCCGCTCACCTTGATCATGACCATGACCCTCATGACTTCTCCTCCGTCGGCCGCCGCCCGGCCGTCGTGCCGGGCGGGCTTCTCACATGGACGTCGAACGGGCGAGCGGCCTTTTCTACATGAACGGAGAATTCGGCGCGAACAAATCGCCTCAGCGGAGGGTGCCGCTGGTCATGCCGGCGGGTTCCTCCGGGACGGCGATGAGGCCGAGCTCCGCCGGAGAGGACATCAGCGGGTGGGAGGGGACGACCCGGACGGTGTAGCCGAACGCGCCGGTGCGGTCGAGGGGGACCACGCCGGTGTAGGCGGCCTTGCCGTCGTCGCCGGCCGGCCCGGCGGTGAGGGGGATGTACGACGGCGCGAGGAGCTGGTCGTGCACGCCGACCTTGCCGTAGGCCGCCTCGACGCTGACGTCGTCCGGGGACAGATCGCCCAGGGCGATGGTGGCGCGCACCTCCATCGACGCGCCCAGCTCGGGAGTGTCCCCGATGCCCGACGCCTCGATGTGCTCGACGCGCACGCCCGGCCAGGCGCGGGTGACGCGCAGCTTCCAGGCCGCGAACTCGCGGGCCTTGGCGTGCTCGCCCTTGGACAGCTCGCGGGCCGACCCGGCCGCCGGGGTGTAGAGGTCGACGACGTAGTCGCGCAGCATGCGCCCGGCCAGGACCTTCGGGCCCAAGGAGCTGAGGGTGTGCTTGACCATGTCGAGCCAGCGGCGCGGGTGGGAGTCGCCGGCCCGGTCGTAGAAGCGGTCGGCCACTTCGCGCTCGATGAGGTCGTACAGGGCGCCGGCCTCCAGCTCGTCGCGGCGGTCGTGGTCCTCGACGCCGTCGGCGGTCGGGATCGCCCAGCCGTTGAGGCCGTCGAACCACTCGTCCCACCAGCCGTCCCTGATGGACAGGTTCAGGCCGCCGTTGAGCGCGGCCTTCATGCCGCTGGTGCCGCAGGCCTCCAGGGGGCGCAGCGGGTTGTTCATCCACACGTCGCAGCCCTGGACCATGAGCTGCCCGAGCGCCATGTCGTAGTCGGGCAGGAAGACGATGCGGTGGCGCACGTCCTCGCGGTCGGCGAACTTGACGATCTGCTGGATGAGCCTCTTGCCGCCCTCGTCGGCGGGGTGCGCCTTGCCGGCGATGACGATCTGGACGGGCTTTTCCGGGTCCAGCAGCAGCTGCTTGAGCCGGTCGGCGTCCTTGAGCATGAGGGTGAGCCGCTTGTAGGACGGCACCCGGCGGGCGAAGCCGAAGGTCAGCACGTCCGGGTCCAGGGCCTCGTCGATCCACCCGAGCTCCGCGGTGGAGGCGCCGCGGGCGCGCCAGGAGGCGCGGAGCCGCTCGCGGGCGGCCTCGACGAGCCGGCGGCGGAGCCGGCCGCGGATGGCCCAGATGTCCTCGTCGGAGAGCTTCTGGACGCCCTCCCATCCCTGGGCGATCTCGACCAGCGAGGGCAGTTCCTTGCCGGCCAGCTCCATCACCTCGCGCGCGACCCACGTGGGGGCGTGCACGCCGTTGGTGATCGAGCCGATGGGGACGTCGTCGAGGTCGAACCCCGGCCACAGACCCTGGAACATGCCGCGGCTGACGTCGCCGTGCAGCTCGGAGACGCCGTTGACCCGCTGCGCGAGCCGCATGCCCATGACGGCCATGTTGAAGACCTGCTCGCCGCCCTCGGGGCCGTCGGGCTCGGCGCCGAGCGCGAGGATGCGCTCGACCGGCACGGTCGGCCAGGCGTTGTCGCCGCCGAACTGCTTGCCGATCATGTCGGCGGGGAACCGGTCGATGCCGGCGGGCACCGGCGTGTGCGTGGTGAACACGGTGCCGGCGCGGACGGCCTCCAGCGCCTCGTCGAACGACAGCCGGTGCTCGGTGAGCTCGCGGATGCGCTCGAGGCCGAGGAACCCGGCGTGGCCCTCGTTGGTGTGGAAGACCTCCGGCGCGGGGTGGCCGGTGACGCGGCAGTACGCGCGCAGCGCCCGCACGCCGCCGATGCCGAGCAGCAGCTCCTGCATGAGCCGGTGGTCGGTGCCGCCGCCGTACAGCCGGTCGGTGACGTCGCGGGCGGCGTTGTCGTTCTCGGCCACGTCGGAGTCGAGCAGCAGCAGCGGGACGCGCCCGACCTGGGCGACCCAGATCTGCGCGTGCAGCGCGCGGCCCTCGGGCAGCGGGATGACGACGCGGGCGGGCGTGCCGTCCTCCTCCTTCAGCAGGCTGAGGGGCAGGCCGCCGGGGTCCAGGCTCGGGTAGTGCTCCTGCTGCCAGCCCTCGGCGGACAGGGACTGGGTGAAGTAGCCGTGCCGGTAGAGGAGCCCGACGCCCAGGATGGGCACGCCCAGGTCGCTGGCGGCCTTCAGGTGGTCGCCGGCCAGGATGCCGAGACCTCCGGAGTACTGCGGGAGCGCGGCGGCGATGCCGTACTCGGGCGAGAAGTACCCGATGGCCGCCGGGGCGTCCGGCAGAGTCTGGTACCACCGGGGCGCGGTCATGTACTCGCGCAGGTCGTCGGCGGCGTCGGCCAGCTTGCGGAGGAACCTGCGATCACGGGCCAGCTCGGCCAGCCGGTCAGCCTCCACCGCTCCGAGCAGCGCGACCGGGTCGTGCCCGACGCGCTGCCAGGTGTCGGGGTCCACCTCGGCGAACAGGTCCATGGTCTCGGGATGCCATGACCAGCGCAGGTTGTGGACGAGCTCGCCGAGCGCGGCGAGCTCCGCGGGAAGAACGGTACGGACGGTGAATCTGCGGATTGCTCTCACTGGCCAGACCCTAGTTACTCAGCGCCACGACGCGCGACCGGAACACTCTTGTGCGCCTACCAGATCTCATGCGTTTCTGCTCTCACCGCTACCCAAGCGGCTCAAACCTCACTAAAGCCGACTCGTCACAGTGATCTCAACTTGATCATGTCTTGATCATGTACGACCGATGACCGAAGGCCGAGACCAGGCCCGACAGCGGGAGACACAAGCCCCCCAAGTATCCCCTGACTTCCCTCAAGCAGGCTTGAAGCGCGACTATGGGGGCAGTCCCATGTAAGAGCCACACCACCGCCTGCCAGCCCCGGGACGACGGTCGTCGTCTCGGGGTGTGATCCATCATGCCCGCCCATAGCCGGCGTCCGCCGGCGACGACCCGAAAAAGCAAGATCCTCCTGCCCTCACAATTCCCGGCGGCGCCCGGCGCGTCGCCGCTACCTTGAGACGCGATGATCGGACGAATCCCAATCCAGGACATCCAACCTGTCGTCGACTGCGGGCAGTGGCCCGCGAAGGCGGCGGCCGGCGAGACCTTCGAGATCAGCGCCACCGTGTTCCGCGAGGGGCACGACGCCGTGGCCGCCGGGGTCGTGCTGACCGACCCGCAGGGCACGCGCGGGCGCCTGCTCGCCATGCGCGAGGTCGCCCCGGGCACCGACCGCTGGGCCGTCGAGGTGACGCCGCCGACCGAGGGCGAGTGGCAGTACCGCGTCGAGGCATGGAGCGACCCGATCGCCACCTGGCTGCACGACGCCGGTATCAAGATCCCCCGCGGCATCGACACCGATCTCATGTGCGAGGAGGGGGCGCGCCTGTTCGAGCGCGCCGCCAAGGCCGTGCGCCAGGCGGGCTGCGACAGGTGCGCCCACCGGGCCATCCTGCAGAACGTGGCCGACCAACTGCGCGACGACGACCTCGACCCGCGGGCGAGGCTGGCGGTGGCGCAGCTCCCCGAGACGGCGGCCGTGCTGGCCCAGCACCCGCTGCGCGACCTGGTCACCCGGGGTCCGAGGCACCGGCTGCGGGTCGACCGCAGGCGGGCGCTGTACGGCTCGTGGTACGAGCTGTTCCCCCGCTCCGAGGGCGCGGTCCTCGACGAGGGCGCCGTCCCCAAGTCGGGCAACTTCCGCACCGCGGCCGAGCGGCTGCCGTCGGTCGCGGGCATGGGCTTCGACGTGGTCTACCTGCCGCCGGTCCACCCGATCGGCGAGACGTTCCGCAAAGGGCGCAACAACACCCTGCATCCCGACCCGCACGACGTCGGCTCTCCCTGGGCCATCGGGTCGGAGGACGGCGGCCACGACGCGCTCCACCCCGACCTCGGCACGCTGGAGGACTTCGACGCGTTCGTGGCGCGGGCCCGCGAGCTCGGCCTGGAGGTGGCGCTCGACCTGGCCCTGCAGTGCTCCCCCGACCACCCGTGGGTCAAGGAGCACCCCGAGTGGTTCACCGTCAGGGCGGACGGGTCGATCGCCTACGCCGAGAACCCGCCGAAGAAGTACCAGGACATCTATCCGCTGAACTTCGACAAGGACCCCGAGGGCATCTACGCCGAGGTGCTGCGGGTGGTGCGCCACTGGACGGCGCACGGCGTGCGCATCTTCCGCGTGGACAACCCGCACACCAAGCCGGTGGGGTTCTGGGAGCGGCTGCTGGCCGACGTCCACGCCACCGACCCTGACGTGCTGTTCCTGGCCGAGGCGTTCACCCGTCCCGCCATGCTCCAGACGCTGGCCAAGATCGGCTTCCACCAGTCGTACACCTACTACACGTGGAAGAACTCCAAGGCCGACTTCGAGAGCTACCTGACCGAACTCTCGCACGAGACGTCGCACTTCCTGCGCCCGAACCTGTTCGTCAACACTCCGGATATCCTGCACGAGTACCTGCAGAACGGGGGGGTCCCGGCGTTCAAGATCAGGGCCGTCCTGGCGGCGCTGGCGTCGCCCACGTGGGGGGTCTACGCGGGCTACGAGCTCGCGGAGAACGTCCCGGTACGACCGGGCAGCGAGGAGTATCTCAACAGCGAGAAATTCGAGCTGAGGCCGCGCGACTGGGCCGCCGCGGAACGCGAGGGCCGGAGCCTGGCTCCCTTCATCACAACCCTCAATTTGTTCAGAAGAGCACACCCGGCGGTTCAGGAACTGCGTAACCTACGGTTCCACAACGTCGACCACCCGGACATGGTCTGCTTTTCCAAGCGGCTGCCCGGAGCTTATGACGCGTCCACACGAAGGCACGGCATAGGCGATGTGGTCGTGGTGGTGGTCAACCTCGACCCACACAACACCCACGAGGCGACGGTCTGGCTGGACATGCCTGCCATCGGCCTCGATTGGGGCGCCGAATTCGTCGTGGACGATGAGCTCTCGGGCGAGTCGTACCACTGGCGGCATGCCAATTACGTGCGCCTCGATCCGCACATCAACCCAGCCCACGTCCTCACACTGCGAGCGACGCCGGCCAGTCAGCCGTAGGCACTGGCGAAGGCGGCGGAAAGCGCGCATAAGCACAGCGGGGAGTCCACAGGTGAGCTTGACGCCTCAGCCCGTTCCGAATACCTTCACACACGAAAAGCCGCGCGACCCGCACTGGTACAAGCGCGCCGTCTTCTACGAGGTCCTCATCCGGGGATTCGCGGACAGCAACGGCGACGGCACCGGTGACATCCGCGGGCTCATCAGCAAGCTGGATTATCTCCAGTGGCTCGGCGTCGACTGCCTGTGGCTCCTGCCACTCTACGAATCCCCCCTCAAAGACGGCGGATACGACATTTCCGACTTTATGAAGATCCTCCCGGACTTCGGTGACCTGGGAGACTTCATCAAGCTCGTGGACGAGGCGCACAAACGCGGCATGCGGGTCATCGCCGACCTCGTCATGAACCACACCAGCGACCAGCACCCCTGGTTCCAGGCGTCCCGGCACGACCCCACCGGCCCGTTCGGCGACTTCTACGTGTGGTCGGACAACAACGAGGAGTACAGCGACGCCCGCATCATCTTCATCGACACCGAGACCTCCAACTGGACCTACGACCCGGTGCGCGGGCAGTACTACTGGCACCGGTTCTTCCACCACCAGCCGGACCTCAACTACGAGAACCCGGCGGTTCAGGACGCCATGGTCGAGGTCCTGAACTTCTGGCTGGACCTCGGCATCGACGGCTTCCGCCTGGACGCCGTGCCCTACCTGTTCGAGCAGGAGGGCACCAACTGCGAGAACCTCCCGCAGACCCACGCCTACCTGAAGCGCATCAGGAAGGAGGTGGACGCGCTCTACCCCGACCGCGTGCTGCTCGCCGAGGCCAACCAGTGGCCCGCCGACGTCGTGGAGTACTTCGGCGACCCGGTGACCGGCGGCGACGAGTGCCACATGGCCTTCCACTTCCCGCTGATGCCGCGCATCTTCATGGCCGTCCGCCGCGAGACGCGCTACCCCATCTCCGAGATCATGGCCCAGACCCCGAAGATCCCCGACCACTGCCAGTGGGGCATCTTCCTGCGCAACCACGACGAGCTCACCCTGGAGATGGTGACCGACGAAGAGCGCGACTACATGTACACCGAGTACGCCAAGGACCCGCGGATGCGCGCCAACGTCGGCATCCGCCGCCGCCTGGCGCCGCTGCTGGAGAACGACCGCAACCAGATCGAGCTGTTCACCGCCCTGCTCATGAGCCTGCCCGGCAGCCCGGTGCTGTACTACGGCGACGAGATCGGCATGGGCGACAACATCTGGCTCGGCGACCGCGACGGCGTCCGCACCCCTATGCAGTGGACCCCCGACCGCAACGCGGGCTTCTCCGACTGCGACCCCGGCCGGCTCTACCTGCCGGTGATCATGGACCCGATCTACGGGTACCAGGCGCTCAACGTCGAGGCGCAGCAGAAGAACCCCGGCTCGCTGCTGCACTTCACCAAGAAGATGATCGAGATCCGCAAGCGCCACCACGTCTTCGGTCTCGGCGAGTTCACCGAGCTCAACTCCTCCAACCCCAGCGTCCTTGCCTTCGTCCGCGAGCTGGGCGACGACCGGGTGCTGTGCGTCAACAACCTGTCCCGCTTCCCCCAGCCCGTCGAGCTGGATCTGCGCCGGTTCGAGGGCGTCACCCCCGTGGAGTGCACCGGAGGGGTGCCATTTCCCCCAATTGGCGAACTTCCGTATCTTTTGACGCTCCCCGGGCATGGGTTCTATTGGTTCACCCTTCCGCCCACGAGCGCAGCAACCGAGGAGACGTGAGACATACTCTCGAAGAGCTGCTTGCCGGCTGGATCACCCATC
This sequence comes from Sphaerisporangium rhizosphaerae, assembly GCF_042665155.1. NCBI lineage: Bacteria > Bacillati > Actinomycetota > Actinomycetes > Streptosporangiales > Streptosporangiaceae > Sphaerisporangium > Sphaerisporangium rhizosphaerae. Next base: position 1,759 of record NZ_JBHTCG010000019.1, on the reverse strand, counting down.
AGCGGTGGTTCGCCGGCAAGGGCCGCGCGATCACCGAACTGGCCGTCGAGGCCGCCACCACGTTGCCCCTTCGTGGTCCTGCAGAATCCTTCCACAGCGATGTGGCGGGGTCCTGCGGGACCACGGACCGCCGCAGACCGCCGACCGACGACCGCGTCACCGTGCGCCACCTCGTCATCACCGTCCGCCAGGACGCGCGCACCGACCGCTACCAACTCTTGATCGGCTTCCGTCCCGAACTGCCCCAGCGGCTCAAGCACGTCGCCATCGGCGAGACGCCCGACGGCCACGCCTACGACGCCGTGCACGACGCCGAGGTCACCGGCCTGCTGCTGTCCGGCATCGCCTCCGGCGCCGACATCGGCGGCCTGCGGTTCCGCCACATGCCCGGCATCGAGATCGACACCGCCCTCCGCAGCCTGGTGCTCGGCGCCGAGCAGTCCAACACCTCCCTGGTGTTCGGCGACGCCTACATCTGCAAGCTGTTCCGCAAGATCGTCCCTGGGGTGAACCCGGAGCTGGAAGTGGTCTCCGCCCTCGCCGAGCGCGGGTCGCCGAACATCGCCAAGCCTTACGGGTGGATCGAGACCGACATCGGCGGGGAGAACACCACGCTGGCCTTCACCCAGGAGTTCCTGCCCACCGCCAGCGACGGGTGGGCCCTGGCCCTCACCAGCGTGCGCGACCTCTACGGGTCGCTGCCCGGCACCACCGCGGCCGAGGCCGGAGGCGACTTCGCCGCCGAGTCCACCCGGCTCGGCATGGCCACCGCCCACCTGCACAAGGAGCTGGCCGCCGCCTTCACCACCAGCACGGTGGAGGCGCCCGAGGTCAAACGCATGGTCGAGGGGTTCAGGCGGCGCCTGGAGGCCGCCATCTCCGAGGTGCCCGGCCTGGCGGAGCACGCCGGTGTCGCCCACGAGGCGTTCGACCGGCTGGCCGACACCGGACGGCCCATCACCGTGCAGCGGGTGCACGGCGACTACCACCTGGGCCAGGTCATGCGCACGCCCGGCGAGTGGGTCGTGCTGGACTTCGAAGGCGAGCCCGGGCAGCCGCTCCAGGAGCGCCGGGCCCTGGACTCCCCGCTCAGGGACGTCGCCGGCATGCTCCGCTCGTTCGACTACGCCGCGCGCCACCTGCTGGCCGACCACCCCGAGGCCAAGGAGCTGGAGCCGCTGGCCGCGGAGTGGGCACAGCGCAACCGCGCGGCGTTCATCGCCGGATACTCGGCGGGCGGCGGGCGCATCCACGGCGACGACGCGGTGCTGCTGCGCGCGCTGGAGCTGAGCAAGGCCGCCTACGAGGTGGTCTACGAGGCGCGCAACCGGCCGTCCTGGCTGCCGATCCCCCTGGCCGCCTTCAGTCACGACCTGAGCTGAGTCAGCCACGACCTGAGCCGACTCGGCCGCGACCATAGCCGACCCGGCCACAACCTGGGTTGACGGCGCTCGCGAGGCGGCGTGCGCGCCCCCACGTTGGATACGATGGGCGACCGGACATTGACGGACGGTGAGAGAGTGGGCTGATGAGGCGACGGCGGCTCGCGATCCCCGTCGTATTCGGCGTCCTGGTGTCCGGCATGTGCGTGTTCGCGCTGACCGTCCGGACGGGCGAGGAGCGCGGAGGGACGCGGCGCACGCCCCCGGCGGCCGGCGGGCCGACCGAGGCAGGGCGCCCCGAGCGCGCCGCCCCCGGAGCCGATGACGAGGTGAGCTCGCGCAGCCGCCCGGCCGCCCGCGCCCGGCTCGACCCGGCG